>JAGBAI010000095.1 GCA_017939025.1 Oscillospiraceae bacterium
CGTGGGTCACCTGCTGGGCAGCTCTCTTCCGGTCGGCGGCGAAAGTACCCATTCCCTCCTGACCGGTCACAGCGGCATGGCAAGTCAAAAGATGTTCACCGACTTGGAGCAGCTTACCCTTGGGGATGTGTTTTATCTTCGCATCCTGAACGAGACCCTGGCTTATCAGGTCAGGGAGATCAATACAGTGCTGCCCTATGATACCAGTCTGCTGGGGATCAGCTCCGGCGAAGATCTGTGTACCCTGGTCACCTGTACTCCCTACGGCGTGAATACCCACCGGCTGCTGGTCTGCGGCTCCCGTATCCCTTACGAGGAAGCGGAGGTCATTCTGGAAGAAACCTCTCAGGAGGAACAGCCGCAATCCAGTTGGATGAAGAAATACATCGAGGGCATTGTCTGGGGCATCGTTGTTGCCATTGGCTTGATCCTTCTCATCGTTTCCGCTGTCCAAATCTACCGCAGATTCACAAACAACTATGGAGGTGGCACCTATGCTGAGAAGTAACTGGGAGCGCTTCTATGTGGTTTTCATGGTACTGCTGTTCATCACAGGACTGTCCCTTGCGGTGTATCCTTATGTTCAGGGTGCCGTGGTTGACCGGAGAATGACCCTGGAAGCGGAAGATTTTCTCAGCCGGTTTTCTGGTGATCCGGAGGATGGTGAGCTGGATATCATCGTCTTTCCTACGGTACCGGAAGCAGAGGAAGAACGGGAGCATCAGGATCTGTGGGATGCTATGACCGCTTACAACGAAAGCATCTATGCAAATGGGCAGGCGGGTCTATCCACTAGCTATGCCTACCAGGTACCCAGCTTTACCTTGAAAGACTACGGCCTGACGGATGAAAAGTTTGGTGTGATCCAGATTCCTAAGTTAGATTTAGAAATGCCTTTATTCCTGGGGGCCAGTAATCAGCACATGGCGGACGGGGCTGCGATCCTGTCTGAAACAAGCATCCCCATCGGCGGAGCCAACACCAATGCTGTTATCGCCGGACACCGGGGATACGGCGGTGCTTCCTACTTCCGCTATGTTACGGATCTGACCGTGGGCGATACGGTTATCATCACCAATCTGTGGGAGGCCCTGACCTACAAGGTGGTGGAAACGAAGATCATTGATCCCCATGAGGTCGAAGAAATCCTGATCCAGCCCGGTAAGGATATGATTACACTGCTGACCTGCCACCCTTATGCAAGCGGTGGAAAACAGCGGTATGTGATCTACTGTGAAAGAGTACCCGAAACTAAAGAAATGGAGGTACCAAATAACTGAAAATAAAAAGCTAACCCATGTGAGCCTGTTTTCCGGCATTGGCGGTCTGGATCTTGCGGCGGAGGCTGCTGGCTTCCAGACCGTTTGCCAATGCGAGTGGGCAGACTTCCCATACTCCGTATTGGAAAAACGCTGGCCGGAGGTACCCAGGTTCCGGGATATCACTACCTTTACGAAGGAGGCGTTTTTTGAGAAAACAGGACTTGAAACAGTCACCGTCATTTCCGGCGGATTCCCTTGCCAGCCATTTAGTTCTGCTGGACAGCGAAAAGGATTTGAGGATGCCCGCTATCTATGGCCGGAAATGTGCAGAGTTATTACCGAACTGCGGCCCGCTTACGTGCTTGGGGAAAATGTTGCTGGCTTCATCAATATGGGGCTCGACAAAACGATTTTTGACCTGGCAAAAGCGGGATACGCTGTTCTCCCATTCGTATTTCCGGCTTGCGGTGTCGGC
>JAGBAI010000096.1 GCA_017939025.1 Oscillospiraceae bacterium
ACATGAGCATAGAGACCTCCTTTTCTGTGTTGTAGGGGTACATTCATTGTAAAGGATTTTGTCTCTATGCTCAACTTTTATTTTGACATGACTTTGGGGCCAGGCTCATCGCCTGACCCCAACATTTATTATAGAACCAAAAACCACAGGCCCGTGCCTAACGCACGGGCCTCATTTTTTCGCGATATCCGAAAAACGTCTGCGCGCATTATCCCTTCTTCATAATGTGGGCCACCAGGCGCAGATTTCGTTCTACCAGAATATTCCTCGCCTCCAGATCTCCCTCCCGGGAGAGCTGCAGAAAGCGGCGCTCTTCTTCCTCTGACAGTGGTTTGGGGAAAGATCCGGTGTTCAGCTGCAGGGAATACAGCAATGTACTGATCATCAGCCATGCGGCAGATATCATGCCTACCACCTCCGCTGCTACTGTATTCCCGCCAGTCTGTCCAGTTTCCACAGAACCCGCAAATAACGTCCGGCTGGGGCGGCTTCTCCCGGATCTGCCCTTTTCCGCGTTTACATATCCCCTCTGGCCCATCTCAGAAAAGTATGGTGGGAGATTCCCAGCTGCTGTGCCGCCTGTCTGGCAGACAGTATATTCTTTTCCCAGAGGATGCGAACCTGTTCATATTCTTCCGGTCTTGGCATCGGTTTTCTGCCGAATTGAACGCCCCGGGCCTTGGCAGCGGCGATTCCCTCGGCCTGGCGCTGGCGGATAAATTCCCGCTCCTTCTCTGCCACATAGGACAGCAGCTGCAGCACGATATCCGCGATCAGTTCTCCCGTCAGATCCCTGTCCTTCCGGGTATCCAGCAGCGGCATATCCAGAACCACGATGGCGATGTGCTTTTCCTTCGTTAGGAACCGCCACTGCTCCAGGATCTCATCGTAATTGCGGCCCAGGCGGTCGATACTCTTGATGAACAGCACATCCCCGGCCCTGACCCTGCGGCACAGCCGCCGGTAGCCGGGGCGGTCGAAATCCTTGCCGGACTGTTTGTCCATCACGATGTTCTTCCGGGGCACCCCGGCCCCTGTCAGTGCAATGACCTGCCGGTCTTCATTTTGTTCTCTTGTGGAAACACGGATATAACCGTAATTCATGGAATTTCCTCCTTAATATAATAAAAATACCAGATATCATTTTAGAAGAAACCCGAAAATTAATTGTTTCCATTCACAAAAATTAAAAAGTGAGTATTGTTTTCTCAGAAACATTGTGCTATAGTAACAGGGTATGAAAGTTCCCATATAGAATCATCCTGTCTGAAAATGTACACTTTGTTACCAGGGTCGCGCATCTTGCTTTTTTTCGTAAAACCGGTAATAATCTGCCCCTTTTAAGCGGGAATATTCTCATTGGGAAAACAAAAGATCCTGTCTGAAAATGTGTACTTTATTTACCAAGCAAAGGAGTCGTGATCATGAAAAACAATCATTTGACCCGTCTTCTGTCTTTCGTGCTGGCGCTGGCGATGGTTATGTCCATCGGCGTTGTACCTGTCGCGGCAGAGGAAGACACAACCAACGCCTGTGCGCATACCAGCTGCACAGATGTAAGCGTGACTAAGGCAGCCACCTGCACCGAGGATGGTGCAAAAATCGTACAGTGTGAGCAGTGTACGCTTCAGCTCACCCGGGTGATCCCCGCTGGCCACAGCTTTGCGGATGGTACCTGCACCGTCTGCGGCGAAGCCGATCCCAACTATGTGGCACCCTGTACGCATATCTGGAACGAGGGCGTGGTCACCACCGAGCCCACCTGCACCGCACTGGGCGTGAAGACCTTCACCTGCACCGTTGATGGCTGCGGCTATACTTACACCGAAGATGTCGCCATGGTGTCCCACAGCTATGGCGAGGACAACAAGTGCGCCTGCGGTGCCGAGAAGCCCGCAGACCAGACCCCTCCTCCCGCCGACAATTCTCTGCCCGAGGTCGTAGAATGCGACAGAAGCGAGACTTGCCCCGCTACTGAAAACCACGCTGAGGACTGCAAGAAGGCCATTGCCGACGCTGAGGCTGCTGCCAAGGCCGCTGAGGAAGCCGCCGCTGCTGATCAGGCCAAGATTGACGAAGTTAACGCTCTGATTAACGCACTGCCCGAGACCGTCACTGCGGAAAACTACGAATCCGTTATGACCCAGCTGGGTGCCATCATGGCAAAGCAGGCAGAAATGGGCGACCTGTGGGCACAGATCAACCAGACCAAACTCCAAGCTGTGATCGCCATGACCCAAATTCCCGCTCCTCCTATTGATACTACCATTGATACCATTCCAGAGCTACAAAGTGCTGTTGCCGCTCAGGTTGGCGCAACAATTTCCGTTGAAACGGTATTAACTGTTGTTTCCGGAGAAACAGTTAATTTAGACTTGAACGGCTGCACCGTTAATCTGCTCAGCATTGTAAATAATGGCGGTACCTTGAGTATTTCCAATGGTACACTGAATGGTATTGCAACAAGCAACAGCACCATTCAGCACAACAGCGGTAAACTCACGCTATCCAATGTTACTGTTACTGGCAAAAGACATGCTGTCCGCATTGAAGCCGGTGAAGTTATCATCAGCTCTGGCAACTATACCGCTATCTATGATGCAAACATCACAAACTATGCCGTAAATACCTCCGGTGGTACTCTGACCATCAGCGGCGGTACCTTTACCGGCCCCGGCGGTAAGGATTCTGGCGGTGCTGCCTTTATTGCTCAGGCCGGTTCCACTGCTACGATCAAGGGTGGCAAATTTGTTGATAGCTCCATCAAGACATATACCAGCGGAGCGCTCACCGTTAAGGGTGGTACTTTTGACGAGGATTTGACCAATTCCCAATATGTTGCGGCTGGCTATGAAGTCAAAGCTGTTGACGGAGGCTTCTGGTCTGTTTCTGAAAAGGTATTTGCCGTAACTGTCACTTCTGCCGATGGAACTACATCCACTGGTTTTGACACACTTGCCGATGCTGTAAATGCCTCCACCACTACCACCGGTTCCATCATCTTGATCAATGAGGCCGGCACATATGATCTGCCCGGTTTCCACAACAAGGATCTGACCTTTGTCGGCTTCGATAAGGAAAAGGTTATCATCATTGATGCCGCTAACGAAAATAACCAGGCATGGAACGGTTCCAGCATTCACTTTGAAAACTTAACTGCACAAGGTACATCCACAGATAATTTTGGTTTAGCTAACACCGTGGATGTATCCTACAAAAACTGTATCCTCAACGATCAGCGATATCTCTACGCCCAAACTGTTAGTTTTGAAAACTGTATTTTCAATCAAACCAATGCCGATAAGTATCATCTTTGGACTTACGGAGCAGGTTCCGTAACCTTCTCTGGCTGTACGCTCAACAGCGCCGGTAAGGCTCTGCTGGTTTACAATCACGGTGGAAACGCAACTAACGTTACCATTAGCGGTTGTACCTTCAATGCAAGCGCCCCTGTTTCCGGCAAGGCCGCCGTTGAAATCGATACATCTTATTTGACTGGTACCTCCAATATCGTCATCGACGCTGCCACCAAAGCCAATGGCTTTGACAAGGGCTCTAAGAGCGGCGATACTCTGTGGAACGTCAAGAATCACAAGGACTACAACGCAACCGTGACCGTTGCTGGTGAGAAGGTATTCCCCATCTATCCCTTTGTCGTTATTGACTCGGATAACAGGGAAAACGGCTATGCCAGCCTTGCCACTGCCGTTGCTGAGTGCGAGGGCGGCGAGACCATTCTGATCAACGAGGCCGGTACTTACGATTTGCCCATCTTCGCCAATAAGGAATTGACCTTTGTTGGCTTCGACAAGGACAAAGTCATCATCAATGATGCCCCCACTGCCACGACGCAGGGTTGGAACGGCTCTACCTTCCACTTTAAAAATCTGACCGCAGCCGGTGCTACTGAAAACTATCATGGCCTTGCCAATGGTGTTGCCGAGGTTACCTACCAGGAATGTGTTGTGAAGAACCTGCGTCACCTGTATGCCACTAACGTATCCTTTGATGGATGCAACTTCGATTCCGGTGCACAGGAGCACAGCTTCTACACTTACGGCGCATCCAATGTCACCGTAAATAACTGCGAATTTAACTATGCTGACCGTGCTGTGAACTGCTACAGCGAAAGCGTTGCAACACACAAAACTACGATCACCTTCACTGACTGTAAGTTTATCAACACCGACGGCAGTAGTGATGGTGCGGTTGAAATCAATAGTAGTTCAATTGCTGGTATCACCGTAACTATGAATGGCTGCACCGCCCCTTCTGTTGGCAAGATGTGGTACATCTCCTCCTATGATCAGGAGAAGGGTGAAAAGACCATTGTCGATGTCAATGGCGTGCGGGTCTGGCCCGTCTCTCCCTTCTTTGTGGACACCAACAACGACGGTAAACAAAATTCCTCTGAACCTGGCTGTAATACTATGGAAGAAGCCGTGACAGCCGCAAACCGTTATACAAGCAACGTTACCGTAGTCTGCAAAGCTGCCCCCGCCGCTGGCACCTATGCCCCGAACGGCCTCGTGACCCTCTCCTACAACGGCAACTCCATCAACCTGCCCATGGGCGGCACCGTCTCCTATGACGCAAACGGCACCGCCACCATCCAGTCCAATTTCAGCGAAGAGTTCGGCTACGGCATTGCCATCATGACCTACAAGGAAAATGGCATGACCGCTGGCAACATCCCCTACATCCTGTCCGAAAATGCCAAGCTGACTCTGGATGCTAACGGCAAGCTGACCGAGGTTCCCGGTACGGACGGCGAGATCACCACTCTGCCTTACCACCTGATCCCCAAGGAGAACAAGAACACCTTCGTTCAGACCAGCACCTCCACCCTGACCTTCACCTCCAACATGTTCTTCGAGACCTTCTCCGGCGTTGCCAAGCTGGACGGCGTGGAACTGAAGGCCGGTGACTTC
>JAGBAI010000097.1 GCA_017939025.1 Oscillospiraceae bacterium
AAATTCCAGTTTATCGGGCTGTTTGAATACATCATCGTAGGGACCGTCCTCCCGGACGGTCCGCCCAGAAATCCGACCTCAATGGGCGGATTTCTGGAATTTATACGGCGAACGTTGCGAAAAAATTGCCCATCGAGGTCAATTTTTTCGACGGCCCGTCCAGGAGGACGGGCCCTACGCCAATTCGATAAACGGCAATTTATCTATATCTTTATCAACATCATACCGATATTATGCCCGCAGAACCAACGTTCGTCAAGCCCCTTTCTGCCGGTGTTCCCGGGTCAGCCGGTAGAGACTGGACCGGCACAGGCCGCTGCGCTGCAGCAGTTCCTCTGTGGCCAATTGTTTGTTCTGCCACTGATCCACCATGGGCCAGAAATTCTCCGGCAGCACCCGGGCAGGCCGGCCAAACTGAACACCTCTGGCTTTTGCGGCGGCGATCCCCTCTGCCTGCCTCTGCCGGATATTCACCCGTTCATTTTCTGCCACAAAGGACAGCAGCTGCAAAACCACATCCGCCAGGAAAGTCCCCACCAGATCCTTTCCCCGGCGGGTATCCAGCAGAGGCATGTCCAGCACCACAATATCCACCCCTTTGTCCTTGGTCAGATAGCGCCACTGCTCCAGAATTTCCTCGTAGTTGCGGCCCAGCCTGTCAATGCTTTTGACACACAGCAGATCCCCTTCCCGAAGCCTTCGCACCAGCCGCCGGTATTGGGGCCGGTCAAAATTCTTGCCGGACTGTTTATCCACAAACAACCTCTGCTGTCCGACCCCCGCTTCCTTCAGCGCCAGCCGCTGCCGCTCTTCGTTCTGCTCCCGGGTGCTGACCCGGATGTAGCCGTAAGCATTCTCTGCCAGGGGAATTTGCTTTAACTGTTCCATAGGGAAACCTCCATTTTCCTTAGATTCCCCTAAATTTTACCAAGCCCCGCTGAACAATTTGTGCACACCTGGCCAATATTTATCAAGACCGCACTATTCACCCCCTTGCACCCCATCCGCAAATATGATATTCTGAAAAGAAAAAGGAGCTTCCCGTGTACAAGATCTGCCACACTGAAGAATCCTCCCGCCGCCAGCGGGAGCTGGAAAACGGGCTGCTGAAGGCCCTGGAAAAGCAGCCCTACGATAAGATCACCCTCACCGGTCTTTGCCGGGAGCTGAACATTCCCCGGAAAACCTTCTACCGTTATTTTCCCACCAAAGAAGATTGCCTGCTGGCGCTGATCGATCATGCGTTGTCAGACTGCAATGATCATGCCTTGCTGGGGTGGAATGGAGGACGCAGTCTGGATGGTCAGGCCCAGCTGCGGTTTTTCCGCTATTGGCGGAAGCAGGAGGCTCTGCTGGACGCCATCCAGAACAACGGCCTGCAAAACCTACTGCTGGAGCGCACCACGGTGATTGTTGACCGGATGAAGGAAAACACCCCGCCCTATCCCTTCGCCCGGGAACAGACGGAATACTTCATTGCCCATGGTCTGATGTTTACGGTGATCCGCTGGCATCAGTTCGGTTTTCCGGACACCCCGGAGGAAATGGCGAAGGTATTTGAAGAGCTGCTGGGCCATGACCGGGTATCCCTTTCCCGGTTGCTTTTGTAACCAAATTCCGCCGTGATAATTTATAGAGCCATGCCGCATTCTGGTGTCAAATGAGACTCCCCTGAATGCGGTATTTTCTGTATAATAAAAAAAGATATTATAAACAGGAGTTGTTTTTATGGCAAATATCAAACTGAATCCCGCTGCAGCAAAGCAGCTGCGCACCATTGACGCACGTCTCATGTCCTACAACGTGGAAATGACCGAGGTCACCGGCGGCACCTTCTGGAAGGCCTACACCCCCGGTCAGATCGCCGGCACCGAGCCGGTTCCTCCCCTGGTGAACCTGGCTGACATGGTCAAGCTCCAGGAGTGGTACGATCCCATCGACACCAAGAATGAGCGTCTCATCAACCTGGCCAAGGCCTTCGGCCCCGTCTGGGTTCGTGTTTCCGGCACCTGGGCCAATAAGACCTACTACAACTTTGATGGTAAATATGAGCCCGGCGTGGTTCCCCCCGGCTTCCAGAACGTCCTGCAGAAGGATCAGTGGCTGAGCCTGCTGGACTTTGTCAAGGCCGTGGACGGCAAGCTGCTGATCTCCTTCGCCAACTGTCCCGGCATCCACGATGCCGAGACCCCCTGGTCTCCCTGGCAGGCCAAGCAGATCATGGATCTGAGCATTGAATACGGTGTCCCCGTCAATGCCGTGGAATTCACCAACGAGCCCAACCTGATGAACACCTCCGGCTTCCCCGCAGGCTACACCGCAGCCCACTTCCGCCGGGATCAGGAAATCGCAAACAAGTGGGTTCGGGAGAACTATCCCGACGTGCTGCTGGTTGGCCCCTGCTCCACCGACTCCACTGTCATCGAAATGGGCCCCGGTGCCAAGGGCGGCGCAGGTATCGGCGATGCCATGCCCGATGCCATTACCACCCACGATCTGATGGCAGAATACAAAGAGCCCATGGAAGTGTTCAGCTACCACTACTATAACGGCATTTCCGAGCGTCTGGAATCCGTCATGCCCGCCGGTCACTGGCAGGCAAGCCAGGCCCACACCGACGATTACCTGTCCATGGCCGGCCTGTGCGCCCGCAGCTATGCTCCCATCCGGGATAAGTACATGCCCGGTGCCCAGATGTGGGTCACCGAGTCCGGCGATGCCGGCGGCGGCGGCAACACCTGGGGCTCCACCTATCTGGACGTCCTGCGTACCCTGAATGAGCTGGGTGCCTTCGCCACCGTTACCGACGGCATCATCTTCCATAACACCCTGGCTTCCTCCGACTACGGCTTCCTGCAGCACGGCACCTTCGAGCCCCGTCCCAACTACTGGGCTGTTCTGCTGTGGAACACCCTCATGGGCACCACCGTCTATGACGCCGCCGCAGAGGGCCATGTCTACTGCCATTCCCGCAAGGACGGCAAGGACGGCTACGCTTATCTCATCGTCAACAACGATCTGGAAAATGCCGTCTGCGTGGAGCTGCCCGGCGAGGCCGAGCTGTACGCTCTGGCAGGCCGCGACGGCATAAGAAGCTCCGTTATGAGCCTCAACGGCACCGATCTGGTGGCTGGCCCCAAGGGAGAGCTGCCCGAGCTGACCGGTGTCAAGGTTTCCGGCAAGATCGAAGTGGCTCCCGGAAGCTGCGCATTTATTGTTGTGTAATCCATCTCCTTACTTGTTCCTATTTTCTTCCTCGCGCAGAAAAGCCATCCCGTCGGGATGGCTTTTCTGCGTCTCGAGAAAGGTAAACCGGGAAAATCGCGGGGGCAACACCCACATTACCTTTAAAAAAACGCTGGTATTCCTTACATTTTCGGAAAATTTTCAACATTTTTATCAGGGCCGATGTGGGCATCGGCCCCTACGGGCAGGTTTTTCTACGGTCAGAAAAGCCATCCCGGCGGGATGGCTTTTCTGCTGCATGTTCAGTGGTGTTTCAGCACATAGTGCCCCTTTCCTTTTCTGATTAAGACCCCCTTGTCCGTCAGATCCTTCAGAACCCGCTGGATCTGACGGCGGCTGAAATTGGTATGGAAGGCCGCTTCACTGACATTGGTGATGGTCTGGTTGGGACACCGCCAGCGCATGTACGCCAGAATGGCATGCTCCGCGCTTTCATCACAGATTCGGGTATTCAGAGACAACGTCAGCCGCTGGCCCATAGTATCGATGAGAAACCGCAAAAACCGGTTGTCGTTTTCCAGCACATGCCGCCATGCTTCCAGCGGCAGCTCCACCGCCCGAACCGTTTCCAATACCTCCTGGTAGCGGTTCTTCGGCTGTCTGCCGCAGAAGGCCAGATCTCCCAGAAAGCCAAAGCCATCACAGTGGGCAATGAGATATGGATTTCCGTCATCCAGGATCATGTAATGGTCAAAGACCCCGGAGACCACAAATTTGATACTTTCCTCAACAGGCCGCAGCACATTGATCATTTCCCCCGGTGCATATTCGTACAGCCGGAAGGGCAGATCCGGCGTATCAAAAAAAGAACGGATATGAAATTGCCGCAGATACTGCTCCAACAATTCCGGATCCCGGATCTCCCGCACAGAATCATCCCCTTTTTTCTTTTTATTGTGCCATATGTCACAACAAAATGCAAGTGCCCTTGCTATAATTGTGGCAGTCATTTAATCTGGAGGCTCCCTATGTCGAAAAGCAACTCTCCCCTGACCCTGAAACACCGGATCGGCTACGCTCTGGGCGATTTCGGCGGCTGCATGACCTTCTCCCTCATGAGCGCCTTTATGACCCGCTATTATGTTAATGTCGCATTGATGGATACTGCCATCATCGCTGCCATGACTCTGGTCTGGAAAATCTTTGATGCCATGGCAAACCCGGTCATCGGTGCCATGCTGGACCGTTCCTTCGCTGCCAGCAGCGGAAAGCGGGATAAATTCCGTCCCTGGATCCTGCGGGTGGCCCCTCTGACGGGCATTGCCGGCATTCTGGTCTTCACCGCCCCTGGCTGGGTCACCGGCATGTCCCGGTTGGTGGTGGCCTTTGTAACCTATCTGATGTACGAAGTGTTTTACGCCATGCAGCACATCGCTCTGGGCGGCCTCATCTCCGCCATGGCCACTGACGATGCCGAGCGGTCGGAGCTGTCCTCTGCCCGGGGTATCGGCGGCATGCTGGGCATCATTGTTCCCCAGATGACCTTCCCCGCAATCATTTCCCTCTTTGAAAGCAGCCCTGCCCTGGGTTACGGCATGGGCGTCACCGTCTGTGCGATTATTGGCTACATCTGCTGCCTGGGCTGCTACTTCTTCACCGAGGAGCGCAATGCTGCCCAGTCCGGCAGCAACAGCTCCCCCATCCAGGTCACTGACATTCTGGAAGTTTTCCGGGTAAACCGGGCCTTTGTGGCCCTGTGCCTCCATGGCCTGCTGTCCGGCATTCTCATGAGTGTCGGCGGTGCGCTGGGCACTTACATGTATGCGGATGTTCTGGGCTCTCTGGCCCTGATGAGTGTCGGCTCCATGATCAGCATGCCGGTCAGCCTGGTCTGCATGTCTGTGGTGCCCAGGCTGACCCGGAAAATCGGCTCCCAGAAGGTTCTCCGGGGAAGCCTGCTGCTGGGCTGCGGACTGTATGTGTTCCTCTTTGCCCTGCACATCCTCACCAGCATCAACGTATGGCTCCACATCGGCATCAATGCCCTGGCCTCCGGCATCTCCGGCTTAAGCAACATGATGCAGTGGGGTATGCTGTCTGAGGCCATCGAATATAATGAATACCTTACCGGCAAGCGCACCGAGGGTTCCATCAACGGCACCTTCAATATGCTCCGCCGCCTTGGTCAGGGCCTTGGCTCCTCCTTTGGCGTCGCCATGCTGGGTATCATCGGCTACGATGCCGCCGTCTCTGTCCAGACCGGCACCACCATTCTGGGCATCAAGGTACTGTGCCTTCTGTTCCCCGCCATCTGCGCCATCGGCAGCTGGGTCGTGTTCCGCTTCGTCTGGAACATCACGCCGGAGCTGAAAGAGAAAATGGCCCGCCAGCGTTCCCTGAGCTGATCCTCCGGAGGGTATTTCCTCACTGTCTTTTCATTACCTCTTGCTTTTGCCATTACGTGCAGTGCCGGATCCCTTCACAAAAAATCCAGGCCGGAGAATTTTCTCCGGCCTGGATTTATTATAGATTGGTTCCAACCCTCATTTTTCCCCATTATGCAGATCCACAACCACGAGCTGGGGCAGATTGTTGATTCTTACATTGACTGTATGGGTACCCAAACCGCGGCTGACCACCATGCAGCAGGTTTCTTTCCGGAAAACACCGGCGCAATACTTATGGAACAGCTGGTATTGCCCGGAAACAAGTCCCCGGTCGTTATTCATCTTCCCCGGCACCCGGTTTCTGTCCGTAGGGAACCGGATGACACCGCCATGGGAGTGGCCCGTTAAAACCAGATCCGCCCCCCACCGGGCATAGGTATCCAGAAACATGGGAGAATGACACAAAAGCAGGTTGAACTTATCCGGCTCTGCCTTTCCCACAGCCTCGTCCATGAACGCAGTCGTCAGGGCTTTGTGGGCAAATTCATGGTAATGGTCAAGCTCCAGATCCAGTCCGGTAACGCGGACACTGCCAAGATCTACACTTTTATTATCCAGATAGCAGACACCGCAGGAATCCAGCAGCTGCCGGAACCGGCTTCTGTAGGCACCAAATTGTTTGTATTCCCAGGTCAACCTCTGCTCATTGTTTCCGTTCGCATAACAGACCGGCGCAATGGCAGTTAAGTCCCGAAGCAGCTTCTGCGTGACATCCAGACTGATTTTCCCCGTCCGGACGTTCATCATATCGCCGCCAATGAGGATGGCATCGGGCTTTATGCCGGCGATGGCCTCCACCAGCCTGCAATTGTCTTTTCCAAAGGATTTGTCATGGAGATCCGAAAGAAACACCAGTTTTTGCCGTTGTGTCAGCTTTTTTGAGCAGATCTCAATTTCCTCAACAGACAGCTGGTCGCATTCTTTGTCCGATTCCCTTTTCAGCAGAAACAGGAGCAAAACTGCCAGGAATCCCCCTAACCAGAGCATATCAGCCAATGTACATTTCCTGATAGCGCCGCTTCATGATGACGCCATACTTGGGCGTCAGCTGGGGGATCGGTTCACCCAGGCAGCGCTTGATATTCAAGTAAAGCAGATTGACACCGGAGGCGGTAAATTCCGAAATGCCTGCCGTCACCCGGGGATTGCACTCCATAATGACCGGGGTTCCGTCGGCCCGTTCCTTCACATCGAAGCCGATGTTGCCCGTCAGCTTCAGCTTTTCCACCACCTGGTTGCACAGCTTGCTGATCTCCGGCTTTTCTTCCACGATGCCGTCCAGAATGATGCTGGTCTGCACATTCAGTCCCCGGCGGCACAGGCTGTAGAACACCTTGCCATCCTCGCAGAGAATATCCACAGAATATTCATGGCCAGGCAGATATTCCATAGCCAGCATGCTGGGCATCTGCCCCTCCATGAGGGTCTCCTTAAAGTCCTGGAGGGTAATGTAAGAGGAATTGGGCTTTTCATGGAAGAGGATATCAAACCGGGATTTGCTGGGGTCGATCATCCGCATGCCCCGGCTGCCGCTGCCCTCGGTGGTTTTGAACACGATGGGCACACCCACCTGCTCCACCGCCCGGTCCACATCCTCCACAGAATTGACGGCGCAGAACCGGGGGCAGCTGATGCCGTTGGCCTGCATGAATACAAACAGCTTCAGCTTATTGTTGGCAATCTCCAAAGATTCCAGACTGGAAACAGACAGCTTTACCCCGGCTTTTTCAAACTTATCCTTATTTTTCGCAAGAGTCACCAGCTCTGCGGACATAATGGGAACCACCACGTCCACATGCTCCTTGACACAGATATCCACAATGGCATCCGCATAGTCGGGCGCATCTCCCCGGGGTACCTGGTAATACTGGTCGAACATCTCCAGGATCGTGTCATCATGGTTCATATCCGCGCCGATCAGCCAGATCTTCCGCTCTCCGTTCTTTTTAAAGCTGTCAGTAATGCCAGGCATATACACATTGCCGCAGGCAGTGATCAGTACAGTAACATCACGCATAAGTCTGAAACACCTCGTCAAAAGTTTCTTGTCGTTTGATCTCGATTCCCGTTTCTGTGACCATCGGACAGTTGGGCCGGATGAAGGGCGGCTTGCTGACCAGAGAATATCCGCCAACATTTCCAAAAATGACAATATCGCCCACAGCAAGTTCTCCCGTAAAGCCTCTGTACACCACATCATGCTCCAGACAGGTATAGCCTACCAGTTCCGCATCCCGGAGCATCTGCTGCGCCCCCCCCTGGGGGATCACAGTGATGGGCAGTTTTTTCAGTTCACAGATCTCGCCTAGGTTGTGCTTGCTGCAATTGAGTTCCACAAAGGTTTTTCCACGGATGGTCTTGATGCTGATAACCTTAGAAACAAATTCAATGTAGCGGTTAATGAGGGTGGTTCCCGGCTCGGTAAACAGAATGGGGCAGTGACGGCCCCGGAAATGCTCGGCAACCAAGCCTGCGGTCACAGCAGCGTACGCTTCATAGCTGGGCACGTTGCTGAACTGGCTGTGCAGGGCTTCTTCCATATCGCCATACATGCCGCTGCCCAGATCGATGTATTCCAGCTTCCCCTCCGGGAAATACTTATCTGCAATTTCCAGCATGATTCGGGTACGCTTTTCCCAGGCCTCCAGAGATCTTGCCTGGCTGATATGGCAGTGGATGCCCACGATCCGGTCACCGGCGATCCGGAAGGCTTCGTCCAGATCCGTAATGCCAAACCGGCTGATAAAGCTCTGGCCCACGTCAATGTTGACCCGGATGCCCAGCTTCTTGTTGGGAGCTTCCCTCAACTCATCCAGATTGTCCACATTCAAAATGCAGTCCGGGAATTCTTCCTTGCTGGGGCCATTGAAGATGATCTTGTCATCGGGATACCCCAGTTTTTTCGCCAGGGTGTATTCCATCATGGATACCACTTCCGCGTAGCCCCCAAGATCCTTTACCAGCTTGCAGATATAAGGCGTATAATTGGTTTTAAAGGAATAGCTGACCCGGTAATTGGGATACAGCTTTTTGAAGCAGGATTCGAAGCGCTTATAATTTTCAACAAAGGCCGCTTCCCGGAAAACGTACTGCGGTGTTACATAAGATTGCATTCCTTGCCAAACCCCATTTCCAGCCGGAGGATTTCAAAGGCCTCCGCGTATTTTTTTCCGATTTCATAACCCCGGAATCCGCAGCGGCACTCAATACCGGTCACCCAGTCCTCCGCACCAAACTTGTTATATTCGGACTTGTGTTCCCGGAGAGATGCCTTTTTCTGATCGATGGTCTCTCCGATATCCACATACATATCCGGCTTAAAAGCCACATAGGAGCGGCCGGAGGGGGTGATAGGCTCGTAGAAGAACACGGTATTTCTTCTGCGGGCAGCGGCGATGGTGGCGTTGCTGACACCAGCATGGGCCTGATGGGTATCAAAGGGATGATGGGTGAAGATGATATCCGGATTGTACTGCGCAATACAGACATCAATGGCATTCACAACATCAGACTGCCAGGGGATATCCTTTGTAGGGAAATTCAGGATCTCAATATTCTGGATGCCCAGCATATGGAGTGCATTCATTCCCTCGATCACGGCCAGCTCGTCAGAGCGCTGCACTTTTCCCTCTTTATTGGTATAACCGGACTTGCTCATGATCAGCACTTTGACATCATGGCCATTCCGGATAGCCTTTGCCAGCGTACCGCCGCAGGCGATCTCAATATCATCCAGGTGGGCACCCACTGCAAGAATTTTCATAAAACTGTTCCTCTCTTTGGAAATTCCACGATCTAGTCCAATGGGAGTCGAACACGCACCGCATTTCGGCGGCTCTGTTTGGCGCTTTTGGACTTGTCGTCCTTGCCTTGCGCCAGCAAGGCTGCGTCCTCCGCGGCCAAAATCCCTCAAACATACCTCGCCGAAATGTGCGAAGCAGTTTTGCCGGAGCGGATTTTCGTCCAGAC
>JAGBAI010000098.1 GCA_017939025.1 Oscillospiraceae bacterium
GGACACCCCTGCCCTTGGCAGGGGTGTTTTTATGGAGGGCATATGGAAAAAGAAAAACTGAGATATTATGCGCCGGTTGTGGTCTGCCTGCTGTTGATTGCTTTGCTGCTGACGGTTCCAACAGGATTTGAGGATGCCGTGCAGTACCAGGAGGCGCAGCGGTGCATCGCGGAGGTCCTTTCGGTGGACAATTCTTCCATCGTGGATACGGGCCTGGTTCGCTCAGGTGAGCAGCGATGCACGGTGAGATTCACAAACGGCACATTTAAGGGGCAGACTGCAACAGCCATCAATCTGCTGCAAGGCTCCCTGGAACAGGACAAGCTGTTTACGGCAGGGGACAGGGCACAGGTGGTGATCAGCTGCAACGGTGATACCATCCTCCGGGTTACTATGACCGACCATTACCGCATCCCCGGCGAGCTGCTGCTGGCGGCGGTTTTTGTGGTGTTTCTGATTCTCTTTGCCGGACGCACCGGTGTCCGGGCAATTCTCTCCTTTGCATTGACGGTGCTGACAATCTGGAAAGTGCTGGTTCCTCTGTATCTGAAGGGTTATAACCCTATCTGGGTGGGACTTGCCATCAATCTGCTGTTGACCACTTTGGTGATCGCACTGGTCTATGGATTCGATAAACGGTGCGCTTCCGCAGTCAGCGGCTCCTTCCTGGGTATTCTGGTGACCATGGTGCTGGGTATGATCTTTACGGATCTGTTCAAAATCCATGGTGCAGTGATGGCTTATTCTGAAAGTCTGCTGTACGCTGGTTTCCGGCATTTGAACTTAACACAGATTTTTATGGCCTCCATTTTCCTTGGATCTTCAGGGGCGGTGATGGATCTGTCTGTGGATATTACCTCTGCGGTACATGAAGTGGTAGAAAAGAAACCCGATATTAAGCCCTGGGAGGCTGTGAAGTCGGGTATGAATGTGGGGCGGGCAGCCATGGGCACCATGACAACCACGCTCCTGCTGGCCTATTCCGGTGGCTACATTGCTCTGCTGATGGTATTCATGGCCCAGGGCACTCCGGTAGAACACATTTTTAATTATAAATATGTATCCGCTGAGATCATCCATACCATCGTAGGCTCCTTTGGACTTGTAAGTGTGGCACCCTTTACGGCCTTGTGCGCAGGTTTCATGCTGACTAAGAAAAAGTGAAATTGTCCGGTTGACACTTATCTGTCAACCGGACTATACTTTTCACTCGAACAACGCCAAGGTCCCGCATAAATTTAAATTGATGCACGTTGCTTTACAAATACTTTGAAATAGTTTTACCTTTCGTTGGTTTCAGATTTTACAATTTCCTGCTATCCTAATGCTGTGGTTATTCCATGAATCATTAGAAAGGTGACTTTTATGAAAAACACAAAACGCATGATTTCTGCGGCTATGGCTCTGGTGCTCTGTCTGATGCTGATGCCCGCAGGTATTGTAAGTGCCGCTGAAGTACAGACTGGCGGCTATGAGAACGGAAACGGCCTGGATCTGAATAAGATCGGTTCCTATATTTCCGGTATTTCCAACCCCGACGGCGGTGTTGCCGAGATCGTATCCTACGATGCGGTAGAAAACAAAGCCTGGGTGGTTAACGGTGCCACTGGTATGCTGGACATTCTGGACCTGAACAATATGGAGGATGGAGCAATCTCCGCAACCTCTCTGGATATCAAGGCTCTGGCCGCGGAGGTAAATCCCGGATTCTTCTACGGTGATATGACTTCTGTGTCTGTCTGTGCGGATCTGAGGCTTGTGGCTGTTGCTTTGCAGGCAGAGGATTATGATGCAGCAGGCTATGTTGGTATTCTGAATACCGATGGCGAAATGCTTGCCATGATCGAAGCTGGTTTTCAGCCCGATATGGTGACCTTCACTCCCGACGGCACCAAAATTCTGGTTGCCAACGAGGGCGAACCTCGGAACGGCTATGGCGAGGGCATTACCGATCCTGCCGGTTCGGTTACAATCATTTGGCTGAACTCTGAAGATCCTGCTTCCAGCAGTCACAAGAACATTGGCTTTGAAGAGTTTGATGAGAAGCGTGAGGAACTGGTCGCAAGCGGCGTCATACTGACCAAGGGCAATCTGCCCTCTGCGGATCTGGAGCCGGAGTACATTGCCTGCGACAACAATACTGCATATATTACCCTACAGGAAGCCAATGCTGTGGCCATCCTGGATCTGGTCAGCGGTACCTACCGCGGTGTGTACAGCCTGGGCTATCAGGATCTGAGCCTAGAAGAAAACGCACTGGATCTGATTGAGGACGGTGCTTATTCCTCCAACACCTATCCCGATGCTGTGGCAGCTTACATGCCTGATGGCATCTCTATGTATGAATCCAATGGTAAGACCTATCTGGTCACCGCCAACGAAGGCGATGCCCGGGAATGGGGTGACGAGGAAGCAGACACCGAGTTCTGCAACGAGATCAAGGAAACTCTGATTGCGGCGGATGGTACGGAAGCCGAAAAGGTCCGCGTCATTGATCCGGAAGTGACCGATGGCCTGCCTGAGGGCAAAGCTGTGCTGTTCAGCAGCCGCTCTTTCTCAATCTTCCGTGTGGATGAAAATGGCCTGACGCAGGTGTTTGACAGCGGCAAGGACTTCGAGGAGCTGTCAAACAAGTACATCCCTGAATATTTCAACTGCTCCAACGATGACAATGAATACGACAGCCGCTCACCCAAGAAAGGCCCGGAGCCTGAGAGCGTCACCGTCGGCACGGTTGGTAATGACCTCTATGCCTTTATCGCACTGGAACGCATTGGCGGTATCATGGCCTACAAGATCGATGTAGCGGGTGAGACGGCAACCTTTGTCAACTACATCAATACCCGTGACTTCTCAGAAGATCCCGGTGAAGCGGAGCCTTACCTGACCTCTGATGTGGCTCCTGAGGGTTTGTGCTTTATCCCTGAGAGCGGCATTTTGTTGGCTGCTTTTGAGGTCAGCGGCACGGTCAGCGCATACAGCGTTGGCGCCGCTGAGACTTCCGAACCAGAACCCACTGCACCTGAAACAACTGCGCCCCAGGTGACTGAGTCCACTGTAAGCAGTACCGTGAACGCTGCGGAATCTGCCAATACTTGGGTGGCTATCCTTGCGGTTATTGTAGTTGCGATTGCTGCGGTTGTCTTTGTGCTGACCAAAAGAGAGTAAATCAATCCGGTTGACACCCCTATGTCAACCGGATTTTACATTACAGCGGGAAAATATACATACATTTTACTATGGCTGACTTTTGGATTTTACAATCTGTTTTTACAATATAGGTGTATCCCAAAGCAAAGGAGTTGAAACCATGATCTGGTGCGTCGATCACGATGCGCAGCGGAGAAACCTGGAAATACACGCATTGCGCTGTGTGGGGATGGATGCGAAAGGTTATGATAGCGCCGATTCCTTTTGGAAAGACCTTCAAAAAGAATGCCCGGAGCTGATCCTGATGGATGCTGCATTACCGGGGGTAGATCCCCTTGTGTTGATCAAACGGATTCGCCAGTCCAGCGTGGCAGGTTCGATTCCGGTTATCATGCAGGCGCAAAGCTCCAATGAACTGGATGTGATTCGCTGTCTGGACTCCGGTGCGGATGACTGCCTGGGAAATCCCTTCGGTATGATGGAAATGGTATCCCGGGTCAAAGCAGTCCTCAGACGGGTACAGCGGACACCCATCGAGAATGTTTATAAAGCAGATGGGATAAGCCTTTCCCTGAAGGAACGGCAGGTAAAGGTTGATCAGGAACCAATCCAACTTTCTTATAAAGAGTTTGAGTTGCTGAAGGTTTTTATGGAACATCCCGGTGAGGTTTTTACGCGCCAATGGCTGTACGAGCGAATTTGGAATGGTACCTACAGCGAGAAAAACAGAACTGTAGATATCCACGTGCAGACACTTCGCAAGAAGCTGGGAACATGCGGCAGCCTGATTGAATCTGTGAAATATATCGGATACAGAATGAAAAAGGTGCCGTAAAGATTTGACAAGCATTTTACACACCTTGTCTTTCGGATTTTACATACGAACAGTATGATGAAGTCATAAAGGATGCAAATCCCAAATACAATATGAATTCTAAAAGGAGAAATTACTTATGAAGAAAATTATCTGCATTGCTCTGGCCGCAGTTATGGCTCTGAGCCTGGCCGCTTGCGGCGGCAACAACGGTCTGTCCGGCAAGGTTGCTACTGATGGCTCTACCTCTATGGAGAAGGTCATCGGCGCTCTGAAGGAAACCTTCGAGGGTGAGAACGCTGGCGTTGAAGTTACTTACAACCCCACCGGCTCTGGTTCCGGCATCAAGGCTGTTCAGGAAGGCCGCTGCGACATTGGCCTGTCCTCCCGTGCGCTGAAGGCAGAAGAGAAGGAGCAGGGCCTGGTCGGCACCGTTCTGGCCTACGACGGCATCGCTGTGATTGTTAACCCTGAGAACACTGTGGAAGATCTGACTGTTGAGCAGATTGCTGCCATCTACAAGGGTGAGATCACCAACTGGTCCGAGGTCGGCGGCATTGACGCTGAGATCGTCCTGATCGGCCGTGAGGCTGGTTCCGGTACCCGCAGCGGTTTCGAAGAGATCGTCGGTGTTGAGGACCTGTGCCAGTACCGTCAGGAGCTGACCTCCACCGGCGACGTTATCACCGCTGTTTCCCAGAACCCCGGCGCCATTGGTTACGCTTCCCTGGCTTCTGTGAAGGATACGGTTAAGGCCATTAAGGTTGGCGGCGTTGCTCCCTCTGATGAGACCGTCAAGGATGAGACCTATGCCATCCAGCGTCCCTTCGTTCTGGTTACCAAGGAAGGTACCGCGCTGACCGAGACTGCTCAGGCATTCTTCGACTTCATCACATCCGAAGCTGCCCGCGAGGTTATCTCCGCAGCCGGTGTTGTCCCCGCTAACTAATCAAAAATCACCAGGCCCCCTCGAAAGAGGGGGCCAAATACAAAACAGGATTGTAAAATCTATGTTTGGAATGTGAGCGTTTATGAAAAAGAAAAGTAATTTACTCGAACATATCGTCCACGGCATCTTCTTAATTCTTGGCCTGATCACTGTGGCTTGTGTGCTGGTCATTACAGTATACCTGGTCGTTTCAGGCATCCCCGCTATTAAGGAAATCGGCTTAATTGACTTTCTCTTTGGCGAAAAATGGGCTTCCACGGCGGCGGAGCCTACCTATGGCATCCTACCGTTTATCCTTACCAGCGTCTATGGTACGGCAGGTGCAATTCTTATCGGTGTTCCTATCGGTTTTCTGACAGCAGTATATCTGGCAAAGGCGGCACCTAAGAAGGTCAAGGAAATTGTGGGACAGGCCGTGTCCATGCTGGCGGGTATCCCGTCGGTTGTTTATGGCCTTGTGGGCATGATGGTGCTGGTCCCCGGTATCCGCAAGATTTTTCATGTGCCTGATGGTGCCAGCCTGCTGGCTTCTATCATCGTGCTGGCCATTATGATTCTGCCCTCTATCATTAAAATGTCTGTTACCGCCTTGGAGGCGGTTCCCAAGGATTATGAGGATGCTTCCCTGGCTCTGGGAGCAACCCCCGAAGAAACCTGGTTCCGGGTTTCCGTTCCCGCAGCCAAGAGCGGCATTGCCGCCGCTGTGGTTCTGGGTGTGGGCCGTGCCATTGGCGAAGCTATGGCGGTTATGATGGTTGCGGGCAACGCAGCCAATATGCCCAACTCCCTGTTCCAGTCCGTCCGCTTCCTGACCACCGCTGTGGCTTCCGAAATGTCCTACTCCAGCGGCCTTCAGCGGCAGGCACTGTTCTCCATCGCACTGGTGCTGTTCCTGTTCATCATGCTGATCAATGCGGCGCTGAACTTCTTCCTGAAGGGAGAAAAGAAATGAGAAACGTACGACATAACAATTTATTTCGATGGACCCTTCGGGGTAAGCCTTATTTTATCCTCGCAACGGGAAGTCTGGCTCTTCTGATCCTGCTAATGGGAGTAATGTAATATGGCAAAAAGAAATCTTTATGTATGGTCAGCGCGGCTGCTGATGTGGTTTGCGGTGGGGATTACTGCGGCTTTAACTGCCTATATCGTTGGATATGTGTTGATCCAGGGAATTCCCAATTTGAGTTGGGAGTTCTTGAGCACCAAGCCCAGCTACCTGACGGAAACCATCGGTATCCTGCCTGATATTCTCAATACGGTTTACATTGTGATTGCCACCCTTGTGGTTGTCATTCCTCTTGGTGTCGGCGCGGCTGTTTACTTGACAGAATATGCTACCAATCAGAAGGTTGTGGGTATCATTGAGTATGCTGCGGAGGCTCTTTCCGGCATCCCTTCCATTATTTATGGCCTGGTGGGCATGCTGATGTTCTCCAATAATTTTGGTACTTGCCTAACAGCGGGTGCCCTGACATTGGCCATTATGAACCTGCCTACCATT
This sequence comes from Oscillospiraceae bacterium, assembly GCA_017939025.1. The sequence continues at coordinate 6,418 of JAGBAI010000098.1, forward strand.
ATGCGAAACACCCAGGAAAGTCTGAAAACCGTGCCCCAGTCCTACCGGGAAGGTGCCTTTGGTTTGGGCGCAGGCAAGTGGCGGGTGATCCGTACTGTAGTCCTGCCCAACTGCCTGGACGGCGTGGTTACCGGCTGCATCCTGTCCGTTGGCAGAATCCTGGGCGAATCTGCCGCACTGCTGTTTACAGCTGGTTTCGCCCATAGCCTGAACGGCTTCTTTGAGGGCCTGAGCAGTGCCGGTGCAACGCTGACCGTTGCCCTGTATGTCTATGCCAAGGAGCAGGGCGAATTTGGTGTGGCCTTCGCCATTGCGGCGATTCTGATGGTGCTGGCATTTGGCATCAATCTGGCAGCATCTGCTGTAACGAAGCATTTTCAGAAAAAGAACGCTGTGTAAAGGAGCGAACTATGAATAAGCCGATTATTACTGTCAAGGACCTGAACCTCTGGTATGGCCAGACTCAGGCGTTGAAGAATATCAATATTGAAATCCCCGAAAAGTCCATCACCGCCCTGATCGGTCCCTCCGGCTGCGGCAAGTCCACTTTCCTGAAAACCTTGAACCGGATGAATGACCTGATTCCCTCTGTGAAAATCACCGGCGAGGTTGCGTACAATGGTCAAAACATTTTCGAGACAGATGTCAACAACCTCCGCAAGGAAGTGGGTATGGTCTTCCAGAAACCTAATCCGTTCCCGATGAGTATTTACGATAATATTGCCTACGGCCCCCGTACCCACGGAATCACCAATAAGGCCCAGCTGGATGACATCGTGGAAAAGGCACTCCGTGGAGCCGCAATCTGGGATGAAGTGAAAGACAGATTGAAAAAGAATGCGCTGGGTATGTCCGGTGGTCAGCAGCAGCGCCTGTGTATTGCGCGTGCTCTGGCAGTGGAACCCACGGTACTGCTGATGGACGAGCCTACTTCCGCACTGGACCCCATCTCCACCAGCCGCATTGAGGACCTTGCTATGGAGCTGAAAGAACAGTACACCATCGTCATCGTTACCCACAATATGCAGCAGGCTGTCCGTATCTCTGACCAGACCGCGTTCTTCCTGCTGGGCGATCTGGTGGAGTACGGCAACACCGAGGAAATGTTCTCCCAGCCCAGGGACAAGAGAACGGAAGATTACATTACCGGCAGATTCGGTTAAGGAGGGACAAAATATGAGAGATTTTTTTCAGGAGCAGCTGAATGAGCTGAATCGTGAGCTGACCCGGATGGGTGCGGCCTGCGAGGAAATCATCGCCCTGGCTTCCCATGCACTGACAGACTGGGACGAAGAACTGGTTCGTAAGGTAAACACAATCGGTACTCAGATCGACGAGAGCGAACGAACCATTGAGAGTATCTGCCTGAAGCTTCTCCTGCGTCAGCAGCCTGTGGCTCGTGACCTGCGGCAGATCAGCGCTGCCATGAAGATGATTACCGACATGGAGCGCATTGGTGACCAGGCGGAGGACATCGTAGAGATCGTCCCTTACATGAATGCCCATCCGGATGAAAAATTCCCCAAGATCCGGGAGATGGCAAAGGCTGCACAGGCTATGGTCACGGAAGCTGTGGATGCCTATGTGAAGCAGGATTTGAACATGGCCCGGAAAGTAATGGCCCATGACGATGTGGTGGACAGTTATTTCAGCCAGATCAAGAGCGGCATCATTGACATCATTGCTGCCGAGCCTGCCCACGGTGAGTATGCTTTGGACCTTTTGATGATTGCAAAATATTTTGAACGCATCGGTGACCACTGCACCAACATTGCCGAGTGGGTGGAATTTTCCGTCACCGGCATCCATGAGGATTGTCAGTAAGAAGCACTTGCCAAGCAATAAATATCATATTATTATATGTAAAAAAGGAGGTGCAACTATGATTTGGTGTGTAGAAGACGATCCCAGCATTCGGGAACTGGAAACTTATGTTCTGAATTCCACAGGCCTGGAAGCTTGTGGCTTTGAAGATGGCCAGGTTTTCTGGGATACCCTACAGGAAACCCAGCCAGATCTGGTGGTTCTGGATGTGATGCTTCCGGGTATTGACGGCGTGGAGCTGCTGAGCCGGATGAAAGCCAGCGAGAAATTCCGTGACATTCCTGTTATCATGGCCACCGCCAAAGGCACAGAATATGACAAGGTTCAGAGCCTGGATTTGGGCGCGGATGACTATTTGGTGAAACCCTTCGGCATGATGGAGATGGTTAGCCGCGTCAAGGCTGTTTTGCGCCGCTGTAAGCCTAAGACAGCTTCCAACCTGCTGAAGCTGGATGAACTGGTTCTGGATTTGGAGCAGCATACGGTATCCATTGCGGGAGAGCGGGTTGTTCTGACCTACAAGGAATACGAACTGCTAAAGCTGTTCCTGTCCCATCCGGGCGTTGCCTTTACCCGGGAACAGCTTCTGCAAAAGGTCTGGAATACAGATTATGTTCAGGAAACACGGACTGTGGATATGCATATCCGTACGCTGCGGCAGAAGTTGGATAGTTACGGACATATCATCGAAACGGTTCGTAATGTAGGCTACCGCCTGGAGGGCCACAATGACAAATAAAATCTTTCGTTCCACTATCCTTGTGGCAGCCGTAGTGCTGCTGTGTTCGCTAAGCATCATCATGGGTGTTTTATATGGATACTTTAAC
>JAGBAI010000099.1 GCA_017939025.1 Oscillospiraceae bacterium
ATCCATATAAAACACCCATGATGATGCTTAGCGAACACAGCAGCACTACGGCTGCCACAAGGATAGTGGAACGAAAGATTTTATTTGTCATTGTGGCCCTCCAGGCGGTAGCCTACATTGCGAACTGTCTCGATGATATGTCCGTAACTATCCAACTTCTGCCGCAGCGTACGGATATGCATATCCACAGTCCGTGTTTCCTGAACATAATCTGTATTCCAGACCTTTTGCAGAAGTTGTTCGCGAGTGAAGGCAACGCCGGGATGGGACAGGAACAGCTTTAGCAGCTCGTATTCCTTATAGGTCAGCACAACCCGTTCTCCCGCAACGGATACCGTATGCTGCTCCAAATCCAGAACCAGTTCATCCAGCTTCAGCAGATTGGAAGCTGTCTTGGGCTTACAGCGGCGCAAAACAGCCTTGACACGGCTGACCATCTCCATCATACCGAAAGGTTTGACCAAATAGTCATCTGCGCCCAGATCCAGACTTTGAACCTTGTCATATTCCGTGCCCTTGGCGGTGGCCATGACAACAGGAATGTCACGAAACTTCTCGCTGGCTTTCATTCGGCTCAGCAGCTCCAGGCCGTCAATACCCGGAAGCATCACATCCAGAACCACCAGGTCGGGCTGGGTTTCCTGTAGGGTATCCCAGAAAACCTGACCGTCTTCAAAGCCACAGGCTTCCAATCCTGTAGAATTCAAAACATAGGTTTCCAGTTCCCGGATGCTGGCATCATCCTCAACACACCAAATCATAGTTGCACCTCCTTTTGATTTTTATATTAATATGTTATTTCTTGCTAGGCAAGTGTTTTTTACTGACAATCCTCATGAATGCCGGTAAGGGAAAATTCCACCCACTCGGCAATGTTGGTGCAGTGATCACCGATGCGTTCAAAATACTTTGCAATCATCAGCAGGTCCAATGCATACTCGCCGTGGGCAGGCTCAGCGGCAATGATGTCAATGATGCCGCTTTTGACTTGGCTGAAATAACTGTCCACCACATCATCATGCGCCATTACCTTCCGGGCCATGTTCAAATCCTGCTTCACATAGGCATCCACGGCTTCGGTAACCATAGCCTGTGCAGCCTTTGCCATCTCCCGGATTTTGGGGAACTTTTCATCGGGATGTGCTGTCATGTAGGGCACGATCTCCACAATATCCTCTGCCTGGTCACCAATGCGCTCCATGTCCGTAATCATCTTCATAGCTGCACTGATCTGCCGCAGGTCCCGCGCCACGGGCTGCTGCCGCAGCAGAAGCTTCAGGCAGATTGACTCAATGGTACGCTCGCTCTCGTCGATCTGGGAACCGATGGTGCTGACCTTACGGACCAGTTCTTCATCCCAATCTGTCAGCGCATGGGAAGCCAGGGCGATGATCTCCTCGCAGGCAGCACCCATCCGGGTCAGCTCACGATTCAGCTCATTCAGCTGCTCCTGAAAAAAATCTCTCATATTTTGTCCCTCCTTAACCGAATCTGCCGGTAATGTAATCTTCCGTTCTCTTGTCTCTGGGCTGAGAGAACATCTCTTCGGTGTTGCCGTACTCTACCAGGTCACCCAGCAGGAAGAAGGCAGTCTGGTCAGAGATACGGACAGCCTGCTGCATATTGTGAGTGACAATGACAATGGTGTACTTTTCCTTCAGTTCCATTGCCAGGTCTTCGATGCGGGAGGTAGAAATGGGATCAAGGGCGGAGGTGGGCTCGTCCATCAGCAGCACCGTAGGCTCCACAGCCAAAGCTCTCGCGATGCACAGCCGCTGCTGCTGACCGCCGGACATACCAAGGGCATTCTTTTTCAGACGATCCTTGACTTCGTCCCAGATTGCGGCACCACGAAGGGCCTTTTCCACGATGTCATCCAGCTGGGCCTTATTGGTGATTCCGTGGGTACGGGGGCCGTAGGCAATGTTATCGTAAATACTCATGGGGAACGGATTAGGTTTCTGGAAGACCATACCCACTTCCTTGCGCAGATTGTTCACATCGGTCTCAAAAATGTTTTGACCATTGTATGCCACCTCGCCGGTGATTTTCACAGAGGGTATCAGGTCATTCATCCGGTTCAAGGTTTTCAGAAAAGTGGACTTACCGCAGCCCGAGGGGCCTATCAAGGCAGTAATGGATTTTTCAGGGATCTCAATATGGATATTCTTCAACGCCTGGGTCTGGCCATACCAGAGGTTCAGGTCATTGACAGTAATAATCGGCTTATTCATAGTTCACTCCTTTATGCGTTCTTTTTCTGGAAATACTTTGTAACAGAGGATGCCGCCAAATTGATGCCAAATGCCAGCACCATCAGAATAGCGGCAATCGCGAAAGCAACTCCGAATTCGCCCTGCTCCTTGGCATACACATATAGGGCAACGGTTAAGGTTGCACCGGCACTGCTCAGGCCCTCAAAGAAGCCGTTCAGGCTATGGGCGAAACCAGCTGTAAATAGCAGTGCGGCAGATTCGCCCAGGATTCTGCCAACGGACAGGATGCAGCCGGTAACTACGCCATCCAGACAGTTAGGCAGGACTACAGTACGGATCACTCGCCACTTGCCTGCGCCCAAACCAAAGGCACCTTCCCGATAGGACTGGGGAACGGTTTTCAGGCTTTCCTGGGTGTTTCGCATAATGGTGGGCAGATTCATAATCGCCAGAGTCAACGCACCCGCCAGCAGACAAGTACCGAAATTGTTGGAGAACATCAGCATGCCCACCAGGCCATAAATAATAGAGGGAATGCCGGAAAGAGCTTCTGCGGCATATTCGATGATGCCCACCACCTTCTGATTGGTGGCATATTCCGTCAGATAAACAGCGGCACCGACACCCAGAGGAATGACCACCACCAGGGTGGCAATCACAATGTATACAGTATTGAGAACATCCGGCAGGATGCCGATGGTTTCCGTCAGGTAGCTGGGCTTTGTGCTTAAAAATTCCCAGCTTAAATTGGGAATACCCTGAATCAGCACGTATCCCACAATGAACGCAGTCAGAACTGCGGTAATGGCCACCGCCATCCACATCAGCAGCCGCACAGACCATACATAAAGATTTCTTTTTGCCATATTACATTACTCCCATTAGCAGGATCAGAAGTGCCAGACTACCGGCTGACAGGATATAATAAGGCTTGCCACGGAGTGTCCAGCGGAACAGGTTGTTATGACGTACTCTTCTCATTTCTTTTCTCCCTTCAGGAAGAAGTTCAGCACCGCGTTGATCAGCATGATGAACAGGAACAGCACCAGTGCGATGGAGAACAGCGCCTGACGCTGCAGGCCGCTGGAGTAGGACATTTCGGATGCCACTGCGGTGGTCAGGAAGCGGACGGACTGGAACAGGGAGTCGGGCATATTGGCTGCATTACCCGCAACCATCATAACCGCCATGGCCTCGCCAATGGCACGGCCAACACCAAGAACCACTGCAGCAGCGATGCCGCTCTTGGCTGCGGGAACGGATACCCGGAACCAAGTCTCCTCGGGAGTTGCTCCCAAAGCCAAAGAAGCATCCTCATATTCCTTGGGAACTGCCTCCAAGGCGGTGACAGACATTTTAATGATGGAAGGCAGGATCATAATGGCCAGCACGATGATGGAAGCCAGCAGGCTGGCACCGTCAGGCACATGAAAAATCTTGCGGATACCAGGGACCAGCACCATCATGCCCACAAGGCCATACACAACGGACGGGATTCCGGCCAGCATGGATACCGCCTGCCCTACAATTTCTTTGACCTTCTTGGAAGCAGCCTTTGCCAGATACACCGCAGTCAGAAAGCCCACAGGAACACCGAGGGCAATGGCACCTGCGGTACCGTAAATGCTGGTCAGGATAAAGGGGAGGATACCGTACGCAGGCTCCGATGCGGTAGATGCCCACTTTTCACCAAAGAGGAAGTCAATCAGACCGATTTCCTTAATGGCAGGGATACCTGAAACCACTAAGTAAACTGTAATGACCAGCACACAACCTACAGTGATCATGCCCAGAATCAAGAAGATGCCGTGGACGATATGTTCGAGTAAATTACTTTTCTTTTTCATAAACACTCACATTCCAAACATAGATTTTACAATCCTGTTTTGTGTTTGGCCCCCTCTTTCGAGGGGGCCTGGTGAATTTGATTAGTTAGCGGGAACAACACCTGCTGCGGAGATGACCTCACGGGCCGCTTCGGAAGTGATGAAGTCGAAGAAAGCCTGAGCGGTCTCGGTCAGAGCGGTACCTTCCTTGGTGACCAGGACGAAGGGACGCTGAATAGCATAGGTTTCATCCTTGACAGTCTCCTCGCTGGGAGCAACACCGCCAACCTTGATGGCCTTCACGGTATCCTTAACGGAAGCCAGGGAAGCGTAGCCAATGGCGCCAGGGTTCTGGGAAACTGCGGTGATGACATCGCCAGTGGAGGTCAGCTCCTGACGGTACTGGCACAGATCCTCAACACCAACGATCTCTTCGAAGCCGCCGCGGGTACCGGAGCCAGCCTCACGGCCAATCAGAACAATCCCAGCATCAATACCGCCGACCTCGGACCAGTTGGTGATTTCGCCCTTGTAGATGGAAGCAATCTGCTCAACAGTCAGGTCTTCCACAGTGTTCTCAGGGTTAACGATGACAGCGATGCCGTCGTAGGCCAGGGTAGTAGCGACCAGACCCTGCTCCTTTTCTTCTGCCTTCAGAGCGCGGGAGGACAGGCCAATGTCGCAGCGGCCTTCCTGAACGGCCTTGATACCGGAACTGGAGCCAGTGGGGTTGTAAGTAACTTCAACGCCAGTGTTCTCACCCTCGAAGGTTTCCTTCAGAGCGCCGATGACCTTTTCCATGGAAGTGGAACCGTCGGTAGCGACCTTGCCGGACAGGCTGTTGCTGCCGCCGCAAGCGGCCAGGCTCAGGGCCATAACCGCGGCCAGAGCAATACAGATAATTTTCTTCATAAGTAATTTCTCCTTTTAGATAACATTGTTGTTTTTGTGGATTTGCATCCTTTATGATTTCATCATACATTTCGTATGTAAAATCCGAAAGACAAGATGTGTAAAATGCTTGTCAAATCTTTACGGCACCTTTTTCATTCTGTATCCGATATATTTCACAGATTCAATCAGGCTGCCGCATGTTCCCAGCTTCTTGCGAAGTGTCTGCACGTGGATATCTACGGTTCTGTTTTTCTCACTGTAGATACCATTCCAAATTCGCTCGTACAGCCATTGGCGCGTAAAAACTTCACCGGGATGTTCCATCAAAACCTTCAGCAATTCAAACTCTTTGTAGGAAAGCTGGATTGGTTCCTGATTGGCCATTACCTGCCGCTCCTTCAGGGAAAGGCTTATCCCACCGGCTTGATAGACATCCTCAATGGGTGCCCGCTGTACCCGTCTGAGGACCGCTTTGACCCGGGACACCATTTCCATCATTCCGAAGGGATTTCCCAGGCAGTCATCCGCGCCGGAGTCCAGACAACGAATCACATCCAGTTCATTGGAGCTTTGCGCCTGCATGATGACCGGAATTTCACCGGCTACGCTGGACTGGCGAATCCGTTTGATCAACGCAAGGGGATCTACCCCCGGTAATGCAGCATCCATCAGGATCAACTCCGGGCATTCTTTTTGAAGGTCTTTCCAAAAGGAATCGGCGCTATCATAACCTTTTGCATCCATCCCCACACAGCGCAATGCGTGTATTTCCAGGTTTCTCCGCTGCGCATCGTGATCGACGCACCAGATCATGTTTTCAACTCCTTTGCTTTGGGATACACCTATATTGTAAAAACAGATTGTAAAATCCAAAAGTCAGCCATAGTAAAATGTATGTATATTTTCCCGCTGTAATGTAAAATCCGGTTGACATAGGGGTGTCAACCGGATTGTTTTTACTTTTTCTTAGTCAGCATAAAACCTGCGCACAAGGCCGTAAAGGGTGCCACACTTACAAGGCCAAAGGAGCCGACAATGGTATGGATGATCTCAGCAGACACATATTTATAATTGAAAATGTGTTCAACCGGGGTGCCCTGGGCCATGAATACCATCAGCAGGGCGATATAACCGCCGGAATAGGCCAGCAGGAGCGTAGTGGTCATGGTGCCCATGGCGGCACGGCCCACATTCATGCCGGACTTTACCGCCTCCCAGGGCTTGATGTTCGGTTTCTTTTCAACCACTTCATGAACCGCGGAGGTAATGTCCACGGACAAATCCATCACCGCACCGGAAGAACCCAGGAAGATGGATGCCATGAAGATCTGTGTTAAGTTCAAGTGCTGGAAACCGGCATAGAGCAGGCTCTCAGAATAGGCCATCACCGCGCCATGGATTTTGAACAGATCGGTAAAGATAACACCCAGCACCATGGTCACCAGGATACCCAGAAAGGAGCCGCTGACTGCGGAAGTGCACCGCTTATCGAAGCCATAGACCAGAGAGATCACCAAAGTGGTCAGCCGCAGATTGATGGCTAGTCCCACCCAGATAGGGTTATAACCCTTCAGATACAGAGGAACCAGCACTTTCCAGATTGCCAGCACCGTCAATGCAAAGGAGAGAATTGCCCGGACACCGGTACGTCCGGCAAAGAGAATCAGAAACACCACAAAAACCGCCGCCAGCAGCAGCTCGCCGGGGATACGGTAATGGTCGGTCATGGTAACCCGGAGGATCGTATCGCCGTCGCAGCTGATCACCACCTGTGCCCTGTCCCCTGCCGTAAACAGCTTGTCCTGTTCCAGGGAGCCTTGCAGCAGATTGATGGCTGTAGCAGTCTGCCCCTTAAATGTACCATTTGTGAATCTCACCGTGCACCGCTGCTCACCTGAGCGAACCAGGCCCGTATCCACGATGGAAGAATCGTCCACCGAAAGGACCTCCGCAATGCACCGCTCCGCCTCTTGATACTGTACCGCGTCCTCAAATCCGGTGGGAACCGTAAGCAGCAAAGCAATCAGAAGCAGGCAGACCACAACCGGCGCATAATATCTCAGTTTTTCTTTTTCCATATGCCCTCCATAAAAACACCCCTGCCAAGGGCAGGGGTGTCCGCTTTTGTCAATTACTGCACGTTCAGCATTTCTGCCAGCTTGTTAAAGATGTCGGTGTTGTCGTAGTAGCCGTTGAACACTTCAGCGTTCACGCCTTCTGCCAGCACAGCGACAGGCAGGCCGGTGTGGCTGTAAGATGTGAAGGAGATACCGGACTTGTTGTTCAGGATGTGAGTCAGAGTAACGGACAGAGGATCATAGGTGCCGTACATCACATACTCAGCCTGAGCGTCAACACCCGTCTCAGTACCGTTGATGCTCTTCTCAAAGGCCATACGCAGCTGCTCCAGCTCATAGGCGGTCAGAACCAGCTTGTCGCCCTCTTCACCCTCAGCCTTCAGGCCAAACAGTGCCTCAATGTCAGCCAGAGCTTCCTCGAAGGTGGTGCCGTTTTCCTTGTAGGCAGCAGTGTACTCGTCGTCAAACTTCTGGAAGGAGATCTTCTGGCTCTCCAGCAGGGTCAGGTAGGTATCGTAGTCGGTGCCGGCGAAGCCGATGGTCAGACCACCGGTTTCGTGGTCGCCGGTGACAATGATCAGGGTCTCGTCAGCATGGTCCTTTGCAAAGTCCATGGCAACCTGGATGGCATCTGCGAAAGCCATGGTATCACGGATGGTGGATGCGGCATCGTTTGCGTGGCAGGCCCAGTCGATCTTGCCGCCCTCGCACATCATGAAGAAGCCCTTGTCGTTGTCCAGAACTTCAATGCCCTTTTCCACATAGTCTGCCAGAGACCACATATCGTCGGTGCGGTCCAGCTCGTAAGCCATGGCATCGGAGTCAGCAAGATGCTCGTCGATGAGAATGACCTTGCCGGAATCGGCAGTGATTGCAGAAGCCTCTTCGTTGGTAAAGGTAACGGTGTAACCGGCATCCTTTGCCAGGTCGTACAGGTTGGGCAGGGGATTTTCCTTGTCGTAGCCGGTGGTCTTCTTCAGACCGCCGCCAGCAAAGTATTCAAAGCCGGAAGCAACCAGTTCTTCACCAATCTCATAGTAGTTGTTACGGCTTGCCTGATGGGCATAGAAGGCGGCGGGGGTGGCATGGTTCAGGTTGACGGAGGAAATGATGCCAACCTTCATGCCCAGCTGCCCGTGGACCTTCTCGGTAATGGTCTCAAAGGTTTCAGTGCCGGTGACATCCACATTGATGGTGCCGGAGTAGGTCTTGCGGCCGGTGGAAATGGAAGTTGCGGTGGATGCGGAGTCAGGTGCGAAGGAGTTGGAGTCATAGGTCACAGCGGAACCTGCTGCTTCAAAGTTCATGAAGTTCAGGTACTCAGGGCCATCCAGAGTGGCACCCTGGTTGTCGTCCAGGCTGGGCTGAGCCAGGAAATAATCTTCGTCCTTCAGGGCACCCAGGAAGTCGGAAGTAGACTGAATCTGGGGGTAGCTCATGCCGTCACCGATGAACAGGAATACGTACTTAGGTGCGGATACAGTCTCTGCTACAGGTGCGGTGGTTTCGGTGGCAGGCTTGTTTTCCACCTTGGGAGTGGTAGTTCCGCTGCCGGAATTCTGAGTGCTGCAGCCTGCGAAAATGCCTACGCACAGGCACAGCGCCAGCAGCAGTGCAACAATTTTTCTCATTTTGGATTTACCTCCATTTATTTTCGGATTTGTGTTTTCCACGACCCTCAGTTTACCGGCTTTTTGTAAAATCGGCTATCAAGCAACGGTAAAATCATTTTGAAATATATTGGCGCAAATTCTGGTTTAATTTACATATTGTCGAAACCGCGATCATATGTAAACTCTGTATGCATTTTCACTGCGTTCCCAACGGAGCATACAACTGCATAGTGTGGAGTGGAAGGTGATACCATGAACGCTTGTGAACTGACCGCGTCCATTACGGCCTTCGCAAGCTGGCTGGCATGCCAATTAAGCCAAGATGGACTGGAATTTTTGGCCGTGTCTCCAACACAATTAGGTGATACGCTCTCGACAACTGCCACAAGAGAAATTATTTGCAGCAAACAAGTACCGCCACCCATACTGGACAATGGTATAAGTTAAGGTAACATTGCCCAAATTGAGACGCATTACTTGTATTTCGTTTCAGTTACGGTTTTGTATGTATTCCCCGTCTCTTTGCCAGCTCGCTTGCCGCCTTGCGGCGGTCATCGGAGTAGGGTGCCGTCAGCCGGATGCTGATCCGGCTCTTGTCGATCTCGAAGTGCAGGCCGCCTTGTCCATCATCGTCAGTCTGCTTGCACAGTTCCGGGTATTTGGCTGCATACTTCCGCAGCCGCTTCTTTAGGTTCGTATCGTGGGTGTAAACCTCCGCAAGGGGGTCTTTTGCATTGTAGTACACATCTGTTGTCTTCTGTTTTTTCGTAAGGCCTGTTTTCATAGAAATCCTCCTGTTTTTCGTAAATTTTCCTCGGCTCTTGAGCCGGGAAAAAGGGACTGTTTTCCGATGGGAAGCTTCCAAACGATGACTGCATCGTTTGGAAACTTGCTATCGGATTTTTCTTGATTTTCCCGGCTCTTGACATTATCTTTCGTAGTCCCGCTTGGGCGGCTTTTTCTGAGGTTCCGGCTGGTGTCTGACGGGCCGCTTTTGCACCGGCGGTTCCAACTTTCTTTCGTCCTCCCGGAGCAGATGATCCACATCCTGCTGGGCTTCCATCATGGTGATAGGACTGTACTGCTTCCCATGGGCCTGCTGTAGCTTGTCCCTTGCATCCTGGGTGTTGG
>JAGBAI010000100.1 GCA_017939025.1 Oscillospiraceae bacterium
ACATGAGCATAGAGACCTCCTTTTCTGTGTTGTAGGGGTACATTCATTGTAAAGGATTTTGTCTCTATGCTCAACTTTTATTTTGACATGGCTTTGGGGCCAGGCTCATCGCCTGACCCCAACATTTATTATAGAACCAGTATAAAACCGCTCCTTTCGGAGCGGTTTTCAACATTTTATGATATCCTTTACGCAGTAATCTGTCCCTTGGCATAGCGCTGGGGGATCACCTTCGCCTTCATCAGCGTGCAGACCACACTTGGCAGGAACACCAGCTGAATGATGATTCCAGGCAGAGCCGTCACAAAGCTGGCAGTGACCCAGGCAGACAGCGCCAGACCCGGCGTAAAAATCAGCGCCTTGGCAATACCGGAAACCACCCGGCCCGCAATCATGGCAACCACCAGAGCAATGTACAGGTCAGCATAAGTACTTCTGGTATGCACATATTTCAGCATCAGACCGGATACCAGGCCATAGGTACCGCATTCCACCATCATGGCAGGCAAAAACGCAATGGGCGGCATTCCCGTCAGCGCACTGCTGACCAGCGGGCCCATAAGACCGCACAGCAGGCCGTAAGGCCAGCCGCAGATCATACCGCAGATCAGCACCGGGATGTGCATGGGCAAAAATACGCTGCCCGCATCGGGAATGGAATGGAACGCAATGGGCAAAACCACGCACAGCGCAACGCAAACCGCCGCCATGGTCATATTTCGAATGGAGCTTCTGTTCTTCATAAGGATGTCCTCCTTGCTTCTTTGTGGCCTTATTATATCAATAAAGAATTACCGTTTGAAGCCCCCCGGGGGGTTGTTTTTTTATGAAAATTTTTAAAAAAACACATTGCCGCACCGCATATTTGTGAAAAGGTATACCTTTTTGTAATTGAAAGAGCGGCAGTGTTCCTTTCTTGTCCCGCCAAGAAAGGAACCAAAGAATGCGGCTTAAGGGGCGCTACGAAAAAGCGCCCCCTTAAGAATCCCCCGCCGCATCACCATCCGACACCGGAAAATGTTCCGATTTTCCGGCGTCTAACATGAAAAAACTTATAAGCTTTTGAGCGTTAAGCGTTCAAAAATCGGAACATTTTTGAACGCTGGTCGGCGAGGCGGCGCAGGGGATTCTTAAGGGGGACATGCCTTTTCGGAATGTCCCCTTAAGTCGCCTTCTTTTGGTACTTTTCTTGGCGACCAAGAAAAGTACATTACCGCACTTTGATTACAATATGGTATACTTTATCGGCAAAATAAAAGGGATGCCCTTACAGGACATCCCTTTTATTTTCCATCAGGTGATCCGCACAGCAGCAACGACCAGGCGGCCATTGTCCAGTGTATACTCACAGGTAGACAGGCAGATCAGCTTGTCGCCGTAAACAGGGGTGATTCCGGTGTCATAGAAGCTCAGACGCTTGCACTCCGCAACGAAATCGTTGAACTCAGCCTCATCCGCAGCATCCACAAACTTGTGATAGCTGAAGCCCTGGCCCAGGTTCGCACTGGTCTTGAATACCGCAAAGATCTTGTATGTATGATACTCGTCCAGAGTATCGAACATGATGATGGGGTTATTCTCCCAGGCAGTCTTGCTGGTGTAAGCACCCAGGCAGTTGAACATGGAGCCGTCAGCCATATTGTGGCCAAAGATGGTAATGTTATCGCTGGGCTCGTTCACATCAGCCTCGCCCCAGGCATAGATACTGCCACGGGTGGAGTCCTTCTTGTCGAAGTCCCGGTACAGATAGAAGTTGGGATCATCGGGAGTCTGCATGACGGGGTAATTCAGCTTGGTACCCTCCAGCTTGATCCAGCCGACGGTGTCGTTATTCTGATTGTAGATGTCCTCATAACCGGCAATCATGCCAGGCTCGGTAGCTTCGGTAGCCTCGGTAGTTTCGGCAGGCCCGGTGCTTTCCTCAGTGGCCTGGGTGGCCTGGGTGGTAGCAGCAGCGCTGGCCTGCTGAGCCAGTTCTTCGAAACGGTCCTCAGACTTCTTACCCTCAATCACATAATTGCCCACCATAAAGGCACTGACTGCAAAGGCGATGACCAGAACGACCACAGTAATGGTAAATAACAGTTTTTTAGGCATAAACATTCCCTCCCATTTTTCCCTATTATAGTTCAGAGGCAGATTTCTGTCAAGACAGGCAAATCTTAAGAAATTATTACATTTTTCTCCCGCCCATCCGGATCAGTTCATATACGGCGCATGGAGCATATCCCGCATGTCATAATAATTCTTCATCCTCCGCCAGCCGCCGCCTACCGTGGCATTGCCGGTGGTGACCACCCTGGCATCGGGAATCGCCTGGGAGAGTTTCCAGGCATCGGCCCGGCTGCCGTCGATCATATAAATATTTTTCAGCCAGGTCATGCCCATAATACCGTCTACCTCCGGCCAGGCATTGCCAAAATTCAGATCCTCCAGCGCCGTGCAGTCCGCCAGAGGTGCCAGATCCCGAATGGCACTGTTGTCCAGCTCAATGAAGATCAGTTCCTTGCAGTTGCGGATGGGCTCAATGTACTTGACATTGGTCCAGGCCAGGATCAGATATTTCAGCTTCGGCATAAACTGCACAAAATCGATGTGGGTGATGGTCATATGGCCTAAGTCCAGACATACCATATCGGTGCAGTAGCGCAGGTTATGGGCATAGTCATCGGGCAACCGTCCCACGCCAAAATGGTTGGGCATAAAGTTATCGGAGTCAGTCCGCAGCGCAATGTGGGGGCCTAACCGAACAGTCCAGACCACTTTATAACTGTCTTTTACCCGATCCCGGTATGCTGCCACCGCTTCGTTGTCAATGGGACACACAGCCAGCTTGCCGTCCATTTTGCTGTTGCCCCATTCGGGATTGTCCATACCGCACAGGCCCAGGATCACCTTTTCCGCATTGGGGAAATAGGCCATGGCCTGCTCCACCTGGCTCAGGTCCTCCAGCGCCAGCTGGCTTAAGTCCACCTCCGTGGTAGTGTCAGGATACACCTTCCCTGCCAGCTCCACCTCCCAGGTGATGGCCGTCTCCGGCATCTGCTCCCGCAGGGCCATCAAGGTCTGAGGCTGCGCCGCAGGCTTCACAAAGTGCACGCAGTCCACCTGCTTTAAGTACTGCAGCAGATAAATTTCTTCCTCCGCCACATTTTCCAGAGTCAGCTCCGCAGCCTCATAGGGAATCTCCTGCCCTGCCATCTGCACGGCAAAAGACCGACCCGTATTCAGGCAGTAATTCCGCAGATCCGTAAAATCCGTCTGTTCCGGCCCACCGCAAGCCACCGCACCGGTCAGCGCCGGCAGGTATTCCATAGACAGGATCTCCGCCCGGGTAACGTTGGTGACCTGAATCTGTGTCGTCTCGGGGCCGTAGAAATTTCCGCCGATCTGCACATGGTAGTCCACCTCCACATGGGGCAGCAGCTTCCGCAGATACATCAGAGCATCATAGTCCCGGCAGTCCTTTGCATGAACTTTTTTCAGCTGGGGCAGATACAGCAGCGCATCTGCGTCTTCCTCTGTCAGCGACGTAACTGTGATCTCCGTTTCCGTGTTCTTCACAGTACTTCCCTGGAAGGGAATATCCCAGCGGATGTCACACTCCGGCAGCGCCTCCTGCACCTTCTCATAATGCGACAGGCTGATCTCCTCACCGGTCAGATCCAGCACCGCCGCATTCTTAGGATACAGCTTAAAATCCACAATATGATAGTTAAGTACCACAAAAATCATACCAGCCAAAACCACCGCCAGCACCGCTACCAGCAGGATCAGGGGTAAATTTCCACTTTTTGTACCTTTCAAGGGCAAATCCTCCCATTTTTCCATAATAGTTCTATTATGCGAAAAAATCCCTTATAAGTCAAGAAAAAATATTACTTCCGCCCGCACTCCGCCAAATTACAGTTTGGCGCACCTTTCAAACAACGTATTCGTAGGGCGGGGATATATCCCCGCCGGGCACTGCCGTTTTATGAGCGTTAAAATCGTTTCGAATCGTTGGATTTTCGAAAAAAACCAGCCGCTCACTCATCGATCATGCCCGGCTGGCATACTATGCCAGCCCTACGGCAGCGTTATTGAAACAGCCCATCAAGCTACATCTTCCCTCTTACCTACCAGCCCATATAGTGCATTCCCAGCACATCCCGCATGGCAAAATAGTTGGGCAGATCCCGCCAGCCGCTATCTACAGTGGCGCTGCCGGAGCCCATGACTTTCGTATTGGGTAATGCCTGGCTCATCTGGTAAGCCACACCTCCACTGCAATCGATGACCCAGAGATTCTTCAGCCAGGTCATCTGCTTGATGGGTTCAAAGCTGGCAAAGGTATTGCCCAGGTTCAGATCCTCCAGCCCCGTACACCCCACCAACGGTGAAAGATCCCGCAGCGGTGACCAGTCCAGCTCCAGAAATTTCAGATTTTTACAGCTGGAAATGGGATCAATATAGTTCAGCTGTGTGTGCGCCAGAATCAGATAAGTCAGGTTGGGCATAAACTTCACAAAGTCGATATTGTGAATCGACATATGTCCGATATCGATGCAGACCATATCCTCACAGTAGCGCAGGTTATAGGCTTCTTCATCGTTAAAATAGTACACATGCTCCCGCACCGGCATAAAGGTGGTATCATCCGTCCGGGCCGTCAGCTTGTTGCCCAGCCGCACCGTCCAGACCAGCTTATACTGCTCCCGCTTTTCCTCCCGGTATGCCGCCAGGGTCTCATTGTCAAGTGCGCACAGTCCCAGGAAAACCGTTTCCGCTTTGGGGAAATATTCCATAGCCCCGTCCACCTGTGCCAAATCTATTTCCTTCGCCCCGGACAGGTCCAATTCCGTATCCTCAGACGAGCACAGCACCCCGCAGACCTCTACCTCCCAGGTCAGCTCCAGCTGCGGCTGATTTCCCACCAGAGTCAGCAATTCTTCCCCGGAGGCCTGCGGCCTTACCATATGTACCTTTTTCAAATTGGGCAGGCTGCCCAGATAGAGCTGCTCCTCGCTGGTGATCCCCTCCGCCGTGAGTTCCTCCGTCTCCTGTCCATATACGTCATCCCCCAGCCGGATGGCATAGGAGATCCCCCGTTCCTCGCAGGCTGTACGCAGCATCACCGCGGCACTGGCCTCAGCACCGGCACAGATGACCCGCCGAAGGTTTTTCATATTGTCCAGCCGGTAAAGTTCCATTCCGGTGACTCCGCTGACGGTGATTTCCTCCGCCTCATGGTCAAAGGAATCCCGGCCCAGGGCCACACTGTAAGAAACCTCCAGCTCAGGATAGGCCTGTTCCAGTGCCAGAAGATTCTCATAATCGCCGCAGCCCTCTGCATCCACAGTTTCCATATCTTCCAGATAGGCAAACAATGCCACATCCTCAGCCGTCAGCACCGTCACAGCCGTATTATTTGCATCACTGGCTACACTGCCGCCGGACAGGGGAACATCCCACAGGATCTCACAGTCAGGCAGCTTTTTCGTCAGCTTTTCAAACCGGGAAACGCTGATCTCCTGTCCCCGCAAATCCAGAACCGCCTCATTTCGCGGATAAAAATGCAGCTCAACCATCACAAAATGCTCCAGATTCCACCTGATCCCAGCCACAATGGCTGCCGCTACCAAAATCCCCAACAGCGCCGTCAGCAGCTTTTTCTTCAGATCCATGCTGTGCCCCTCCTGTCCTTTCCAAATTCCAGTTTATCGGGCTGTTTGAATACATCATCGTAGGGACCGTCCTCCCGGACGGTCCGCCCAGAAATCCGACCTCAATGGGCGGATTTCTGGAATTTATACGGCGAACGTTGCGAAAAAATTGCCCATCGAGGTCA
>JAGBAI010000101.1 GCA_017939025.1 Oscillospiraceae bacterium
CATCTTGAACCAACTCCTTAATATTTTCTTTCAAAATACTTTCCCCCAGGCAGGCAATGCCTGTATGCGGGAAAACATCCTGAAACGCGACTGTCGACGGGGTCTGGCGGAAAGAAATGGGTGGCAGTGACAGAAGTCACTGCCACCCAAATTACTGACTGTGTGGTCTAGGAATCGCGGGGATTAGCCCAGCTTGGCCTCACGCATCAGAGCGGAGTTGGTCTTGACCAGCTCAGCGTAGTCGTCGATGGTGATGGTGCCGGCAACCAGGGAGTCGATGGGAGCAAAGAAGGTGCTGGAAACGTCAACACCGGGGATCTCGCCGAATGCAGCGAAGCCGCCCAGCGCAGAGGTAGCGCCGTTGTCGTAGATGGAGTAGAACATCTTCTGCTCGCCTTCCATACCTTCTGCAACACCAACGATGGGCTGTGCAGCACCAGCGGTAGCGAAGATGGCAGCAGCCTTGTCAGAGTACAGGAAGGCAACGAACTGCTCAGCTTCAGCGATGTGCTCAGCAGCAGCGGGGATCCAGGCCTGCTCGATCCAGCAGAAGGAGCAAGGAGCATTGCCGGCAGCGGGAACAGCGGTCATGCCCCATGCGAAGGTGTCGCCCAGAGTAGCTGCGTAGTCAGCCATCTCACCGGTGATCCAGGTGCCGTTGGGCATGAACAGAGCGGAGCCGTTCATGGGCATCTGCTGATTCTTGGTGAAGTCCTGGTTGTTAGCCTGAGCGGGGGTGGAGGGATGGGTGTAGGAAGCCAGCTTGTCCAGGATGTTCAGCAGGGTCTTGCCGTTCTCGGAATCCCATGCACCCTCTTGATAGGTGGTGATGGCATTGAAGAAATCGGGGCCGCCGATAGCGTTCATCAGAGCGAACATGAAAGCATCGTAGTAGCCAGCGGTGGGGTAAGTGAACAGATAAATGCCTTCAGCCTTAGCAGTCTCGCCCAGAGCCCACATCTCGTCCCAGGTGGTGGGAACTGCCCAGCCCTTATCCTCGAACAGCTTTGCGTTGTAGAACAGGCCGCAGGGAGAGTAGAACATGGGAGCCATGTAGGTCACGCCGTCGCCGTAGGGAGCAACGATGTTGTTGTCGGTAAAGCCGCCGGCAATCTTATCAGAAACCTTAACGGACTCGCCGGGGATGGTCAGTGCCAGAGCGTTGGTCAGGGGGTGCAGAGCGTGGGCCTTAACCAGCTGCTCAGTCAGGCCAGCGGGACGGCCGGTAGCCAGGTGAACAACATCAGGGAATTCACCGTTCTGCATAGGGCCGGTCAGAACATCTTCCAGGTTCTTGTCGGTGGTCAGCGCAACCTTGATGCCGGTCTCAGCCTCGAAAGCGGCAGCAACATCAGCCCAAACCTGAGAACCATAAGCGGTCTCGATAGCAGCGACCTTAATGGTCACGGGCTCAGCAGCAGGAGCCTCAGGAGCCGGGGAAGCCGGCGACTCGGCTTTGGGAGCTTCGGTAGCAGCGGGAGCCTCAGAAGCACCGCAGGCAGCCAGAGACATAACCATGGTCAGAGCCAGCAGAAGTGCAAGGATCTTCTTCATTTGTGATTCCTCCATACTATTTTAGTATTTTCGTGAAAGGTTTCTTCCACTTGTCTTAAGTATACAAAATATCCGGGCTTTCTCAAGATGTATATTGCTCTATTTTTTATAGATATTGCACTCAAGACAATTTCAGCATTTCGTTTAATTTGCACATAGAGAAATTGTGCATTTCGCATAACATTGTGCAAAATCAATTATTTCTTCTTTTCCTTCTGCGTTTTATTTTTAAAATTCAGTATTGCAAAAGACAAGAAAGTAAAATACAATATCAATATTCATAAAATTATAGACCTGTTTCGGGAGGTTTTACCATGAGCAGAAGCCATTACAGCTTAAATCAAGAGCAAGGCTTTACCATTCGCGGTACCGCAAAGCTGCTGAATGTTGCCAGTGCCAAGTATGGCGGAGACTGGCATTCCGTGCCCCATACCCATAACCATCTGGAACTCTTTTATATCGTGGGCGGCAAGGGTCAGTTTCTGATTCAGGATCAGCTTTACCCTGTCAAACCCAACAATCTGGTCATTATCAACCCCAATGTAACCCACACCGAGGTGAGTCTGAATGCACAGCCCCTGGAGTACATCGTCCTGGGAATCGAGGGAATCGAGCTGGCTACCAGTGAAAACTCCAACGGTCAGTTCAGCATTCTGGATCATTTTGAAAGTGTGGAGATTTCCGGATGCTTAAGAAACATCCTCCGGGAAATGGAGCAGAAAAACACCGGATATGAAGATGTTTGCCAGGCCTATATGGAGATCCTGATCATTCGCCTGATGCGCAATACTGCCTTGGCGGTTCCGAAAGAACCCCAGGTGGTTTTCGGCAACCGCCAGTGTGCCGCCGTCAAACGGTACATCGACCTGCACTTTAAGGAACCCATGACATTGGATCAGCTGGCAGAAGATGCCCACATGGACAAATACTATCTGTCCCATGTCTTCAAACGGGAGTACGGAACCTCCCCCATCAACTATATGATTACCAAACGCCTTGAGGAAAGCAAATACCTGCTGGCTGAAACCGACCTCTCCATGTCCCAGATTGCACAGCTGCTGGGCTTCTCCTCCCTGAGCTACTTCTCCCAGGTGTTCCGCAGAACCCAGGATGTCACACCTATGGAATACCGGCATAGTACGAAAAATACTTAGGGAACCTCTGAATAAATCGTCTGCGGCTGAACAGCGGATCTTTTGCTCCCTCAGTGCAGTTTCCGGCACCGGAACACATAACGCACGAATGTTCCGTGTTCTTCCATGCGCGCGGCATAGAGAATCCCACAGACTTTCCTCTTCGTGTTGGAGGATTGCCTGTGGGATTTTTTCGTTTTGAAATGAGCGCCCACAGACTATTTTCCCTTTGTGGGTACTTATTTCAAAACGCATCTGGGATTCCAAAGGGATGGCAAATTCCTTTGGCTCTGGGTTTCCAATAGGGGCGAGAGCGCCCTGTTGGCAGGGGAATCCAAAGGGGACGGCGTTCCCTTGCAGATACTCTTTCTCGTCCGAGGTCAGACGATCAAAGGCCTTTCGGACTGCATTGGCGTGAATCTCGTTCCAGAAGATTTCAAGCATATCATCATCTTCTTCGCCGGCAAGCTCTTCCAGTATATCCCGTTCTTCCTCCTCGTCATCCAGGAGGATTGTCTCCTTCCGGCGGTGCAGGCAGTTGGCTTCCCGGAAAAATCGGTCTGCCGTTTTTCTTCTGCACTTGAATTTCTCCATGAAGGCCTCCACCGCATTTTCCAGATTGTTCTGCATCCATGGGGCGGTGCGGATTTTCTTGTAAGTAGTCAGAGACGGCAGCGACCAGCTTTCCTTTCCCATTTAATAATTCCGAATGGAATCGAAAATAAAGTTGTGGGCGTAGGTCAGAAAAACCGCATCCTTACCCGGTTCATACTTCGGCAGAAGATGAAGCAACCGACCCTTCACATTGCGTGAAAAGGTCAGCTCAAGTACAATTCAAGAACGGCACTGCGATGGCGCCCAAATTTTATAGCAAAAAGTTAGAAAAACACCACATTTCGATAAGGAATGCAGTGCTTTTGGCGGAGATAAGCGGGACCGAACCGCGGAAGCTTTGAATGCCATTCAAGCGCTCTCCCAAAGCTGATGCTTACATACCCCCCATGATACTCAAATTCCGAGGCTCATGGGGGGCGTTTTGTACGATGGAATATTCTTCATACCGATCGGTTCGCATCGGGTAGGAGCAGTTACATGGCATCTGTCTTGGCATATAGAGATTCAGTCAGCTGCAAAATGAAGCACCGGGCACAGGCAATCAACCCATACCCGGCGAAGTATTGTATTTCGCAGGTTCAGAAAACAGGCAATCAACTATCCCCACAGTGGATTATTGAATGTCGGTTACCTCATAGCCCTGCTTGGTGACAGCCTGCTTCAAAACATCATCGGAAACATCTTTGCTCAAGGTTACAACAGCGGTTCCGGTCTTGTGGCTGACCTCGGCAGAGGTTACGCCGTCCAGAGTCTCCAGTGCCTTTTTGGTGTGCATCTCGCAGTGGCCGCACATCATGCCTTTGATTTTCAGAGTTTTTGTCATGGGTTTCGTCTCCTTCTTGGTTGTTGACTTGGTTTTGATTTTATGATCCCGTTTGGAATCGTGCATCCGGAAGAAATTCAGGCGCAGGGCGTTGGTGACGACGCTGAAGCTGGACAGGCTCATGGCTGCTGCGGCGAACATGGGATTCAGCTGCCAGCCAAGCAGGGGGATAAATACGCCTGCCGCCAGAGGAATGCCGATGGTGTTGTAGATAAAGGCCCAGAACAGGTTTTCGTGGATGTTGCGCAGGGTGGCGCGGCTCAGGCGGATGGCCGCAGGCACATCGGACAGGCGGCTTTTCATCAGCACCACATCTGCCGCGTCAATGGCAACATCCGCACCGGCACCGATGGCGATGCCGATATCGGCACTGGTCAGAGCGGGAGCATCGTTGATGCCGTCGCCCACCATGATGACCTTTCCCTTTTCCTGTAAGGCACGGATCACGCTTTCCTTTCCGTCGGGAAGGACGCCTGCAATCACCTCATCCACGCCGGCCTTGGCACCGATGGCTCTGGCGGTGCGCTCGTTATCGCCGGTGAGCATTACCACATGGATGCCCATATTCCGCATCTGCGCAATCGCCTCGGGGCTGTCCTCCTTAATGGTGTCCGCCACGGCAATGATGCCGCAGAGCTTGCCGTCCCGGGCGAAAAACAGCGGGGTTTTTCCTTCCTCGGAGAGCTTTTCCGATCTGGCTTTCATGGCTTCGGAAACAGAAATCTGTCCGCTGATAAACTGGAAGCTGCCGCCCAGCAGCGTTTTTCCGTTCAGGGAGGCAGAAAGTCCGTTGCCGGGCAGTGCCTGAAACTGTTGAACCTCTGCTGCCGTCAAGCCATCCTGCTCAGCCCTTTGATGGATCGCACGCGCCAGGGGATGCTCGCTTTTCTTCTCCAATGCGTAGGCAATGGAGAGCAGATCCCCTTCGCTCATACCCTCAGCCGGGAGGATATCCGTGACCTTCGGCTGCCCTTGGGTGATGGTTCCGGTTTTATCCAGCGCCACAATCTGTGCCTTTCCGGTTTCCTCCAAAGACACAGCCGTCTTGAACAGAATGCCGTTCTTTGCGCCCATACCGTTGCCCACCATGATGGCCACAGGAGTGGCAAGCCCCAGCGCACAGGGGCAGCTGATCACCAGCACCGCAATGCCCCGTGCCAGAGCAAAGCCTGCCGTCTGACCAACAAGAAGCCAGACAAGCACGGTGACAACCGCGATGGCGATAACTGCGGGGACAAAGACACCGGAAACCTTATCTGCCACCTTGGCGATAGGGGCCTTTGTTGCGGCAGCGTCGCTGACCATCTGAATGATCTGGGAGAGGGTTGTGTCCTCGCCAACTCTGGTGGCCTCGCAGCGGAGGAAGCCCGACTGATTCAGCGTGCCTGCGGAAACGGAGCTGCCTTCCGCCTTATCCACCGGAATGCTTTCCCCCGTCAGGGTGGATTCATCCACCGCGCTGTTTCCCTCGCAGACAATTCCGTCTACGGGGATGTTTTCGCCGGGACGCACCACAAAAATGTCGCCCTTTGCCACCTGTTCAATGGGAACAGTGATCTCAGCACCGTCCCTCAGAAGCGTGGCGGTCTTGGGTGCCAGCTTCATCAGCCCCTTCAGCGCATCCGTGGTTTTGCCCTTGGAACGGGCTTCCAGCATTTTGCCCAGGGTGATCAGGGTCAGAATCGTGGCGGCGGATTCAAAGTAGAATTCGTCCATGTAGACCATGACTGCATCCATCTGACCCTTCACCTGTGCATCCGTCATGGCAAACAGGGCAAAGGTGCTGTAGACAAAGGCTGCGGCAGAACCCAGCGCAACCAATGCATCCATGTTCGGCGCACGGTGCCACAGGCTCCGGAAGCCGCTGATGAAGAACTTCTGATTGATGACCATGACGATCACCGTCAGCAGCAGCTGCAAAAGTCCCATTGCCACATGATTGCCGTCAAAAAAGGTTGGCAGCGGCCAGCCCCACAGCATATGACCCATGGACGCATACATCAGTACAATCCAGAAGCCAAGAGATGCGATTAACCGCTTTTTCAGTGCAGGCGTTTCCCTGTCCTTCAACGCCTCCTCATCGGAAGATGGCTGTGCACCTTGCGCCTTGTTTCCTTTTTTCAAAGATGCGCCGTATCCGGCATTCTGAACAGCCGCGATAATCTCCTCGGCAGAGGCGGTTCCCTCTACGCCCATGGAATTGGTCAGCAGGCTCACCGAGCAGGAGGTGACGCCTTTTACGCCGGATACCGCCTTTTCCACCCGGGCAGAGCAGGCGGCGCAGCTCATGCCTGTTACATTGTATTGCTCCATAACCGAAATTCCAAACCTCCTGTTATTTCACCAGCTTTTGCAGTGTCGCCACCAACTCGTCGATGACTTCATCCTTGCCCTCCCGGATATCTCTGGCGACACAGCCCCGAATATGGCTTGCCAGCAGTTCCTTATTAAAGGCATTCACGGCGGCGTTGACGGCGGCGGACTGCACCAGAATATCCGCACAGTAGGCGTCGTTTTCCACCATCCCGCGGATGCCGCGGATCTGCCCTTCAATCCGGTTCAGCCGGTGAATCAGCTTTTTCCGTTCTTCCTCTGAGCGGTCTGTTGTTTTTCCGCAGCAGCCGCACATTTCTTTCTCAGCCATGATGCTGCCTCCGTTTCTTTAGATACCCCGTGGGGGTATCTATATAATATACCCCACTAGGGTATTTGTCAAGGGGGAAAAAGCGGCCTGATTCCTCAAGCCGCTGAAAATGCACCGTTATTCGGGAAAACGAACCATCACTTTTCCGTTGATGTGACCGCCTGATACCAATGCCAGTGCATCGCTGATCCGGGAGAGGCCAAATTCGTGGGGATCAATCTTAGGAACAATGTGGTTTTCCTCAACAATCTGGGTAATTTTCTCCAACTGCGCCCCATCCGCCCGCACAAACAGGAACCGGTACGCCTTGCCCTGCCCTTTGGCCTTCCTGTCGTATTTTGCGCCTGCCAGCGTGAACAGAAGCCGCTTGATCAGGGGAAGCCCGTTTTTCTGTGCAAATGCGCCGTTGGGCATACCCCGCAGGCTGAGCAGAATGCCGTTTTCCTTCAGCACGGACAGCTCACGGTCAAATTCAGTATCCCCCAAAGTGTCGATAATATAATCGACGCCGGACAGGGTCTCCCAATCGTTTTCCTCTGTATATACGATATACCCATCAGCGCCGGCGGCAAGGATGGAATCCCTGGCTCTGGCGTTGCCGGACACGATGGCACGCAGCCCCAATGCCTTGGCAATGGGCACAGCCATCTGCCCGAAGCTGCCGGAGCCACCGGGAATGAAAAGGGTCTGCCCCGGCTTTGCACAAAGTTCCTCTGTGAGTGCCTGATAGGCGGTGAGTCCCGTCAGGGGAATCGCTGCCGCCGTCACAAAGTCCAGCCCCTCCGGCATCCTTGCTACCGCATTTTCGGGGATAGCTGCATATTCTGCAAAGGCGCCAAGACTGCTGATGGGCAGCCGGGAATAGACCCGGTCACAGGGCTGAAACCGGGTGACAGACTTACCAATCTTTTCCACCACACCGGCACATTCATTCCCCAGGGTCAGGGGCATTTTGTAATCCTGAATCAGCCGGACAGCGCCGGTCAGATTGAGAATGTCCACCGGATTGACAGCCGCAGCCTTGACCCGGATTAAAATGTCATGATCCCCGATTTCGGGAACCGGAATAGTCGGCCTTGGCATCACTGAGATCGATGGTCACAGTGTCCAGCTCCCAACGGCTGGTGAGAATGCGGGCGACCTTTTCTGTACCGCCGGTGGGGCTGAAAATGATTTCTACGGTTTTCATAAGCGTTTCCTCCAGTTAATGCATTCTATTTTGGATGCCGGCAATGCAGTCGGCAAGGGTTTTCTCCCCGAGAGCGCGTGCAAAGGCGTCCTCCACACCGGAAAACATTCCGCTCAATACCGGGCGGATATAATGCCCAACGATGCACCGGTCACTGGAATTCTGGTGAATGTCCAGAAGATGGGGGTTCGGCTGCTCCATGACCGCCTGATAGATTTGCAGAAGCGTAAGCTGTTCCGGAGGGAGCAGCATGGTGTAGCCGCTGATTCCCCGGTGACCATCGACAATGCCTGCCTTTTTCAGCAACCCCAGTATTTTTCGGACATAGCTGGCATTGGTGCCAATGCTTATGGCCATCTGATCCGAGTTGATTGGGGTTGGGGATTCCGAAACGAGAATCAGGACATGCACTGCAACGGAAAACTTCGTATCCATATTTCTCTCCAATCCACTTATACTTGTATTAGATACAAATACATTATATTTCAGAATCAAAAATTGTCAAGGGAATTCAAATAACGTCTCGGGCATCACCTGAGTTTCCAATACGCTGAACACGTTGCGTGGGGAAGTTGTTCGTTGCCTTCAAGGAGAAAGCGCATTTTCTCAAACGATGCTTGCGGGACTCATTGAGAATGCAGAAGCAAAATGTGAGGAACTGACGCAGCAGTGTGAAGAGGCAGAAACGATTGTTGCCAGCGCGCAAACGATGTTGAAAGCATTGACCAGCCAGTATGAAGAACTGATTTCCCGGGCTGACCTCTATGACCGCGCCACCTTTGAAGCGAAAAAAGATGATTGTGAATTGCATGATCCGGCGGGGAGAGGTTTTCCGGGACTACAAATTGAATGTGGAATTCAATTTTGATCTGAATCAGTTCCTGGACGGGCTGGATATTTAAAACCCCAAATAGGGGGTATCGCTCAGCCGCCTGCAGAGCGAAAAAAGATGGCAAAATTGCAGAAAAGTTCGAAAAAACAGCCATACCCCAAGCAAGCGATACCCCCAACAGGGGAAAAGAAAAACACCTGAAATATTTCCATTTCAGGTGTTTCCTAAGGCTATCTGCCATTTTCATGGTGGAGATAAGCGGGATCGAACCGCGGAAGCTTTGAATGCCATGGCTCATGTGATACAAAATGCAATAGATAATCCGCAAATTAACTTGAAAAACAAGAAATATTGGAAATATTGTACGCAATTATTGGACTGAAATCCAATGATTCCAATGCCTGATAATCTGATTCAAGAACGAATTCAAGTATGGATTCAAGTACGCCTTTCGGTACTGATGCGTGTAATATGCATAGAATGAACTAATATACGCTTCTGTGGATGCTCAACATTCCCAGGAGTTTTTCTTGCTTTCGGGTTAAAATGATTTGCTGCTTTGGCACAATCGGCATTCCAATCTCGCTCCGATACAATGGCAGCACCAAAGTTAAGGAGGACTGACTATGGATATCAACTATATCCGTATTCCGCCTATGTGGTGATCTAAATCACCTACTTCTGGGGCAGCTGTGCACAGTTTACGACAGAATCCCAGAAGGAAGGAGCATTATAATTGTTAATGACTGTTAAGTAAATCCACATCCGCATGCTACTTTTCTGTCAATATTTGTTGAACAATGTCTGCTGAAAAATGTTGGTTAGTCCATAGTACCTCTTTGTTTACAAATTAAACCAACGGATTTCGTTAGCATCCAAGTGCAGTTCAAAGCTGCCGTTTTCGGTATAGACCATGGTATCCTGAGGCACATAGGTGTTATTGACCACGCAGTACTTGCCGTTGGCAACGAAGGCATGGACTTCCACATTATAGTTGGTGGAGAACCACTTGTGCAGGATCTCTTCACCGTGGGCAGCCCACAGGATGGCGCGGTACAGGACACGGCTGTTCTCAAAGGAGTAAGGCAGACCGGAGATGTAGACGCTGCGGCCGTTGCCGAAGGCATTTGCAGCCATCTGGACTTCCTTGTCCTTTTGAACCAGGATGTCGGTACCCTCGTAAGCATAGATGCTCTTCTTGCCTTCACCGAAGTCAACCTCACCGGCAACATCCGCCAGGATGAAGTGATTGGAATTCTGCTCCCAGTTGTACTTGTCGTAGTTCAGGGTGAAGCCGGTTTCCTTTTCTACGCCCAGAACATTTGCCAGCTGGAAGAAGTGACCCTGATACTGGTGGCCGGAGGGCTCGCCCACACCGATAAAGCCACCTCCATTGTGGACGAACTTACGGACTGCAGAGGAAATAACAGCATCCTCCCACTCTGCACCGCCGGTATGAGCAGTGTCGCCATCGCCCACATTGATGATGACATCGATGGAATCCAGGATTGCAGGATTCTTACGGATATCGTCAAAGGAGATGAATTTCACATCGAAGGGCGCGCCACTGAGGGCTTCGATGATGCCTGCATAGGAGTAGTTCTGCTTCTGGTACAGAGCATGGTGAACCATGTGGCAGCCCCATGCACGCTGCTTGCCCCAGCTGTTTAAAACAGCAACGGTCTTGACGCAGTAGGGAGTGGTGCCCTTGATGTTCTCATACAGTTCACGGAACTCATTGCAAACGGACTCCACATAGTCGATAAACGCGGGGAACTGCAGTGCCAGCTTCAAATAGCCGCCATAGCCGATGCGATCAATGGGCTTTCGCAGGATGGCACGACGAGCCGTGACCCAGTTTTCCTTGGCTTCCTTCACGGGGTCGCCGCCCTCGTGGAAGGTATCGGGGAAGAAATAGGGCAGAAAACGGCCTTCGGTGTACTTGACGCCGGGGATATCGGAGATCAAACGCAGGGTGGAACCATTTCCAACAGAACCAACAACAGCATCCACGCCGATGGTCTTCCACTCTTCCATGAAAGGCTCGGTACCGATCCAGTGGTCGCCCAGGAACATCATGGCTTCCTTACCAAGCTCGTGGGTGATGTCCACCATCTCCTTGGCCAGAGCCGCAACCTCACGGCGCTGGAAGGCCTGGAAGTCCTTGAACTCCCTAGAGGGAACACGGTACTGGTTGTTGTAGTAGCCCTGGTCAACAATGAATTCAGGGCGGAACTTGTAGCCAACTTCCTTCTCAAACTGCTCCAGGATGTAGGGAGACACGGAGGCGGAGTAGCCGTACCAGTCAACATACTTTTCCCGCTTCAGCTCGTCAAACATCAGGGTGAACTGATGGAAGAAGGTGGTGTAGCGGATGACATTGACATAGGGGTGATCTGCAATGAACTTACGCAGCCGCTCCATGGTGAACTTGTGGGTCTTGGGCTGACGAACGTCAAAGGTGATCTGGTGTTCAAAGTTCTGCCAGTTATTGGTGACTGCATTATACATGTGGACAGGATCCCAGATCAGGTAGGCCAGGAATGCCACGGTATACTCATGGAAGGCTTCCGGCTCGGCAATTACAACACAGCCGGTTTCTGCATGGTAGTCCCAAGCATCCGTGGAGATAGGCTCACCGATGGTACGATCCATGACTTCCCACCAGCGCTTGATGTCGTCACGGGTATTGACTTCCATCAGCTCAGGGGAAATGCCCTTCATCAGAGGGATCTCCAGAGCACCCTCGGTTGCGGTATGGAAGCCGGTCATGATGTAGCACTGCTGCACTTCCTCGGGATTGGCCTTTGCCCAGGCATTGTCCTTACGGGTGGTGTAGTAGGTGGAGTAAATCTTTGCATTCTGATTCTGCAGCTGGGCAGGGAAATCGGTGCCGTCGCAGTCGCGGATGGCATCTGCGCCCCAGCGCTTCATGATTTCCAGCGTCTCGGGAACCACATCCAGGTCGGTGGGGATTGTTACACGGCCTCTGCTGATATTTTCATTCATTTTGGCAAACTCCTTACAGAAGTGAATTGGTGTCCTGATTTCAGATGATAACACCCATTCCTCATTTTATCCGCTTATTCATCAAAAATCAATACAGATTTCAAAATATTCCTGACAAACAGGGAGGGAATGATCCCTCCCTACTGTATCATTTTTTATAAGCAGCATTATACACAAACAGGGCAACCAGCAGGAAAATGATACCTATCAGCATCAGGCCCAGGCCTTCCAGCTTGCCGGTCATCTTCCAGCCTGCAACGGTC
>JAGBAI010000102.1 GCA_017939025.1 Oscillospiraceae bacterium
AAGATTTGACACAGGAAGAAAAGCGCTATGTCCGGGAAGGCTTCTCCAGTGATGAGGAATTGTCCATGTTTGACCTGCTGTTTAAGGCAGATCTCACAAAGCAGGAAATCGCGAAAATCAAAGCGGTAGCTGTTGATTTGCTTGCAAAAGTTAAGGCAAAGATTGCAGAACTGGATCACTGGTCGGACAAGCCGGAAACCAAGGCTATCGTGGACAATCTGATTCGTGATACGCTTTGGGCAGAACTCCCGGAGAGTTATGATGAAATCAGCATTACTACCTACCGTAAGGAGATTTACGAGTACATCTATTTGCGCTATAAAACTGCTGTAAGCAGTCAAGTAAAATAAGCCAAAATTCGCCAGAAAGTATACCACTTTTAGCCGGTCCGGAAGGGACCATTCGCCACAAAGTATACCAGTCCTGCGTAGTTAGCCTGTAATGGACCGGTGGTGCTCCAAGCGGTAGCTGTTGCCGGTCATGTTAATAATTTCGCAGTGGTGGATCAGCCGGTCCAGGATCGCTGTGGTAATGGTGGCATCTCCCAGAAAGTCTGCCCACTCGTCAAAGCCTTTGTTAGATGTAATAATCAGCGATGTTTTCTCTGACATGGAGGACACAAACCCAAAGAACAGGTTTGCCTCCGTGGGTGTCAGCGGCATGAAGCCTACCTCGTCCACAATCACCAGGGCAGCTTTTCTCAGATACTTCAGTCTCCGCTTGCTGGCTTTGGAGATCTCTACCGTTTTCAGGATGGTCATGAGATTGTCCAGTGTTTCAAAGGCCACAGTATAACCCAAATCCAGGCCTCTCACAGCCAGGGACAGAGCCAGGTGGGTCTTTCCTACACCGGGAGGTCCCAGGAAACAGATATTGTAGGCCTGTTCTACCCAGGTCATATCACTCAGACGGAGCATCTGTTCTCTGGACACACTTTTCTGGAATCCAAAGTCAAAGGTCTGCAGCGTCTTTTCCGCAGGCAGCGCTGCCCGGCGTCTGCGCAGGAAGTTCTGCTTTTCAATCCGCATCCTCTGCTGCTCCAGAAGAAACAGTTCTACGGCTTCCAGAGGTGTCAGATCATTTTTTCCGGAAAATACCATATCGAAGTCCACCTGGGACATCCGCAGGTCAGTCAGCAGATTCTGCACCCGTTCCAGAGGTGTTATCATAGCTGACCACCTACTTTCGCATACACAGCCAGAGGCCGCTTCTGGGTGGTGATGTGGTATTTGGGATCATTGACAGGGATCTGGGACGGATAGACAAAGGGAAGCTCCATCGCCTTTTCCTCGGCCCGGTGTTCCAGATAGTCCCGCACGGTATTTGCGCTGCAGAGGTTGCTGCCCATACAGAAGGAAATGGCATCCAGCATCTGCCCGGTACCGAATCTGTCCAGAAGGGACTGCAGCAGTCGGAACTGGTCTCTGGCATACCGGGACTTTTCTTCCCGGATCCGCTGCAGAAACTCTGTCGCCAGGCAGTTCAGCTGTTCATCCAGACTGTCCTGGAGTTCATCCAACGCAGTGGTTCTGTCCCGGAGATGACTCTTATTCTGGATGAGCAGGCCTCTGCCGGTACTGATTCTGTGTTCGCAGAGAAGATCTCCAAACACAGTGAGGATCCGCAGATTTCCATCTGCAATCTCCAGCTGTACTTCCGGATTCGTATTATAAGTTCCCAGAGGGAGGGAATACCGGTTGCTGTCATAGATAATGGTGTTGTCCTTCCGGACCGTTCTGAGAATATAAGGATTCATATTCTGGTCCACGGTGGCAAGAGGACGGAGCCGTTCCCGTTCCTCCTTGAATACGACCGCAGGAATCTTCTTGGTCGTTCCGTGTACCTTGGCATTGCCGGTGCGTTCCAGCCAATCCAGGCAGCACCGATTCAGGATCTCATCGTCTACATACAGACGGTTATTGAGAAAATTACCCTTAATGAATTTGACGGTGTTTTCGATCTTGCCCTTGCTTTCCGGATCTGCGCCCCGGCAGAGGTAGATCTCCATACGGCAGTCCTGACGGAACTTCTCGAATTCATAGGTGTAGATGATATCGCCGCTGTTCTCGCTGACACAGACGATACTGTCCTGGTCAAACACCATCTCTCTTGGCATACCGCCCCAGTAGCGGAAACAGTTATGGCAGGCAGCGACCAGATCCACCGAAGTAAACGGCCGGCTCTGACACTGGGCGTATTTGTATCTGGAGTGTGAAAGCAGGAATACAGCTACATAAATCTTGGTCCAGGTTCCATCCACATTCTTGAGGGTGGTCTGACCGAAATCCACCTGCATCTGCTGTCCCATGGGAAGCTCAGCCACAGCCTCATAGCTTCTGGGATTGGGATGCCGGAGAAGCCGGTATTCTTCTCTGAGTTCTTTTACATACCGGGAGACCGTCCTCTCGGCATGATCTTCTTCGTAATGCTCTTTCAGCCAGTCGCAAACCTGTGCTGCCGAAAGAGACGGATATTCCCGGAGCCAGGAAACGATCTGGTCCCGGTAGGTATCCAAATTTCGGATGCGGACGATCTTCCGGGCATTATGCTCGTATTGCTCCACATCCATATCCCAATACCGTTTTACGGTTTTGCGGTTGATACCCAAAGATTTCGCTATGGCACGCTGGGAAAAGCCAGCCTCCCGCATCTGGTGAACCTTGCTGTACACGTTATACCCCTTCATTTCGTCACGGCCTTTCCTCTGGAATACA
>JAGBAI010000011.1 GCA_017939025.1 Oscillospiraceae bacterium
CGTGACTACAGCCCGGCAATCAACCAAGACCATTGGGTACCGCCCGATTCGATGGCATATACAAATGGAGTCATCGAACCGGGCAGACCACCCAGGAGTCCCGGATGACAAACCAGCCGAAGTCACGCCATTGGGTGCGGGTCCTGCCCGCCAAACCGCAATTTGCCTTTTTCCCGTGAGTATGCTATTCTATTCCCAAAGGAGTGGATTTTCATGGGTCTTCCCTACGAATTCTATCATCGGCCCTGTCTGGAAGTGGCCCGGGACCTGGTCGGCAAGGTTCTGGTACACAATGGACAACGGCTTCGGATTTCCGAGACCGAAGCCTACTGCGGCGAAAGCGACACCGCCTGCCATGCCAGCAAGGGGCGCACCAAGCGTACCGAAGTCATGTATATGGCAGCCGGTACGGTCTATATTTATCTGTGCTACGGAATGCACTGGATGCTGAACATCGTCACCGGAGAAGAAAACCAGCCGGAGGCCGTTCTGATCCGGGCCTGTGCGGAAGCCCCCGGCCCCGGACGGCTGACAAAAAAGCTGGGCATCACCGGAGCGTTAAACCGTATCAGCGTTGTGGACTCCCAAACCCTTTGGATCGAAGACGACGGTTTTTCCTGCACCGTTACCACAGACAAACGGGTGGGCATTGGCTATGCCTCCCGGGAAGATCAGGACAGGCTCTGGCGCTTCAAGCTGCAAAAGGATTAGTTCACGCTCCCTTCGCCATCCACAACATCCTGTGTTCTGCCAAAAACCAGCCTCCAATTTCTGCGAAATTCTCCTTCTCTTTGCCATTGTCCCCCGGGGATGGTTATGTTATAATGTCTTTAAATAGCGATATTTGTGAGGAACTGTCCCATGGTAACGATGCCATTAAAAATAGAAGAGATCGATGTCAAAAAACTCCTGTCCGCCGCCAACAGCGACGGCACTTTGCTGTACATATATTTACAATGCGGAAACGCTTTGGACCATGCCGAGAAGGATCTGCAAATGAGCCCGTCCCGCATCAGCTGCGCCGCTGCCATGCTGCGGCAGTTAGGGCTGTATGCCGATGACCGCCCCAGCCGGATTGCCCCGGGGGAACGGCCCTACTATTCCGAGCAGGACGTGATCGATGCTGATTATGACCCGGAATTTGTCCGGCTTCGGGAGGAAGTCCAGCGTCTGCTGGGCAAAGGCATGAATGTGGAAGAGCTGAAAATCCTGCTGAGCTTTGTCAGGTATCTGGGAATGACTCCGGATGTGATCAGCGTGCTGGTCAGCTACTGTAAGGACCGGGCCCGGCAGAAGGGCCATCTGCGCAACCCCAGTCTGCGCACCATCGAAAAGGAAGCCTATGCCTGGGCGGAACGGGGCATCGATACCGTGGAGGAGGCTGTTGCCTTTATTCAGGCTCAGAATATCCGCAATTCCCGCATCAGCCGCCTCATGGGCATTTTGCAGATTCGGGGCCGGAATCTTACCGCTGCCGAGGAGCGCTACGCCCAGAGCTGGCTGGATCTGGGAATCGATGACGAAATGCTGACCATGGCCTATGAGCGAACCTGCCTGAATACCGGCGGCCTCAACTGGGCCTATATGAACAAGATCCTCCAGCGCTGGCACCAGCAGGGCCTGCGCACCGCAGAGGAAGTACGCACCGGCGACCGGAAAGAGGCCACCCCCAAGGGTGCCTCGGGTCAGCTGGGTGCCGCAGAGCTGGAGGCCATCCAGAGAGTATTGCAGGAGGGATAAGCCATGGCATACAGTGCAGAAGTTGTAAAAAGAGCCCGGGCAAGGCTTGCCCAGGCCAAAGAAGACCGGGAAAGCGAAAACCGGCAGCATCTGGCGGAAGCCTACAAGCGTGTCCCCCGGATCCGGGAAATCGATATACAGCTGCGCCGCACCATGGCAAAAGCCGCCCAGGCTGCCTTCTTACAGGGCAGTGACGGTCGGGAGCTGCTGGAACAGGCCCGGATAGAAAATCTGGAGCTGCAGCAGGAACGGGCGATCCTGGCCATGGAGCATTTTGAACCGGGCTACCTGGATGAAACGCCCATCTGTGAAACCTGCGGCGGCAGCGGCTACTTAGGCTCCAATATGTGTGATTGTCTGCGGGAGCTGTGCCGCCAGGAGCAGAAGAAGGAAGTTTCCATTCTCTCCGGCAGCAAGGAGACTTTCAATCAGTTCCGGCTGGAATACTATCCCGACCGGATCGACCCCAAGCTGGGGGTCAGTCCCCGAGCGGTTATGGAGCGGAATTTCAAGATCTGCCGTACTTACGCTTTGACCTTCACTGTAAATTCGGGCAATCTGCTGTTCGTGGGCGGCACGGGTCTTGGTAAGACCTTCCTCTCTGCCTGCATTGCCCGGGCAGTGGCTGACCGGGGCTGCAGTGTTGTCTATGAAACTGCCAACCATCTGTTTTCCAAGCTGGAACAGGCCAAATTCTCCCCCAGCGAAGAAACCCGCCGGGAAGCTGCCAAATTTTCAGACTGTGACCTGCTGATCATCGACGACCTGGGTACGGAAATGCCCGGTCAGTTCGTAACGGCGGCTCTGTATTCTCTGGTCAACGACCGGATTCTCCTGGGAAAACCCATGGTGATCTCCACCAATTTAAATGTGGACGAAATGTCCCGCCGGTATTCCCCCCAGATTGCCTCCCGCCTCCATGGTAGCTTCCAGCGGCTGACCTTCATCGGTGAGGATATCCGGATTCTGAAAAACCGGGGGTACTGAGATGACAGGCATCTTATTTGATCTGGATGGCACCCTGCTGGATACCCTGGAGGATCTGCTGGACGCCACCAACCACGCCCTGACTGTCTACGGTTACCCAAGGCGCACCCTTCCCGAGCTGCGCCGGTTCGTGGGCAACGGCGCTTACAATCAGATCCGTTTATCCCTGCCGGAAGGAACCGATCCGGAGGAGATCCAGCGGGTTCTGGAAACCTATAAGCCCTATTATACCGCCCATTGCCGGATCAAGACCCGGCCCTATGCCGGTATTTGGGAGGCACTTTCCGCGCTGAAATATCCAATTGCCATCGTCTCCAACAAGCCTGATGCCGCAGTCAAGGCCCTTTGCGCTGACTATTTCCCCGGATACTATGCTCTGGGAGAAATCCCGGACTGTCCCAGAAAACCTGCCCCGGATATGGTTTACAGGGCTATGGCAGCCATTGGCTGCGATGCCTGCATCTATGTAGGAGACAGCGAGGTGGATGTGCTGACGGCAAAAAATGCCGGTGTTCCCTGTCTCAGCGTAACCTGGGGCTTCCGGGACAGAGAAGATCTGGAAGCAGCAGGAGCGGAATGGTTCTGCGAGACTCCCGAAGAAATCGTCCAAAAGATAGAGGAAATCATCCATGGCAAATGAATTTTACGCCCTTATGGGCCGGATGCGCTACATCACCCGCTGGGGACTGATGCGCAATACCTTTTCCGAGAACATTGCCGAGCACTCCCACATGACCGCGGTGCTGGCCCATGCCTTGGCTCTGATCCGCCGGGACATTCTGAACCTGCCTACCCCGGATCCAGACCGGTGCGCCGTTGCCGCATTGTATCACGATGCCAGCGAGATCCTCACCGGTGACATGCCCACCCCCATCAAATACTACAACCCGGACATTAAGGAAGCCTACAAACAGGTAGAGCGCATTGCAGGCAACCGTCTGCTGGACATGCTGCCCCAGCAGCTGCGCAGCAGCTATGAGCACTACGTTCTGGAAGACGATGCAGAACTCCTGCCCTTTGTCAAAGCTGCGGACAAGCTCAGCGCCCATATCAAATGCCTGGAAGAGCAGAAGGCCGGCAATACCGAGTTCGATACCGCCGCAAAACAAACCTGGGACGCCATGAAGGCCATGGACCGCCCGGAACTGGACTGGTTCCTGGACAACTGTCTCGGCGCATTCATACTGAATCTGGATCAGTTATGAGACTTGACGGCTGGCAAAAATTGTGATAAGATAACTACTATCATGCCGTTGTGGTGGAATCGGTAGACACAGGGGACTTAAAATCCCCCGGTGGTGACACTGTACGGGTTCGAGTCCCGTCAACGGCATAAAAACAGAGCCAGCCTTCGGGCTGGCCTTTTTTTATCCGCAAGATTCCCCTGCGCCAAATTGGCGTTCTTTCTTTCAAAGAATTAAACAAACCTTAAAATTTGTTCCATTGATTCTTAAGCGGATTCTCCGTATAATAAGGGAAATGAAAAGGAGGAATTTCCATGAAGAAAGGATGGCTTGCGCTGGTGCTTTGCTTTGGCCTGCTGAGCGGATGCAGCTCGGCTCCGGCGGTGTATGTACAGTCAGTGGAGGTTTTAAGCAATCTGGGCGGCATTGCTCCCGGGGACCGGTTTGCCGGAATGGTAGTCTCTGAGCATGTAACGGAGATCAAAAAGGATTCGGACAAAACCGTACAGGAGCTTCTTGTAAGGGAAGGCGACGATGTGACTGAGGGGCAGCCCCTGTTCAGCTATGATATTGACCAGCTGCAGCTGGCTCTGGACAAGCAGACTCTGGAGCTGGAACAGCTCCACGCCTCTATTGCCAGCTATAAAAATACCATTCAGACCCTGGAATGGGAGCGAAACGCTACCTCCGGTACCGAACGGCTCCAATACACCCTGGAGATCGATTCCGCAAAAATCGATCTGAAGGAAGCAGAATTAAAGGTCAAGTCCAAGGAGACCGAGGTGCAGAAGTCCAAAGAGCTGCTGGAAAATGCCACGGTTCTCTCCCCCATTACCGGCCGTGTCCAGGCCATCAACGAGGAAGGCACTGACCAGAACGGACAGAGCGCCGCTTATATTACCATCCAGCAGTCCGGCTCTTACCGGGTCAAAGGTGTACTGGGCGAACTGCAGCGGGGCGGTATCATGGAAGGCAGCCGCATGACCATTCTCTCCCGGGTCAATGATGACCGCTGGAGCGGCACCGTCACCCTGGTGGACTATGAGAATCCCTCCCAGGGCAGCGACATGGACCGCTACTACGGCATGTCCTCTGACGAAATGACCACCGCCAGCAAATACCCCTTCTATGTGGAGCTGGACAGCACCGAAGGTCTGATTTTAGGTCAGCATGTATATCTGGAGCTGGAAACCGAAGCGGGTACCCCCAGCGGCATCCCTGTCAGCATGGCTTTTGTCTGCTATAATGATGATGGAAGTGCCTATGTCTGGGCAGAATCGGGCAAGAAGCTGGAAAAGCGGCCTGTCACACTGGGCGCAATGAACGACATGACCGGTACTGTTGAGATCCTGGAGGGTCTGACAGAGGATGATTTCATCGCTTTCCCGGATGCCGGGCTGTGCGTGGAGGGTGCCCCCACCACCCACGACCAGGCTGCTCAGGAAACCCAGGCAGTTGAGGAGGTTGCATAATGCCTATCTTACAGCTGACAGATATCTGTAAGGATTACCAGCAGGGCCGGGAACCTGTCCGGGTGCTGAAAAATATCAATCTTGTGGTGGAAAAGGGCGACTATCTTGCCATTATGGGCCCCTCCGGCTCCGGTAAGACAACGTTAATGAACATCATAGGCTGTCTGGATGTGCCAACCTCCGGCAGTTACCAGCTGGATGGCAAGGATCTGAAGGACTTAAGCGACGATGACCTGGCGGAAATCCGCAATAAGCACATCGGCTTCGTCTTTCAGAGCTTTCATCTGCTGCCAAAAATGAACGCCCTGGACAATGTGGCGCTGCCGCTGCTGTATGCCGATGTACCGCTGAACGAGCGGCGGCAGCGGGCAGCGGAGGCGCTGAAGGCCGTGGGCCTTGAAGAGCGGATGGATTTCTTCCCCAACCAGCTGTCCGGCGGACAGTGCCAGCGGGTGGCCATCGCCCGGGCCATGGTAGGAAACCCGGATATTCTTCTGGCTGATGAACCCACCGGCGCACTGGACACCAAGGCCGGTAATCAGATCATGGATATTTTCCGCCGTTTAAGTGACGAGGGCATGACCATCATCATGATCACCCACGAGCCTTCCATCGCAGACCACGCGGACAAAACCTACCGCATTCTGGACGGCGAACTGTTCACCGGGGAGACAGGAGGGCATCCATGAAGAAAATCAACTGGAAGAAAAAGGGGCTCTGGATTCTGCTCACCGGCACCGCCGCGCTGGCTGTTCTCATTGGTGTCTATTTCGCCCTCCGGGGCGGCGGGGAGCCGGTGAATGTGTATCCGTTCCACTATCTGGGCATGACCGAGTACTGGGGCGACTCCCGGGAAAGCTACGGCCCTGTTACCACCGATAAGATTCAGACTATTTTCCTGTCGGACACCCAGACCGTCACAGAAATCCTGGTGCAGCCGGGAGATACCGTAAAAAAGGGCGATGTTCTGATGACCTTTGACACAACGCTGGACGACCTTGCTCTGGAGCGGAAGCGTCTGGCCGTGGAAAAGCTGAAGCTGCAGCAGCAGGCTGCCCGGGAACGGCTGGTGGAGATCCAGAATATGGTGCCCATGACCATCCCCGAGGAATCAGACACGGATACCTGGGAGCCGGATACCGGCACTGGGATCAGAGGAAATTATCAGATTTTTGCCAGCCAGCAATATGACGGTTCTTCTCCGGAAGCTGCCATGATCTGTTGGCTCCGCTCAGACACTGCCATCAGCAGCGGCCTGCTGGAACGGCTACGGCAGGAAGCCTTTTATTACCGCCAGCAAAATCCTGCCTCCGCAGCTTCCGCAGAGGAGGTTCTGGAAGAAGTGATCGAAGAGGCCATTACAGAAGAATACCCGGAAGAGATCGTGGAAGAATTCGTTGACGAGCCGGAACAGGAGGATATCTGGGAAGAATACCAGGAGGAACCGCCGGAATATTACGAACCGGAGCCCCCTCTGCAGCTGCTGACAGAGCCTGACCCCCAACCCAGCACCGAAACCACAGCGCCCCCGGAGGAAACCGTCTTCCCTCTGGAACCGGACGACAGCTTCCCGCCGTTTGTTGATGATGGCTCTGAAAGCATTTACGTTGTCTTTAAGATTACCGCCGGGGATATGTCTCTTGGCAGCCAGGAGGTCTGGCAGGGTGCCCAGATCCTGGGCTCCGGCAGCAGCGGCTTTGCTCTGAAGCTTTTTAATGCCGCCGTGGTACCGGATCATTCTGTCGCAACCTCAGAAGAGGAGGATTGGGAGGATTATTTCCCCGAGGAACCGATGGACAGCGGCTTTACCTCCGCTCAGATCGCCCAGATGCGCGCCGAACAGGAAAAGACCATCCGGGAACTGTCCATCCAGATTGATGTGGCCGATGCGGAATACAAGATCATGCAGACAGAGGTCAGCGACGGTCATGTCTACGCAAAGATCGACGGAGAAGTGGTCTCCGTTCTGACCGAAGAGGAAGCCCGGGATGCCAGCCTCCCCATCATCAAGCTCTCCGGCGGCGGCGGTTTCTATATCGAAGGCAGTATCAGCGAACTGGAAATGGACGGCCTGTCCATCGGTCAGGAGGTCACCGTCAATGACTGGAACACCGGCATGACCTACACCGGCGAGGTCATGGAGCTGCGGGACTTCCCCTCCAGCCGGGACAACTGGAACGGAAGCGGTAACCCAAACGTTTCCTACTATCCCTTCCGGGTCTTTGTGGACGGAGAAGCGGATCTGCAGGAGGGAACCCATGTCAGCGTGATGTATTCCACCGCCGCGGCAGAAAATGGCATTTATCTGGAAAATGCCTTCCTGCGCACGGAACAGGGCCGCAGCTATGTCTGGCTCCGGGGAAGTGACGGAAACCTGAAAAAGCAGTTCGTCACTGTCGGCAAGTCCCTCTGGGGCAGCTACTCCGAGATTTTGTCCGGCTTAACCGAAGAGGATCTCCTGGCCTTCCCCTACGGCAAAGAGCTGAAAGAAGGCGCACCCACGGTGGAAGCCGACATTTCCGAATTGTATGGGTATTAAGGAGGGGCATCTATGGTAGAAAATATCCGACTTGCCTTCCAGGGCATCTGGGGCCATAAAATGCGCTCCGTGCTGACCATGCTGGGCATCATCATCGGCATCGCCGCCATTATCACCATCGTCTCCACCATCCAGGGCACCAACGAACAAATCAAGGAAAACCTCATCGGTGCCGGCAACAACGTGGTAACGGTGGAGCTGAACCAGGATGGCTACCGCTATGAATTCGGATGGAATCCCATCCCTCAGGATGTGCAGGTCATCACGGAACAGACCCGGCAAAAGCTGGCCCAAATCGATGGCGTGGAGCAGGTCTCCCTGTATACGTTCCGCAATTATGTGGATCAGCTGTACTACCGGAACACACAGTTCAACGGCGAGGTTTTCGGCATTGATGCCAATTACCTTGCCACCTACGGTTACCAGATCAAAACCGGCCGGGGCTTTACCGAATCAGATTACCTCAATTGCCGGAAGGTAGCGCTGGTAGACGGCAACGCCGTAACTACCCTTTTCGGCGGAGAGGATCCCGTGGGAAAGACCATTGAGTTAAAGGGAGAGGTCTTCACCGTGGTCGGGGTGGCAGCACTGTCTGAGGAATTTGCCCCCACCATCACTTCTATGAAGGATTACCAGCTGTACGCCAACACCTCCTCCGGCAGCGTGTACCTGCCGGGTACCACATGGCCCACGGTATATCAGTTTGATGAGCCCCAAAGTGTGGCCATCAAGGTGCGGGATACAGACGCCATGACCACCGCTGGCAAGGAAGCGGCCGACCTGCTGACCCGGAAACAGATCCTTGACCCGGACAACAGCAAGTTTTCCTACCGCTCCCAGGATATGCTGGAACAGGCCCAGCAGCTGCAGAAAATGTCCGAATCCACCAACACCCAGCTGATCTGGATCGCCAGCATCTCTCTGCTGGTAGGCGGTATCGGTGTTATGAACATCATGCTGGTATCCGTTACCGAGCGTACCGGAGAAATTGGACTGAAAAAGGCCATCGGTGCCAAAAAGAAACGGATTCTCCTGCAATTTCTGACGGAATCCGCTGTGCTCACCAGCCTCGGGGGCATCATCGGAGTCATCAGCGGCGTGATCCTGGCCCAGGTGATCTCCGGCGTTATGCAGATTCCGGTGGCCATCAGTGTTCCCGCCATTGTCATTGCGGTGGTGTTCTCCATGCTCATCGGCGTGGTCTTTGGCATGCTCCCGGCCATCCAGGCGGCGAATTTGAATCCCATTGACGCACTGCGAAGAGAATAAACAAAGAGACCGGCAAATGCCGGTCTCTTCCGTTTTATGGGAATGTACAATTTGCCGTTTACCGGGCAGGTCGTACAACATATTCGTAGGGCGGGCATAGCATGCCCGCCGGGCACTTCCGCAACTGAGCTGTTGGTTTTTCCAAAAACGAACATTTTACACCTAATTTAACACTCAATAAATGTAGTTGCCCGGCGGGGATGTATCCCCGCCCTACGAATATGCGTTTTATCACCGTAACCTAACAGCCCAGTTCTGAACAGCAATTTACTTCAGCACCTGGGAATAGCCCTTTCCATACTGGACACACCGGGAAACCCGGCTTAAGGTTGCGGAGGAAATATTCGCCTGAGACATGACCTGGTTATAGGTATTGCCCTCCATTAACAGCTTAGCGGCAAACACCCGTTCCGCCATGTTTTCCACTTCTTTTTTGGTGCACAGATCGTCAAAGAGAGCTTCGATCATGGCCGGATCATCAATTCCGGCAATCAGTTCGTACAGTGCCTGGGTTTTTGCTTTTTGGGTCATAATTCCTCCCTCAGAATGCCTGCTGCGTGCCCCGGATGAAGGCCCGGGTCTTTTCGCTCCGGGGATAGTCAAAGACCGCCTCCGGGGTGCCCATCTCCTCAATGACACCGTCTGCCATGTAGATGACCACATCTGCAACGCTCCGGGCAAATTCCATCTCATGGGTTACCACGATCATGGTGGTATCCTCATTTTTCAGGCCCCGGATGACCCGCAGCACTTCGCCGGTCAGCTCCGGATCCAGTGCTGAGGTAGGCTCGTCAAAGCACAGCACCTGGGGGCTCAAAGCCAGCGCCCGGGCAATGGCCACCCGCTGCTGCTGACCGCCGGACAGCTGCCAGGGATAGGCCTCCCGCTTGGCGGAAAGTCCCACCTGTTCCAAAAGCTCCAGTGCCTTGTCCTGAATCTCCCGGGCACTTCCTTTTTTCAGAAGGGTAGGTGCCAGAGTGATGTTTTCCAGAACCGTATACTGGGGAAACAGGTTAAAATTCTGGAACACCAGGCCGAAATGCAGCCGGTTTTCCCGGATCTGCTGCTCGGAAAGGTGAGAACCAGTGAGGACTTTGCCATTTACAACAATGTCACCCTCGTCGGCTGTCTCCAGAAAATTCAGACACCGCAGCAGTGTCGTTTTACCGCTGCCGGAAGAACCGATGATGGCAAGAACCTGCCCTTTTTCCAAAGAAAAGCTGACACCCTTCAGCACATCCGTGGCACCAAAGCCCTTTTTTAAATTCTTAACTTCCAAAATCGCCATGGTTTACCCCCGAAAATAGCCCAGTTTTTCTTCCAGCTTCGCGAACAGAATGGTCAACAGGCCGCTGAACAGCAGATAGAACGCACCCGTGTAGAACAGAGGCCAGATGAGGCCTTTCTTAATGAAGGCTTCGCCGGCCCAGATCAGCTCGTAAATACCAATGACCCGGGCAAGGGAGGTATCCTTTACCAGCGTAATGACCTCGTTGGACATGGGAGCCAGGATCCGCTTGATGACCTGCAGCAGGACCACTTTAAAGAATATTTGCTGCTTGGTCATGCCCAGCACCTGTCCGGCTTCGTACTGACCCTGGGGAATGGATTCAATGCCGCCCCGGTAGATCTCAGAAAAATAGCAGGCGTAATTAATGGCAAAGGCCACAATGGTAGCCGTAAACCGGGGCATGGAGGGAAGACCAAACATGAGGCCGGGGCCGTAGAAAATGATCATCAGCTGCAGCATCAGCGGCGTACCGCGAATGATCCACACAAAGCCCCGAACCAGCGTCCGCAAAGGCGAAAACCGGCTCATGGAACCGAAGCAGACCACAAGTCCCAGAGGGATAGAGAAGGCCAGAGTCAGCAGGAAAATCTTAAGAGATTCCCAGAATCCAGCCAGTAATTGTAAGGTTACAGGTAGAAACATAGAAAATACCTCGAAATCACTTCTGTAAAAACAGCACTTTGGGAGGGTCAGTGACCCTCCCGGTTTTGTACTTAC
Source organism: Oscillospiraceae bacterium (assembly GCA_017939025.1). The sequence goes on from JAGBAI010000011.1 coordinate 11,200, forward strand.
TCAGCCAGAGTCAGGCTGTACTTATCAGCCAAAGCCTGCAGAGTACCATCGGCCTTCCACTGCTTCATCAGTTCGTTGACCTTGGCGGTGACGTCAGAATCCTTACGGAAGCCGATGCCGTATTCCTCGCTGGTCAGGCTGATACCGGCAGCCAGGTCGGCATAGCTGGTGCCCTCGCCGGTCATGGCGTTTGCCATGGTGATGTCGATGACACAGGCATCAGAGGTTCCGGCAGCTACTTCCATCAGGGCAGCAGCCTGATCCTGGACAGCAATGATGTGCTCCTCGGCAATGCCCAGATCCGCAACTGCATCCTGACCGGCAGAACCATTCTCCACGGCAAAGGTCAGATCGTTCAGCTTATCGGTGGAATCGTACTGGGCCAGCGCGTCGGCCTTCATAACCAGCACCTGGGCATTGACAACATAAGGATCGGAGCAGCTGGTATTCAGCTTGACCTCTTCGGTGATGGTCATACCGTTCCAGATGACATCAATATTCTTGGTTTCCAGCTCGTAGAACTTCTTACCCCAGTCCGCCAGGACGAAGAACTCACATTCCACATCCAGCTCGTCGCAGACCATCTGCGCAAACTCAGCGTCGAAGCCGGTCCATTCGCCGTTTTCGTCCTTGTAATCCATGGGAGCATAGTCGGTGATACCCACGATCATCTTGCCCTTGTCCTGGATGTACTTCAGGTCAGACTCAGAGGCGCTGCCGCCGCAGGCGGTCAGGCAGGACAGGGCCAGCACCAGGGCCAGCAGCGTAACAAACATCTTTTTCATAAAAATACTTCCTTTCTGTGAAGCAAATGTGCTTGATGACAGGATTATACTTTAGCGCGATAAAGAAGTAAAGTATTATTTTTCTTTTTTTGTCATTTTCAGCACTGTGCACAGAAAGGAAGATGAATTTTATACTTTAGCACAATAAAGTGACAGATATGCAGGACAGGAGCCATCCCATCCGCAGGCCACCGGTAGATAGCCAAACTACAGTTTGTGCGGCCAGTGGCCGCTGACAATGGCGTGACTACAGCCCGGCAATCAACCCAGACCATTGGGTACCGCCCGGTTCGATCACGTGTACAAATGGCATCATCGAACCGGGCCGACCACCCTGGAGTCCTGGATGACAAACCAGCCGAAGTCACGCCATTGGGTGCGGGCCCTGCCCGCCAAACTGTAATTTATGCGGCCTTCAATGCCCGGAGCATGGCCCATACTGCCACAGCCAGCAGTACCGCACAGCCAATCAAGCCCATAGCATAGCTGCCGGTGATGTCGTAAACTGTTCCCCACAGGGGATTCGCCAGGAAGGTACCCACACTTCCGGCAGTGGAAATAAGTGCCCAGATGGAGGCATATTCACGGGATCCGAAGATCCGCCGGGTCACCTGGGGCAGCAGGGTGGTATAGATACCCAGGCCAAAGGACAGCAAAATCAGTCCCGGCCAAACCAGCGCCGGCCACAAAAGCAGCAGCATACCTGCCGCAAAAATGCCCATCATCAGGCTGCCGCCAAGCCGCACTCCCAGCTTTCCGTAAAGCAGGCCCTGCCCCACCTTACCTGCTGCCAGAAATGCCGTGGATACGGAGATCATCACGCTGACGGAGCTTTCTTCAAACCGGTAAGATGTGAGCATGGAAGGAAGCTGCTGCTGCACACCGCAGCAGGCGCAGATAATGATGATCACCACCATCATCAGATAGAGCCTTGGACTTTTCATTGCCTCTGCCCGGGTCATACCCAGGCCCACAGCGCCATTGCCGGTGCCGTAACTGCTTTTCTCCCGTTTCCCCAGAATCAGAGCTGCCAGCCAGATCAGCCCCCACCACAGCACGCCCATGATAGCCAGTGCTGTTTTCCATCCGTAAGACATCATGCACCAGGGGATCACAATACTGAAGATCATACCGCCCACACCGGAGCCAGCCATAACACCACCCAGAATTCCCGAGGCCTGGGGCCCAAAATAGGACTGCTGGACGATCACATTGGCACAAAGCGCCAGACAGGTGGAGGAAAACGCACCCATCAGCAAGCCCACAGCGTAAAGCATCCAGACACTGCGTACCAGTGACAGCAGCATCATGCACCCACCGGTCCAGGCACCGCAGAGCAACAGCACCCCCCGGACACCCCGTTTGCCCACAAACTGACCCAGAAATGGATTCAGCACCGCACCGGAGACACTCATCAGGCTGAAAATCACAGAAAAGCTGCCTCTGCTGATATTCAATTCGGCACAGATGGGTTCCAGAAAAAAGCTTAAGGTAGAGGAGGTCATGGCCATGGCCATCATGGTTAAAAAAGCCGCAGCAGCCGGACAGTAGGCGTTGATTTTCTCTTTCATCGTCTCTCCTTTTTCTTTGAAGCAAATTGCAGTTTGGCGGGCAGGGCCCGCATCCAATAGCGTGACTACAGCCCGGCAATCAGCCACGACCATTGGGTACCGCCCGGTTCGATCACATGTACAAATGGCATCATCGAACCGGGCCGACCACCCAGGAGTCCCGGACGACAAACCAGCCGAAGTCACGCAATTGTCAGCGGCCACTGGCCGCACAAACTGCAATTTTACGATTTCTCTATGCTGCCTTTTCTATCATTTCCATTTTTCAATGAGGCTGCGGATCTGGGCTGTCAGCTTGGCATTGTCCTTGTTGGTGCGGCCCTTTCTGGTTTTGACCAGCGCCAGCAGATCCTCTGCCGCTGCCAGCAGCTCGCCGTAGACCTGCCGTGCCCGCTGGCTGCCCTTGAAGGCAGCAGCCCGGTCGATCTTGACCCCCTCGGTATAGGCAGTGAGCTTACCTGTAAGCAGGTCGTATTCCGTGCCGCTGTAAGGCGCTTCCGCCCGGTAGCCCATGGAATCCAGGGTTGCCTGGAAGGCTTCGCATCTGCTATCATCACCGTGATTGACAAAGACCATTTGGGGCTTTTCTTTGAAACCGCCCAGCCAGTTCAGCAGGCCATCCTTATCCGCATGGCCGGAGGTACCCCGCAGAGTGGCGATCTCCGCATGGACGGCAATATCCTCGCCGAAGAGCTTGACATTTTTTGCCCCCTCCTGCAATTTCCGGCCCAGGGAGCCCTCTGCCTGGTAGCCAACGAAGAGGATGATGCTCTCCTTGCGCCACAGATTGTGCTTCAGATGGTGCCGGATGCGGCCCGCTTCACACATACCGGAGGCAGACAGGATCACTTTCGGCTGCATATCCGCATTGATGAGCTTGGATTCTTCGCTTGTGACAGACAGGGTCACGCCCTCAGACCAGATGGGGTTCACCCCTTGGGCCAGCACCGCCAGCGTCTCCGGATCAAAGTTACTTTCATGACTCTGGAGGAAAATACCCGTGGCCTCCACCGCCAGAGGTGAGTCCACATACACCGGGAACTTATCGTGTCCCTTCACCAGGCCCTTCTGCTTAATCTCCCGGATGGCGTAGAGCATTTCCTGGGTACGGCCCACAGCAAAGGAGGGGATCACCAGATTGCCTCCCCGGTCAAAGGCCCGCTGGATGCACTCTGCCAGATCCGCCACCACATCGCCTCTTGTCTTGGCATGGAGCCGGTCGCCGTAGGTGGATTCGATGACCAGATAGTCCGTCTCCTCCACGGGCTTGGGATCATTCAGCAGGGGCTGGTTGGTATTGCCCACGTCGCCGCTGAACACAATTTTCCGGGTTTCACCGTTTTCCGTCAGCCAAAGCTCAATGGCAGCAGAGCCCAGCAGATGGCCGATGTCCGTAAAGCGCAGGTCAATGCCTTCCGCTACCCGAAGCTGCTCCTGATATTTCACCGGACGCAGGCATTTGATGGCCGCCAGCGCATCATTCATATTATAAGTAGGCTCCACCAGTGGTTCGCCGGCACGCTCCGCCTTCCGGCTGCGCCACTGGGCTTCGCTTTCCTGAATGTGGGCAGAGTCCCGGAGCATGATATTGCACAGGTCGCAGGTAGCCTCGGTTGCATAAATCGCCCCGGAGAAACCGTCCTTGCAGAGCTTGGGCAGCATACCGGAATGGTCAATGTGGGCATGGGTCAGAAATACCGCTTCAATGGCATTGGCCGGGACAGGCATGGGCATATTCTGGAACACATCCACCCCCTGTTCCATACCGCAGTCCACCAGGTAATATCGCCCTCCCACTTCCAAAAGTGTGCAGCTGCCAGTCACCTCATGGGTCGCACCGATAAATTGGATACGCATAAAAACACCTCCGGAGTTGGTTATTAAATAGATCTTAATTATATTATACCATGATTTGCTCTGGCGGACAAGGCAACAGAAAGCGCAGATGAGATTTCATCTGCGCTTTCTGTTTGTTAAAGAACCGGAACCTCTGTTTTTTTCCCGGATTTTGGGTTCCGTTTTTTCTTTTTATCCCGGGAGTGCTTTTCCTTCCGGCCCTTTCCCCCGCTGTTTTCCCGGTGACAGACGATCCCCAGGATCCGGGCATTCATGAATTCCAACTGCGTCAATGTATCACGCAGTGCGCTCTGGCTGCAGCCATTGAGCCGCACTGAAAGCAAGTAACCATCTACCAGTCCGGCCACTGCCAGCGCGTCCCCTGTCTCCCCCACCGGCGGCAGATCCAGGATCACATAATCATAGGCTGTCCGGGCCTGGTCCAGCAGATTTTCCATCTGCGGGCCACTCAGCAGTTCCACAGGATCGGCCGGGATCCGGCCGGAGGTGATCACGGAAAAAGCCTGTCCCCTACCAGATGCTCTGCAAAGCTGAATCACAGACCCCATATCCGCCTCTCCTCTGAGGCAGTCAGACAGCCCCTGCAGTTGCGCCACCGGCAGCAGCGTAAAAACCGTGGGAAGCCGCAGATCTCCGTCGATCAGCAGCACCCGTTTGTTCAGCTGCGCCAGAGACCGTGCAAGCTCCACCGCTGTATGGGTTTTCTCTTCCCCGATGCAGGACGCTGTCATGCCAATGATATGACAGCCACTTTCTTCACCCAGGGCAGAACGCACCTTGATCCGAAGAAGCTTGCAGGCCTCTGCCACTCCGGCAGCCTCCATCCCCGGCACCAGTGCCAGAACCGGATAATCACACAGCTGCGCAATATCCGCCTCTGTACGGATGCCATTGTCAAACAGATCCCGCAATATCAGAATACCGGCACTCAGCAGAAATCCGAAGATACATCCCACCAGTGCATATCTGGCATAGCTGGGAGAACTTGGCTCATCAGGAAGCACCGCCTTATCTGCCACCTTGGCAGAGGTTCCTTCAATGATCGCGCCAATACGTCCGGGCAGTATGTGCGCCACTGCATCCGCGATCTTCTTCGCCTCCTGAGGATCCGGGCTGGTCACGGTCACCCGGAAAAGCTCCGTATCATTCACTGGTTCCGCCCGGATCATATCAGACAGCTCTGACACCTTCCGGCCGGCACCGGCATAGCCGATCACCTCTGCCAGAGTCTCCCGGGTGTTTAATATAACAATATAGGATTTGACCAGGCCCCGTGAAGTGGTCAGATCACCGGAGGACATACTGACATTCCCACCGCCTGCAGAAATATTACTGTTATCCACATAGAACGTGACAGAAGCTTCAAATTGCGGCCTAAGAAGCAGCAGCGTTCCCAGCAGCGCCGCGGCAGCACCCACTACAGAGGCCAGAACCACTGCCCGGATGCCTCTCATAACCGCATTGACTAACCGGCAAAAGCTTACCTCGGCCACGTCATTTTGTGCCTGTATTCTACCTCGCATAATGTATCCTCCCCGGAAAAGATGCCGCGCCCAGGATATATCGACATTGTTTCCTTTTTTTCTGTCATTCTCTACAGCCCCCGCAGGGAAATGGCCTCCAGCATCAGAACAGTATTTTCCCGAAGGCCCGCCACAAAAAGCGGCGCAATCAGTGCCGTAACCACCTGTGACACCAAGGATGCCAGCGCCGCGCCTGCCGCACCAAAGGCTGGGATCCATACCAGGTTCAACGCCACATTGCAGACCGCGGAAATCAGATAGACCCATTTGAGCCAGCGCTGCCTGTTTTCACACACCACCCAGGCGTTTCTTGCCACACCCAGATAGGAAAAAGCCGTATACCAGGTAATGATCCGCAGCGGCGCCACAGTCGGCAGATAGGTTTCCCCATACAGGATCCTCACGATCGGGCCTGCCAGAAGAGAAATCAGGCCGGAGACAAGTATGGATAAGTAAAACACCGCTGCGTAAAGCTGCTTATTACGCCTTCTGTATAACCCCTTGTCCGTTTTGTGTGCCTGGGCAATCACCGGATAGAAGGAATCTATCATCGCAGACAGCACAAAACACCAGACATTACACAGTGAAATCGCCGTAGTATAATATCCGGTTTCCGCCTCTCCCAGCATCTGCTTCAGCATGATCTTGTCTGTTTGGGAATAGACCGCAACCATCAGCCCCGGCAGGATGAAGTGGCAGCTTTTTTTCAGCAGACTGCGGGCATACCGGGCTGAAAAAGAAAGCCTCTGTCCGCCGTATCTCCGGTAAGCACCGCAGAGCAATACCGCCACACACAGATGATCCACTGCCCCGGCAAACGCGAACCATTCCACACTTTTCCCCAAAACCAGCAGGAATACCTTATAGCCAGCCATCACAGCATAGGCAATCAGAGATATTACAGCCGATACCTTTGACTGCAATCTGGACTGAAACCATTGATTGAATAACCCGAAGACCTGAAGGATCATTCCGATATTTGTCAGACTTACCACTTTCAGAACCGTCAGATCTCCCCGGTCTGCCACGCAGACAATGGACAGAATCACCAACGCAGACACGACACTCGATACCGCCTGCAACAGCAGTGCCGTACCCAGGGTCTGTCCCTGCGTCTTTTCCTGGTCCAGAAGTTCCTTCACCAGCACGGTATTGATCCCCAGTGTACACAGGGAAAAGAAGAAGCCGGTATATGCCGCGCCATAGCTGATCAGGCCATAATTGGACGGCCCCAAATACCGTGCCGTCAGCAATCCTACCAGCAGATTGATCAGCATTTGCGCGGTTTTTCCATAGATCAGCCACCCGGTGTTTTTCACGATCCGGTTTTGCACCCAGACACGCATCCTTTCAGTTCTTTATACTCGTTTATGGAAAGCAGTATTATTTTTCATATTCCGACCGTCCCGGAAATGCCGTTTCAAAGACCTTAAGCAGCCGCTTCCGCTCCGTTTCCCAAAGAATGAGCCCGGGATCGTCATTGACGCAGATGATTTTATGCTTATGGGCCAGAATATCCCGGCACAGTTTTTCGGTATTCTGCCCGATCATATAATACTGGCCAAAATCCGCCCGCCGGGGAATAAATTCCCCTTTGCACAGGTTATACCAGCTTACCAGATACTGGTTCACATCCTGGCCTGTACGGAATCTGTTCCGGCAGGTTCGGTCCAGAATCTCCGGCTCCAGCTTCCAGACCTCTTCAAAGGTAGATTTCCGCATGGATGACGCAATGTGAAAATTATACAGCAGGGAAAACCTGCTTCCAGGGGTGCAGTACAGATTGCGAAACAGTTGTTTACCATAAACTGGATGGTACCACTTGTGCCAGGATCCGGTCAAAACCTCCCGTTTCCGGAAATGTTTATTGATCAGCGCCATGTCATTCCACAAAACATGGCCGAAGGGATCCGTAATGTCCACCGGTGACAGTATTTGCAGCACAGCGCTTTCTCTGGGAAGTCCTCTGATAAAGAAATCCTCCTCTGTCACCGGGCCATTGAGAAACATGTCATCATTGAAATACACAAAGTGCTCTGCAAGGCCCGGGATCCTGTGCAGATTCAGTTCGATGCTGTGGGAGCTGAAAGTCGGCAGATATGCCTCCGGGATATACGCCCGGTGATCCACGCAGTGCAGCTTCGGATGCGCCCTGTTCAGCCAATCAGGAATCTGCCCGCAGGTAACAAAGTGGATCCGGTTGACCCAGGGCGCATATTTTTCCACAGACCGGAACCAGTATTTCAGCAGCCCCCATTCCCGGTACTGGGCTTCCCTGATCTGCGACGGATCCCCGGTGTAGCGGCTGCGCAGCTTCTGCCATTGGGGATCACTGCCATCGACCCAAGGGATCACAAAGTCAATGGGATACGCTGTTTGCTTTTCTTTCATAGCTGTTTTCCCTTTCCGATATCCGTGCTGCCGGGCTGCAGGGGCCGGAGGTATACAGCCCCGGGAAGGGTTCCCCATCCAATATTGCCTGCGCCAGATTTGTCAGGCGCTCCGCCGCCACTTCCGCATTCCACTCCGCCACGATGGTTTCATAAGCAGCCTTGCCCACCCTCTTTTGTGCTTCGGGATGATCCAGCAGATACCGGAGCTTATCCCATAGCCCAGTAACATCTCCGGAGGGGTAAACCAGGCCGTTTTCTCCGTCCCGGATCAGAAACGGGACTGCGCCAATGGCATGGCTGGCAATGACAGCACAGCCGGAATTCATGGCCTCATTCAGTACCGCTCCCCACCCCTCCTGCCGGCCGCTGGTAAACAAATAAATCCCGGCCTGCTCCATATAACCGCGCACCTGCTCCGGCTGCATTGTTCCTAAAAATTCCACCCGATCCTCCAGCGCCAGTTCTCTGACCAATGCGCGGAGTCTGCCCTCCCGGTCACCGCCGCCAATAAAGCGCAGACGAAAGGCGTAGCCCGCCTCCTTCAACAGGCCGGCTGCCCGGATCGCATCCTCAGGACGCTTCCAATCCAGAAAGCGTCCACACCACAGGATATCCGTCACGGTCTTTTGGGCAAGGAGGCTGTGGAACCGGTCATAGCGCTTTGTCTCCGGGAAATAGCCCCATTGATAGGCCCTGTTGCGGAACAGGCCAAATTTTGCATAGTCTTTTGCCGCATAGCCGCTGGCACAGAGCAGGTAGACAGGCTTTCCCGGAGGATTGCGCCAATGCCAGCGAAGCAGCCGGGGCAAATATTTCAGCGGCTCCCGCTTTTTCAGAGGCCGCTCGGAATAACGAAATACCAATTTGTGGTCTTTTATAACCCTGCGCACCATCTTTTCCGGTGCGGAACCTGTTATCACAACATCCGATTCCCGCAGCAGCGCCAGTGCCGCCTTCTGCCCTGCAGGGGTGCTGGCCGAGCAGACATAACCGGGAAGTGTCTCCATATGGTAACCAAGGTTCTTTCTCTGGGCAGGCATGGATGTCGTGGCAATAAAGTGAAAGGTCACCCCCGGTTTCCGGTACAGCGCCTCAGAAACCGGCTGCTGATGATGATTAAAATAATTGCTCAGAAATACAATTTTCATCTCATCCGACCTTCTTATACTATTTCTTCCTTTAATTCTTTCATCATGAATACATCACCTGCACTGCTGTCGATTCTGAAATTAAAAAGTTCTTATGCCGGCTTCTGTGCCCCTGCGGAGGAAACCGAAATCAGTCTGACCAGCATACCATCTGTCAGAACAAAGGAATACAGCAGCATGGGACACCCCTGCCAGATCGGCTCTGCGCAGAACTGCGCAAATATGACCACCCCATAACACATCAGGGCGGTCTGTTCATTGGAGCTTACGGTGCAGAGCTTTCCGGCTCTAACAATGCGAAAAAATGCAGCTGCCGTATAAACCAGCAGCACTGCCAGCGCCGGAAGCCCCGCTTCACCGAATGTATCCAGCCATAGGTCGTGGGCGTAGCCGCCGGCGATCCGTTCCCGGATCACATTGCCGCCCCAGGGATACCGGAGCAGGTTCTCCAGATATACCTTTTTTAAATGGAACCTTCCATCTGTCAGCATCGCCGAAAAATTCTGCCCCAGAGAATTCCGGCGATACAGAAAGCTGCCTTCCATATATGTACGCAGCCCCCAGATATTTCTGCTGTAAAGCACCAGAATCACAGCTGCCCCCAAAAGCATCCACAGCAGCAGCTTCATCCCCAGGGGATTTCTTCTTAACCAGCTCAACAAAATGCCGGTTCCGGCAGAAAGAACAGCCAGAACCAGAAAGGAGCGGCTTCCCAGCTGAACCGCATACAGCAGCGTGCAAAGAAATACCGCAACAGCCCCCACCCGCAGCCACCGTCTTTCCTGCACGGCTGTCAGCCAGAAAAAGCTTGCCAGAAACATGGTAAACTGGGCTGCCTGTCCTGTTGCCGCCTGAATCTCACCGGTCCAGATATCCAGTTTTGTGGCGCTGCCCATACTTACATTTTCCAGAATATTATAGCCATAATTCAAAAGGCCATGGGCCGTCTGTCCGGCGGCCAGTACCGCCACCAGGGTAAAGACCCCGGAAATCCGTTTCGCTTCCGGCAGATTATACCCCACCAGCCACAGCAAGGGACAAATAAAGATCTGCGCAGCGTTTACGATCCCCTGACTGGTGATGGAAAACAGGCAGTAAATACAGGAAAATACCAGCAGCGGCACCACCGCATCCGGGACTTTCATGCTGTAATAATGCAGCAGAAAGTAGGCAGCCCCAACCGCCAGCAAAAGATAGCTGCCCCTGCCCAGAACATTGGACACAGCCACAGCCAGCATCAGCAACAAGAAAGAGGAGGATCTATCCTCCACGCCATGGCTTGTTTTTTCGACCATACTATGTGTTTCCTCTTTCCTCTCCATATCAAACATCCATGCAGCAGGACTGTTGATGCAGGTCATGGGCAAACCTACCCATATTACTGCGGTTCCCACTGTGCGCACAGCACTTCCAGCTGCATTTTCAGCTTTTCCGGGTTGCTTTGGGGATCATGATTCTGCTTTGCCAGGATTCTGGCATTTTCTACGATACTCTGGCCAAGAGACTGGCTTGAAAGGAGCTCTTTCAGCCCCGATTCCAGGCCATCGGGATCTGAAACCACATACGCCGCCCGGTGCGCCTTCAGATAATCAACTGACGCGATCCCCTCCGGCCCGTAGGCAAGGATACAGGGGCCATACATCAGAGAATCAGCGATCTTTGTGGAAACAGAATACCGGGTGATCTTCCGGTACCGCTCTTCAAAGGATTCCGTATGGATCACCACCAGGCTGGATGTCAGGATCCGGCGGGCTTGGACTGCGGATACCGCCCCATGAAACCGGACCCCGTTTTCCACTGTCAGCTCACGCCACAGCTTCGGATCCCGTTCCCCGGAATACACATCCAGATACCGGCCCATATGCTTCAGTGTCCTTCCGATCCTTTTCAGGTTTTCTGCCCGCCCCAGGCCCAGATTCCCCAGGTAGGCGATTTGTCCGGAACAGATGTTTGTAACAGCCTCAGCGGGCACAGAGGCTGCTGTGTGCAGCACACAGCAATTAATTTGAAATAAAGTCTCATATTCCCGCTTCATTTCCTGGCAAATGGTAAAAATCTCCTGAGCCCGGGCCATTGTCCGGTGTACGGTTTTTAAGAACAGACGATGCTCCACCCGGCCCAGAGGGCTGTTTCCATTGCGGTTGTGGAGATAGTAATCATCCACACAGGCCACCGCCAGAGGCTTTTTCACATATTCCGCAGTCTTCCGGGCAATATCATACATAAACCCATAATCGCCGGAAGCGAAAAAAATCACGTCCGGCGCAAAGTCTTCCACCCATCTCCAATACTGTGCCGTATCCCAACGGCTCAGCTTCCACAAAAGATTCCGGGCAGTATAGATCAGCGCCGTACGTTTTGCACCAACACGGTATACTGTACTGATCAGGCCGGAATCTGTCCGTGCTGATACGTACTCCGGCTGCGCCTCCATCGGCGCAGCCGCACTTCCATATGTGCCAAAGGGAGCCAGCGAACAGATGGCATCACCGTCTGTGAAACGGTAATAATTCCGGCATATGGTGTTGTCTACCGGCATTTCAGAAGAAATATAAAATTGCGCAATTTCCACATCCGTCATTCCGGCAAAATAGGACATCATCGTTCTGCCCATATTCGATGTGAGGCTTAACACATTATGACTGACAATCAGAATCTTCATTTTGACAATTCACACTTCGGCAAGTACAGGCCATATCTTCCGCTGACGGGAATGTATTTCCACTGCACCGGATCCATCTTTTCAAAATTTACCCTGCGTCTGCAGTTTCCTTTTTCGGAGCACGCACAAGAATACCAATTTGCGCAATTCAGGCGGCAGCACAACGGTTCCACCAAAGCGTATCATTACATTACACCAGAATTCCCATCGGGAAATAATCTTCCGTTCCAGCAAAAAGCGTTCGATCCGCATGGTATTCTGAAAATACCGCAAACCTCCGCGCCGGGAGTACATGCCGGAATCCGCCCGCACAACACAGCAGACTTGCTCCACATTGCGTAATGTATTTCCGTTTGCAATGAAACTCGCCCAGAGGAAATAATCCTCAAAGCCCGGAACATCCTGATAATTGCCCACAGCCAAAACATGGGATTTGCGCAGCACCACACTCACGTGATTCATCGGGTTGCGAAACCTTATGTATTTGCCCACCTCATTCTCTGCAACAGGAACTTTTCTGTAGCCTGTAATCTCAGTGGGTTCATCGCAGAATTCTGCAATCTGACCTCCCACCGCACTGACGTCCGGATATTTTTCCAATTCCGCCAATTGAAGGGCCATGCGTTCTGACACGGAAATATCGTCAGCGTCCATTCGTGCCACCAGCTCATTGCGGCAATACCGGATACCGGTATTCAGAGCAACGCCAATGCCCCTGTTCTTTTTCATCCTTACTACAGTAAATAACGCCGGATCCGCTTCCGCAAACTCCGTGACCACAGCGTCCAGTTCCTCTGTCAGCAAGCCGTCGCAAACCAGCACGAACTGTTCTGGTGGAACGGTTTGATCCAGCATGCTTTGAATGGACAGGCGAAGATTTGCTGCCTTTTCTTTATAACAAACCGGCATCAGCACAGAATATGGTTCCACTGTCCAAAGCTCCTAATTACCTATTACTTATGATGTTTCTTCATAGCATCTTATTATAACATTTTTCACCCAAATGTCCATTTTTATTTTTGCGGATCCCGGCAATTCACTGTCTATGATACGAACCATTATTTTTCCAGATTTTCCCGCAGCTTCTCCAGTGCCCTCTTTTCAATGCGGGAAATATAGCTGCGGCTCAGACCTGTTATCTGCGCCACTTCCCTTTGCCGTTTTGGTGTCTCACCGGAAAGTCCGTAACGCAGACGGATCACCAGCCGCTCCTGCTCTGTCAGGCACTGATCCATCGCCTGCCGCAGCTGTGTCCGCCGCTCCCGGGTAAAGATCCGCTCCATCAGATCCCCTTCTTCGGCGATCACCTCCATCAGTTCCAGCGCCGTCCCCTCCGCTCCTGTCTCAATGGGATCCGACAGGGATACATCCTGCGCACACTTACGCTGGGCCCGAAAGTGCATCAAAATTTCATTTGCTATCCTCCCCCCAACGCGCTTTAGAGCCGCCCACGGGCTCAGGTTTTCCCAGGCCGCTATTTTCCTCCTCTTGCATCTCATAGTCGACATCTGCAAAGGCTTCCAGGGGTTCTTCTTCGCCACCTTCGTCGTCAGAGTGAGCCAATCTGTCATTCATATCGGGGAATTCAATCTCGCCCTCGTCGGCTCCGAACAATACCACATGAGCATTCACACCGTCCCAGATCACCTTACGGACAACTGTTCTGATCGCCGCTCTCTTTTCCTCAACGGACATATCATCGATGCTGGTACGGAACATAGCCAGCATCCGCCGCAGCAGATCGAACTCCGCATCACTAAGAGCATTGACATTGATCAAGCCTTCCAGTTCGTGGATGCGGTTCTCCACATCCCGGTTTACCTCTGACAGTTCCTCAATGCGCTTCAGCACACGGGGTCTGGCAATGGATTCACCAACCATACCTAAGCTATCGATCAACCCGTTGACAGTCTGTTCGTTCTGTGCATACTCTGCCCGGAGATCTTCCAGCTGCTTTTCGTATTGTTCCCGCTTGCCGGTGTAGAACTCTCGGCTCTTTGCAAGCTGGGCAATAAAGCTGCTGTCGTGGTCAGTCAGAGATTTGATTCGCTCAATGATGGCAGCGTCCAGAATATTGCCATTGGCATTGCGGCGGTTGCATCGCTCCCGCTTGCTCCGTTCTTTCATCTTGCACACATAGGTGTAAATAATCTCACCGGAAGCGGTAGTACGCTGGGACAGTTTGGGGTACATTCTTTCGCCGCAGGAGCAATACACCAAACCAGTCAGCAAGGCTTCATTATTCCGCGGTTTGCGGTATGCCTTGGATTTGTTCCTGTCCAGGGACTCCTGCACCTTGATCCACTGCTTGGAAGGCACCACACCGGCGTGCTTTCCGATGGCAACGATCCACTCATTGACCGGGAGAAGCTGCGTTGTTCTTCCCTTTTCCTGGTTTGTACGATTATACGCCATGATGCCGCAGCTGCCATCAAAGGCTTCCTTGGGGAAGCAGACTTCCGCTTCCCTTTCCACGAAATAATCATAGGCATCTTCATCCGCAACCATATAAACGGGATTCTGCAGAATCGCCTTGATCGCAAAGCGGGTGAAGTCCTTTCCCTGCTTGGTTTTGATTCGCTGCCGCAGCAGTTCTGCTTCCACAGAAGTCAAAGAATCGGTTTCCATGTAGAGATCAAAGATCATCTTGGGGATTTCAATCTCTTCGGGTATGGGAATCAGCTTGTAGGACTTTCTCTCTTTGCCGTCAATGGTGATCTTACTGACGGAACCGGATTTGAAGCCGGTGGGTGTATTGCCACCCAGCCAGCGGCCAGTCTTTGCCAGTTCGTGCATATTATCCCGGATACGCTCAGCGATAGTTTCACGCTCCAGCTGTGAGAACACAGAGATAATAAACATCATGGCTCTGCCCATAGGGGTGCTGGTGTCAAACTGCTCCTTGATGGACACAAAGGATACATCCAGCTTGGTCAGTTCATCGATCAGCCCCGTAAAATCGCTGATATTACGGCTGATTCTGTCCAGGCGATAGACTACAATTGCCTTGAATTTGCGCTTACGCACTTCCTCCATCATCCGTTTGAAGTCCGGTCTTAGCAGATTGCCGCCGGAGAAGCCCTCGTCCTCAAACACAACACAGCGATCCACATATTCCTCGCCGAACATATTGCGGACATACTCTTTACAGAGTTCCACCTGATTGCCAATACTTTCACCCTTGCCAGTGAACTTGGATTTACGGGAGTATATGGCAATCTGTTCTTCATTTCTACGCATATCTTGTTCCTCCCTCTTGATATGTGATGTTATTTATGCTATTATATCACAGCGTAGCCAATATGTAAACAGGAGGATGACAATTATGGCAAGTTTATTTGAAGAAATGGGCGGCACCTATACCCTCGGTGCTGATGGAATGTACTACCCCAACCTGGAACTCCCGGAAGAAGAAATGCCCCGGTACGGCAAGTACGGCAGAATGCGCCATACTTACCTCCGGGAACATAAGAAAGCATATTACACCACACTGCTGTTCGACGGCAAACTGGTAGCC
>JAGBAI010000103.1 GCA_017939025.1 Oscillospiraceae bacterium
GAATTTTCGTTGGCTGTTCTAAATTCGTCTTATACACGATTCTTAAACAATCCATTATAATTGTCCAAGGTGTTATAGTTTGTCTTTACGTTATTCAATTTACAAGGTACAGTGTTCGCCGCTCGCTCTCGCTGACAGCTTATTTATTCTAGCACATTCATTTCCGTTTGTCAAGAACTTTTTTCAAGTTTTTTCAAACTTTTTTGAAGTGTTTCGAACCGCTCGTTGCTCGCTGAGCAACTTCGCTATACTAGCACATCCGGTTCCATTTGTCAAGAACTTTTTTCATTTCTTTTCAAATTTCTTCCCGTTTCGCTGTTTTCTTACGTCACCACGCGGCGACTTGCATATACTAGCACACACTATCCCTTTTGTCAAGCTCTTTTTTGCATTTTATTTCTGGTTTTTTCGATCTCTCGGATTTAAGTGTTTGTCTCTTTCTTTCTCGTATTTCAGCCGCTTTCTCAGGATCCCCCTGTTTCCCGGGTACGGTGTCAGATAGCGTACGCCCAGGCACCGAAGGCTCCACAGGTGTGACAGCAGAAATACCATACCTGTCAGAATCCCCATTATTCCTATCCACATCGCAAGAACAGCAATTGCAAACCGCCACACCCGTATTGCCTGTGCCAAATCCCGATTTGGAAGCACAAATCCGCAGACACCTGTGATACTCACTATGATTAAGACCATTGGTGCGATCAAACCCGCTTCCACCGCCGCTGTACCCACGACAATACCGCCTATGGTAGATACTGACTGTCCAATGGCCTGGGGCAAATGGATTCCTGATTCCTGGAGCAGTTCGTATGCCACCAGCAGCCCCAGTACTTCCGCTGCTGTTGTGAATGGCCTGGGTTTTTCACTGTTTAATATGGTATCTACCAATTGCTGCGGAAGCCACTCCTGGTGAAACATCACCATCGCTATATAAACAGCAGGCAGCAGCAAGCTCAGCAGCAGCGCGCCATAGCGTAGGATCCGAACACAGGATGCGGAAATATAATCCCTGCTTCTGTCCTCCGGACTTTCCATCAGATAACCGATATCTGCCGGAGCCAGATATGCCAGCGGCAGGCCATCTACCAGAAGACCCACTCTCCCATCCAACAGTCCCTGACTGAACCGGTCAGGGCGCTCCGTATATTGCAGCAAAGGAAATGCAGTCCTTCTGGAGCCGGTAATATATTCCTCCACTGCTGATGGAGATAGTAAGCCGTCAATATCGATGGACTTCAGACGGTCATTCATTTTCCGAACCAGCAGTGGATCAGTGATACCTTCGATCCAAACTACACCTACATTGGTCAAACTTCTCTTTCCCACAGTCTGGGCATCGATCCGCAGATCCGGAGTTCGAAGGTGCCTGCGGATCAGGCTTGTGTTGATCCGGATGGTTTCCACGAATGCGTCTTTGGGGCCTTTGACCGTATTTTCCACATCCGGAGGCTGGGGCCCCCGGCTGACACCGGTTCGTACTTCAAAGGCTATGGCCCCCACTCCCGGAAACAACACAACGCAGAATCCGTTAACGATTTTTCCTGCCACATCCGCCAAATCTTTGCAGGGACGGGCCACCGCATTATAGATTGCTCCGCGCAGGGCTGCATTGTAGGCATCCACCACAGCAAGCGGCAGCTGTTGGGAAACCGGTTTATAAATATAGTCCGCTATGAAGCTGCTGGCAACGAGACCGTCAATAAAGTAACCATACAATGTACTCTCCCCAGTGCGCAGGGCACGGGCCTCAAAATCGGACGCTCCTGAAAATACCGCGCGGATGTCTGCATCAGTCAAAACACTCACCTCTTGGAGAATTCTGCCCGGTTATTGCTTTTTTTATTCGGAAATGGTATAGTTAGTTATTATAACCTTTCCGGAGGGGTGTTTCCATGAGCAAAGTCGGTAAAATCGTGAAGAAAACCAACAACCGTTTTTTAAACCACTATGAATTCGAGGCTATCCATCGGGACGGCAGCATTTCTCCTTATTACGTCTCCTCGCGGGCAAAAAATATCGAGGAACTGAAGGCTGTAAATCATCAGAACAAACCTGACGGCGTAATCCTCTACGGCGTTTACGGTGAGAAGAAAGACAAAGTCGTTCTGATCCGGCAATACCGGTATCCTCTGGGCGGCTTTGTATATGAATTCCCCGCCGGTCTTGTGGAGGATGGCGAAGACATGATGGAAGCCGGTATCCGGGAAATGTACGAGGAAACCGGACTGACCTTTGTTCCCAAGGACGGCGGCAGCTATTCCCGTCCCTTCTTCACCACCATCGGCATGACCGACGAAAGCTGCGGCACCGTCTATGGCTACTGCTCCGGCGAACCTACAAACACCCATCAGGAAGCATCCGAAGAGATCCAGGTGGTCATTGCCGACCGGGAAGAATGTAAGCGTATCTTAAGAGAAGAAAATGTGGCCATTATGTGCGCCTACATGCTGATGCACTTCATCGCCAGCGAGGGTGACCCTCTGTCATTCCTGGATAACACCTAACTCCACTCTCAACGCTTTATAAGGAGGGTTCCATGTCTCACACCATTGCTGCCGTATCCACCGGCAATCAGGTATCTGCCATCGGCATCATCCGGCTCACCGGTGATGACTGTATCGCGGTTGCAGATAAAGTATTCACATTAAATAATCAGAAAACGCTGTCTCAGGTTCCAGACAGAAAGCTCATGCTTGGTGAACTCCACGACAAGGCCGGTCGTGTCATTGACCAGTGTATGGCCGTTGTTTCCCGTGCACCTCACAGCTATACCGGCGAAGATACAGTGGAATTTCATTGCCACGGCAGCCCCGCCGTACTGGCTGCGGGCCTTGAAAGCCTGTACACCGCCGGTGCCAAACCAGCCAAACGTGGCGAATACACCAAGCGGGCCTTCTTAAACGGCAAGCTGGATCTGACCCAGGCAGAAGCGGTCATTGATCTGATTGAAGCAGATACCGCCGATGCCGCAGCCAATGCTGCCGGCCAGGTAGGCGGTGTTCTGCAAAAGAAATTGGCACCGATCTATGATACCCTCACGAATATTTGCAGCCATTTCCATGCCGTGCTGGATTATCCCGACGAAGATATCGAAGATTTTGGCCTTCAGAATTATTACAGCGAACTGCGTTCCTGTGGAAAAGAGCTGTATAATCTCCTGCAAACCTATGGCCAGGGCCGGATCCTGCGCCAGGGCGTGTCCGCCGCCATTGTGGGCAAGCCCAACGTGGGCAAATCCAGTTTGCTGAATGCACTGGCAGGCTTCGAACGGGTCATCGTCACTGACATTCCCGGCACCACCCGTGATACTGTTGAGGAGACGGTTATGCTGGGTTCCACCCGGCTTCGGCTGATCGATACCGCCGGTATCCGGGAAACTGCCGACACTGTGGAAGCCATTGGTGTGGAACGTTCCAAGAAGGCCATTGAGGAGGCTGATCTGGTGCTGTTCGTCTGCGACGGCTCCCAGCCGCTGACCGCAGAAGACGAAGCCATCATTGACCTGTGCGTGGATCATGAGAACGCCATGTGCCTGCTGAACAAATCCGACAAGGGCTGCGTTCTGGTGCCCAGCGACCTTCCCTTTATGACCATTATCAAAATCTGTGCAAAAACCGGCGAAGGGCTGGATCAGCTGGCTGACATGGTGGATGCCATTTTTGAAAACAACATTCCCTGTGACGGTTCCATCCTCACCAATGCCCGCCAGTTCGATGCCTGCCGCCGTGCTTACGAAGCCATGCTGCGCTCCATGCAGGGTCTGAACATGGGTCTGACCCCCGATGCGGTACTCACCGATGTGGAGGAGGCCATGGAAGCCATGGGAGAAGTCACCGGTGCCACCGTGCGGGAGGATATTACCAACCGCATTTTCGAACGCTTCTGCGTCGGCAAATAAATCAATTGACAGTGTACAGTTGACTATTGACAGTTACGGTGTCGCTTCGCGACCAATTCAACGCATTGCCGCAGGCAATGATAAAACTGTCAACTGTCAACTGTCAGCTTTAAACTGAGGTTTTACTATGATCTATCTGGACAATTCTGCCACCACAAAGCCCTGCAAGGAGGCTGTGGAGGCCATGACCCTTGCTTTGACAGAAAATTGGGGCAATCCTTCCGCCCTTTATGGATTTGGCATTGACACCGCCCGGCAGCTTCGGACTGCCCGGCATACCGTTGCCGCTGCCATGGGTGCCGAGCCGGACCGGGTGTTCTTTACTTCCGGCGGCACCGAGGCCGATAACTGGGCCATTTTCAGTACCGTGAAACGTCTGGGCAAGCGTGGCAAACACATCATCACCACCGCCATTGAGCACCACGCCATTTTAAACTGTATGAAGGAGCTGGAGGCCCAGGGCTTTGAAGTGACTTACTTACAGCCCAACGAGCTGGGACAGGTCACTCCGGATTCTCTCAAAGCTGCCCTGCGGAAGGATACCATTCTTGTTTCCATCATGATGGTCAACAATGAAGTAGGCTCCGTGATGCCCATTGCCCAAATGGCAAAGCTGACCCATAAGCTGTGCCCCGAGGCCTATTTCCATACCGATGCCGTTCAGGGCTTTCTGAAAGTCCCCTTTGTTGCCAAAACTCTGGGGGCAGATCTGATCAGCGTTTCCTCCCATAAGGTACACGGCCCCAAGGGTGTAGGTGCCCTGTATATTTCTCCCCGGTTAAAGTCCTTCCCTGCAATGCTGGTCGGCGGCGGACAGGAGGGGAATTTCCGCAGCGGCACTGAGGGAACCCCTGCCATTTTCGGCTTTGCCGCTGCCTGCGCCGCTGTTTCCGCCACCTTTAAAGAGGATTCCCGGCAGGAAAAGGCCATGCTGGATGCGCTGGCTGAAAAACTGTCCCAGCTGGACGGCATCTGCATCAACGGTTCCCACAAAGCCCCCCATGTGCTTTCCATCGGCATTCCCGGCCTGCCTACCCAGAATTCCATCAATATTCTGCAGGATCACGGTATCTGCGTCTCTGCCGGCTCTGCCTGTGCCAAGGGTCACCGGAGTCATGTGCTGGATGCCATGAAAGTAGCCCCCGAAGTAATCGACGGCAGCTTCCGTGTCTCCCTCTGCAAGGATACCAGGCAGGAAGAGCTGGATCTGCTGTATACTGTCATCAAAGATGCGCTGCTGCCCCGGGCAAGATAATTGAAATTCTGCACAAACAAAGTTGCACATTTGAAACGCCGATTGTTCAAATCGGCGTTTTTTCTTTTCCGATGCAATTTGAAGCAAAAAAAGCTGCAAAACCCTCTTGTATTTTTTCTTCGATTCTGCTACAATGCGTGCATCCTAAAATTCTTCCTGGGGAGGACATTTGTATATGAGTTATGTAGACGAGATCCTGGAACGGGTCAAGAAGCAGAATCCCGATCAGCCAGAGTTCAACCAGGCCGTGTATGAGGTTCTGGAATCCCTGCGCGCTGTGATTGAAAAGAATGAAGACAAGTATCGCCGTGATGCCCTGCTGGAACGGCTGACTACCCCCGAGCGGTGCATTCTGTTCCGCGTCCCCTGGGTGGATGACAAGGGCCAGGTGCAGGTAAACAACGCATACCGCATCCAGTTCAACGGTGCCATCGGCCCCTACAAGGGCGGCATGCGCTTCCACCCCTCCGTCAACCTGTCCATCATGAAGTTCCTGGCCTTTGAGCAGACCTTCAAGAACAGCCTGACCGGCCTGCCCATGGGCGGCGGCAAGGGCGGCTCTGACTTCGACCCCAAGGGCAAGTCCGACCGGGAAGTTATGGCCTTCTGCCAGAGCCTGATGAACGAGCTGTACCGCCACATCGGCCACAACACCGACGTGCCCGCCGGTGACATCGGTGTCGGCGCCCGGGAAGTTGGCTACATGTTCGGTCAGTACAAGAAGCTGCAGAACACCTACGAGGGTGTCTTTACCGGCAAGGGCCTGTCCTTCGGCGGTTCTCTGGCCCGTACCCAGGCCACCGGTTACGGTCTGCTGTACCTGACCAACGAAATGCTCAAGTGCAATGGCAAGACTCTGGAAGGCAAGATCGTTGCTGTCTCCGGTGCCGGTAATGTTGCTACTTATGCCATCGAGAAGGCCTGGCAGCTGGGTGCAAAGCCTGTCACCTGCTCCGACTCCACCGGCTGGATCTATGATCCCGATGGCATCGATGTGGCTACTCTGATCGAAGTCAAGCAGAAGATGCGCGCCCGCCTGACTGAGTACGCTGCCCGCCGTCCCAACGCTGTCTATCACGAGGGCAAGGGCGTCTGGAGCACCAAGTGTGATGTGGCTCTGCCCTGCGCTACCCAGAACGAGCTGCTGATCGACGATGCCAAGGCTCTGGTGGCCAACGGCTGCTTCGCCGTTGCCGAGGGTGCCAACATGCCCACCACTCTGGATGCCACCAAGTATCTGCAGGAGAACGGCGTTCTGTTCTGCCCCGGCAAGGCTTCCAACGCAGGCGGCGTTGCTACCTCCGGTCTGGAAATGACCCAGAACTCCGAGCGCCTCAGCTGGAGCTTCGAGGAAGTGGATGCCAAGCTGCAGACCATCATGGTCAACATCTTCCACAACCTTGACAAGGCTGCCAAGGACTACGGTATGCCCGGCAACTACGTCGCCGGTGCCAATATCGCCGGCTTCCTGAAGGTTGCCGATGCCATGACCGCACAGGGTATCGTATAAAACTTTGGTTCTATGTCAATAGTTGGGGTAGAGCCAAAATGAAACATCTAAGGATCGTGTCGGAGCGGCAGCTCCGGCACGATTTTTATGTATTACAGAAGAGGATTCTCTTTCTGAAATTATTGAAGTTTCTCATACCAAAAC
>JAGBAI010000104.1 GCA_017939025.1 Oscillospiraceae bacterium
AGTCGCGAGCAATATGCTGCTATAGCTCAGCCGGTAGAGCGCATCCTTGGTAAGGATGAGGTCGCCAGTTCAAATCTGGCTAGCAGCTCCAATTTTAAATCCCATATGCTGCTATAGCTCAGCCGGTAGAGCGCATCCTTGGTAAGGATGAGGTCGCCAGTTCAAATCTGGCTAGCAGCTCCAAACCTTTGAATCTCTTAGAGAATCAAGGGTTTTTCTTATTTCTATTGGATAAATCAGACCGCATCCTTTTAGCCCATTTTACAGGAAAGGATGCGGTCTATTTGTGTCAGAAAATGAACATCTCCACACATCTTTCTACATCTCTAAAAGCGGTCTACGAATCTTTTATCATCTCTCAGACATCTCGTGGTATGTAACCAGGAATTATGACATCGCCTTGTAGTCGGAGCATTGTAGTTTAACGATGCTCCGATTATAGGGAGGAGAAATGTCAACGGTACTTTCTCCGGAAATAGGCTTGCAATTTGAAAAATCTGTGATACACTCAAAATAAAATGGGAGTGATGGCTATGAAGCTGACACAGATCAAGAAAAACGGCGAAATCATCCTGGGTATCGTCACTGAGCAGGGAATCGTGGATGTGCCTGCGGAGGCAGAACGCAGAGGAATCGCGGCTCCGGAAACTATGCTGGAGGCCATTGAGGGCGGTGCAGCGTCTCTGAAGGTATTGCAGGAGCTGGCAGAGGAACCTGCGTGCTTTGCTGAGGGAGAAAACGCCCCGGTGGTCACCGGCGGCGAAAAGATCCTGTGCATCGGACTCAATTATCGGCAGCATGCCAAGGAGTGCAACCTGCCCCTGCCTCCTGCACCTGTGCTGTTCGATAAGTTCTCCAACGCCCTGGCGGCAGACGGCGATGAAGTGAAGCTGATGCCCGATTACAGGGAATATGACTACGAAGCCGAGCTGGTAGCCATCATCGGCAAGCCCTGCCGGAATGTGGCTGTGGAGGAGGCACTGGACTATGTCTTCGGCTATACCTGCGGCAACGATCTGTCCACCCGGGATCTGCAGTTTGTCAGAAGCAGCCAGTGGCTGCTGTCCAAGACCCTGGACGGCTTCGCGCCCATCGGCCCCTGTGTTGTAACCGCCGAAGAAGTGGATCCCGATAACCTGAAGATCAGCAGCCGGGTCAATGGGGAACTGCGTCAGAATTCCAACACCTCTGACATGATATTCTCTACTGCGCAGATTATTGCGGATCTTTCCCATCATTTCCCGTTGATGCCTGGCGATATGATCTTTACCGGTACACCCCAGGGCGTTATGCACGGCTATCCCGCTGACAGGAAGAACTGGCTGAAGCCCGGTGACCGTGTGGAAGTGGAGATCGAAAAGATCGGTATTCTGCATAATTCCTTTATTTAATGGTAATGCGCCGCTGCGGACTGACTGCAGCGGCGTTTCCTTTGGAAAAAATACAAAAGGAGTACTTGTTTACCTACCATGGCGGTGCTATAATGAAAGAAAACCAATCGGGGAGGATTGATCTTATGGATTACAGAATTCAGACACCCTGCGGCACGCTCCAGGGCTGCCCCGGCAGAGTGCCCGGCACGGCTGCTTACAAAGGGATCCGCTATGCAACCGCCGGACGCTGGGAGTATCCCGTTCAGGTGACGTCCTGGGAGGGAATTTATGATGCCACTGCCTACGGCAACTGCTCTTACCAGCCCCGTGCGTTCTACGATGAGGAGCTGAGTGAGAAAAAGTATTTCTATTACAACGAATTCCGCAAGGGGGAAACCTATACCTACAGCGAGGACTGCCTGTTCCTGAACGTGTTCACCCCTGATACAGTGAAGGAAGGGGATAAGCTGCCGGTGCTGATCTACATTCACGGCGGTGGCTTTACAGGTGGCTGCGGCCACGAAAAGCACTTTGACGGCCCTGTGTGGCCTGCCAAGGGCATCATCGGTGTCACACTGAATTACCGCCTTGGCCCCATGGGCTTCGTGTGCCTGCCGGAACTGAAGCAGGAAGTGGGCTTTACCGGAAACTATGGCCTGTATGACCAGATGACTGCCATCCGGTGGGTGAAGGACAATATTGCGGCCTTCGGCGGGGATCCGGAAAATATCACCATTATGGGCCAAAGCGCCGGTGCTATGAGCGTCCAGCAGCATGCTTTAAGTCCCATGACCGAGGGATTGTTCCAGAAGGCAATTATGTCCAGCGGCGGCGGTGTCAGCAAAGCGCTGACGGCCCAGTTGCCGGAAAAGAGTTATGATTTCTGGCATGCGGTGATGGATGCCACCGGTTGCAGGACACTGGCGGATTTCCGGGCCTTGCCGGTGGAGACCTTGTTCTCGGCCTGGCAGAATCTGAAGAAGACGATGAAGGGCGGCGGCTGCTTCCCCTGCATCGATGGCCGTTTTGTGGTGGGTACTGGTACGGAGCTGCTGAAAGACGGCAAACAGAAGAAGATTCCCTATATGGCAGGCTCTACCAGCGAGGACATGATGCCGCCCATCCTACACAAAATGGCAAAGGACTGGTGCGGTGCCCAGGAGAAGAGCAGCTACGCCTGGTTCTTTGACCGGAAGCTGCCCGGCGACGATAACGGTGCCTGGCATTCCAGCGACCTGTGGTACTGGTTCGGAACTCTGGAAAACTGCTGGCGGCCCATGACCCAGAAGGATCAGAGCCTCAGTGACCAGATGACCGATTATCTGGTAAATTTCTGCCGTTATGGCGATCCCAATGGCGCGGGACTGACGGCCTGGCTGCCGGTGACCGGAGGGCAGGGGAATGTACTCATGCTGGGAGAAGCTCAGACCCACATGGGCAAGCCGAATATGCTGAAATTGACAAAAACCATGCTGACCAACAAGGCAGTCGGAGAGTAAAAAAGGAATAAATCACAAGGCGCGGCGGGAAATCGCCGCGCTTTTTGGCGAAAACAGAAAAACTGAGAAAAACATTTGTGTTCCGTGGAAAAACGGTTGACAGTTTTGTTTCTGGGTGGTATACTCTCAATAACTTAAAACTGTGGATCGATAGAGGTGCGGTGTGCAAGATTACTCCTGCTGATAACGGAGCGGACTTCCGGGCAGAAGGAAAGGGTTCACCGCCGAAGGATCATTGGCAGCCGTGCCTGTGACCCTGGGCCGTATGGAGAAGATTCTGCGGACTGTCACATTTCGTGGAGCGCTATCATTCGTGTGTAGGCTGTTTGCGCCTTTTGCCGTGAATGTTGGAGTTACTCCGGGATTCGCGGTTTTTTGTTTAATACACCGAAAGGAAATGAGAAAAATGAGAAGAACTGTAAAACTGCTGAGCCTGATCCTGGCTTTTGCCATGCTGCTGGGCCTGACCGCCTGCGGCGCCAAGGAAGAGGCTGCTGCCCCCGCTGAGACCGCTGCTGCTGTTACGCAGACCGAAGCAGCTGCCGCCGCCGTCACCGGCGTGGAAGACGGTGTCCTGACCGTCGGCATGGAGTGCGCTTATGCTCCCTACAACTGGACCCAGATGGACGACAGCAACGGTGCTGTGCCCATTGCCAACAACCCCGGTGCTTACGCCAACGGCTACGACGTTATGATCGCCAAGAAGATCTGCGAGGCCAACGGCTGGGAACTGGAAGTCATGGCCATCGGCTGGGACGGCCTGGTGCCCGCACTGAATGCCGGTCAGCTGGACGCTGTTATCGCCGGCCAGTCCATGACCGAGACCCGTATGCAGGAAGTTGACATGGCAGGCCCCTACTTCTACGCCTCCATCGTCTGCGTCACCCAGAAGGATAACGCCCTGGCTTCCGCCACCGGCATCTCCCAGCTGTCCGGTGCCTGCACCGCACAGACCGGTACCATCTGGTACGATTCCTGCTTGCCCCAGATCGAAGGCGCGGAACTGATGCCCGCCTCCGAGACCGCTCCCGCTATGATCATGGCTGCCACCTCCGGCACCGTTGATTACATCTGCACCGACATGCCCACCGCAATGGGTGCCTGCGCTACCTACGATAACCTGGTGATCCTGGACTTCTCCAACACCGAGGACAACTTCGAGGTTGACGAGGGCGAGATCAACATCGGCATCTCCGTTGTCAAGGGCAACACCTACCTGCTGGATGCCATGAACGCTGTTCTGGATACCATGACCGTCGAGGACTTCAACAACACCATGAATGAAGCCATCGGCGTTCAGCCCGAGATCTGATCCCATTTTGTAAATTCATTACTGACCGGACTGCCAGATTTGGCAGCCCGGTCAGACTACGCATAAAGGAAGGAACCGTTTTCATGGATAAGCTTGCAAAGCTGGTAACAGATATCGGTAAGCTGTGGGCTAACTACTCCGGCGCCTATCTCACCGGCATTCAGAATACCCTGATCCTGGCGGTGGCGGCGACCCTGGCGGGCTGCCTCATTGGTCTGGTCTGTGGTGTTCTCAATACCATTCCCTATACCCAAAATGATCATCCCGTCAAGCGCTTTTTCCTGAAGCTGCTGCGCGTCGTGATCCGCATTTATGTGGAAGTGTTCCGCGGAACGCCCATGGTGCTGCAGGCTGTGTTCATTTTCTACGGCCTGCCTTACTTTACCGATGGCGCTGTGGCCTTTAAAGGCATGGGCGGCATCTGGGCGGCAGCCTTGCTGGTTGTCTCCATCAATACCGGCGCTTATATGGCCGAGTCCGTCCGGGGCGGTATCATTTCCATCGATCCCGGTCAGACGGAGGGTGCCAAGGCCATTGGCATGACCCATGTACAGACTATGGTCAATGTCATCATGCCCCAGGCTCTGCGTAACATCATTCCCCAGATCGGCAATAACTTTATCATCAACATCAAGGATACCTCCGTCATGTTCGTCATCGGCTTTGTGGAGTTCTTCGCAACCCACCGGAATATTGTCGGTGTGAATCTGCTGTATTTCCCCTCTGCGGTGATCGAAATGGTGGGTTATCTGACATTGACGCTGCTGGCCTCCTTCGGTCTGCGGTGGTTGGAGAAGTGGCTGGACGGTGCAGACAACTATGAGCTGGTCAGCGAGGATTCTCTGGCCATGTCCGCCGGAACCTACTCCCATCCCAGCCGGAAAACGCCCTTTGATGAGCAGAGCAAGGAGTTTGATCCCAAACAGGAGCTGGATAAGGAAAAAAGAGAGCGCACCCGCCTGGAACTGAGATTTGGCAGACCGAAAGGAGACCGCTGATATGGATAATATGATCTTACAGGTGAACCACCTTTCCAAGTCCTTCGGTAAGCATGAAGTTCTCCGGGATATTGATTTTACCGTCAACAAGGGCGACGTTACCTCTATCATCGGTGCATCCGGCTCCGGTAAGTCCACCCTGCTTCGCTGCATCAATCTGCTGGAGAATCCCACCTCCGGCGAGATCCTGTATCATGGGGAAAATGTGGTCCGCCGGGGCTTCAATGCCGCTGCCTACCGCAGCCGGGTTGGTATGGTATTCCAGTCCTTCAACCTGTTCAACAACATGACCGTGCTGGAAAACTGCATCGTCGGTCAGGTGAAGGTGCTGAAAAAGTCCAGAGAGGAAGCCCGGCAGCACGCCATGTACTACCTGGAAAAGGTTGGCATGGCCCCCTACATCAACGCCAAGCCCCGCCAGATTTCCGGCGGCCAGAAGCAGCGTGTGGCCATTGCCCGTGCTCTGGCCATGGATCCTGAGGTTCTGCTCTTCGATGAGCCCACCTCCGCGCTGGATCCGGAAATGGTCGGTGAAGTTCTGACCGTTATGCAGAGCCTTGCCCAGGAGGGCATGACCATGCTGGTTGTTACCCACGAAATGGCCTTCGCACGGGATGTCAGCACGCGGGTGGTTTACATGAACCAGGGTGTCATCTGTGAAGAGGGCACTCCCGAAGAAGTGTTCGGCAATCCCCGGAAGCAGGAGACAAAGGACTTCCTGGCCCGGTTCCGAAACGCATAATTTCACACCGGACAGATCTCTTAATGGGATCTGTCCTTTTTGCTGCCGTGAATCGGCATGAATCGTACGAATACTGCTTTCAAATTAAAGTATTAAACTTTAATTTGAAAAACATCGCCTGGTGGCGCTGTCAAATCTGACATTTTCGAATTAGAAAATATCAGATTTCCGTCTCATTATGATCTTCATATTAAACACTTCAAGCCTTCGGCTTAGAGTTTTTAATTGAATATCAATATAAATAACTACGAAATGGAATGTTTTGATATTTTTTGTAGTTGTAAATCTGCCATTTGTAATGTATAATGTAACAGTCTATGCAAACAATTAACCTTGCGGGGGATTTGACATTTATGTTTAAAAATAAGAAAATTGCCAAATTTCTGACACCTGGCCGCCGGGTGCATTTGGTGGGCATCGGCGGTGTCTCCATGCGTCCTCTGGGCCTGGTGCTGAAGGGAATGGGCATGGTGGTTACCGGCTCGGATATGAGTGCCTCTGCCGGAACGGAAGAACTGGAGCGTCAGGGCATTCCTGTAGCCATCGGCCATCACGCAGAAAATATTGAAGGTGCAGAGTGCATCATCCGCACCGCTGCCGCCCATAACGATAACCCCGAAATCGCCGCTGCCCGTGCCGCAGGCATCCCTGTATTTGAGCGGGCCCAGGCTTGGGGCGAAATCATGAAGTCCTATAAAAACGCCGTGTGCATTTCCGGCACCCATGGCAAAACCACCACCACTTCCATGATGACCCATATACTCATGGAGGCTGATCTGGATCCCACGGTGATGATCGGCGGTTACCTGCCGCTGCTCCATGCCAGCCACCGGGTGGGCCATGGCGATACCATCCTGCTGGAAAGCTGCGAATACTGTGATTCCTTCCTGAATTTCTTCCCCACTCTGGCAGTGGTGCTGAATGTGGAAGCGGATCATCTGGACTATTTCAAGGATCTGGCAGATATTCAGAAGTCCTTCCATAAATTTGCCGAGATGGCTACCTTCGGTGTGGTTGCCAATGGCGATGACGAGCATACCATGCAGGCTATGGAGGGTATTGACTATGTTTCCTTCGGTCTGGATGACCATAACCGGATCCATGCAGCCAATATGTGCCCCGACTGGCGGCATTTCGATGTCATCTGTGACGGCGAATTCTACTGCCACCTGGATATGGGTGTGCTGGGTAAGCACAATGCTCTGAACGGTCTGGCAGCCGCCGCTGCCGCCTGGATGATGGGCATTCCCGGGGAAGCCGTGGCCCACGGTCTGGAGTCCTTCCACGGCGCAGGCCGCCGGATGGAGTTCAAGGGTCAGTTTAATGGCGCGGATGTCTACGACGACTATGCCCACCATCCTGATGAGCTCTCTGCCACCATCGATGCTGTCCGGGCTTCCATGCCTGGCCGCCGTCTGGTGCTGGCCTTCCAGCCCCATACTTACAGCCGAACCAGCGCCCTGTTTGATGACTTTGTCCGCCAGCTGAAAAAGGCGGATGTGGTGGTGCTAGCGGAAATCTACGCTGCCCGGGAGCGGAACACCATCGGCATTTCCTCCGCCCATGTTGCCGAGCAGGTTCCCGGCTCCATCTTCTGTGAGACACTGCCGGAGGTCACCGCCTTCCTGCGCCATAATGTCCGGGAGGGCGACGTGGTTATCACCATGGGTGCCGGTGATATTTTCCGGGCCGGTGAGGCACTGCTCAGTGAATAAAAAATGTGCCGCATTAAGCGGCACATTTCCTCAATTTTCTTCCAATATCAGCCGGTCAACGCCGGAGATCTGAAATTCTTCCATATATTTCTGCATACGGGTCATGATTTCATCGTAGTTTTCTTCGGTGATTTCCGGATAGTCCATGTCCCGGCGGGACAGCTCTTCGGCCAGGATCTCATAAAATACATTGTCTTCATAATAGGCGATGGCTTCGTGGATACCGCCTTCGGCATAGGCCCGGGAGGGGATAATGGTTCCGTTCCAGGGTTCGGACAAGGCAGGGGAGAGGGCGAAGATCTTGCTCTCCAGATCATCGTAATCCGCAAACCGGTCGTTTCCCCGGGTGGAATTGAGCACCCAGTTGCCGATGTAAACCAGATCCAGCAGACGGCGGAATTCCTTTTTTGTCAGTTCGATCTGCATGGCGAACCTCCTTTTTGACATTGAACCTATTATAGCACTGTTTTTGAATTTTTCCAGTAAATTTTGATAAATGAGGCGATTCTTTGAAAAAGCTTAGCGTTTGCATCCTGTTCGGCGGCATGAGCCCGGAGCACGAGGTTTCTCTGCGCTCCGCCGAATCGGTGCTGAATAATATCGATCACGATAAGTATACTGTATTTCCCGTAGGCATCACCAAGGATGGCCAGTGGATCCTGTTCAGGGGAAAGGATTATTCCCAACTGCCTGCCGGCAGCTGGATGCACTGTGAGGGCAATTGCAAGGCCATTATTTCTCCTGTCCGGGGCCAGGGGCTGCTGTGCTTTACCGGGGAGGGCCTGGTGCAGGAGCATATCGATGTGGTGTTCCCCGTCCTTCACGGCGAAAATGGTGAGGACGGTGCCATGCAGGGACTGATGCAGATGGCGGGCATTGCTTATGTGGGCCCCCATGTGGCTGCCTCTGCTGTTGCCATGGACAAGACTTTGACCAAGCTGGTGGTGGATCATGCCGGTGTTACCCAGGCTGCCTGGCACCTGGTGCGCCGGGAGCAGCTGGCAGAGCAGCTGGAGGAGACACTGGATACCCTGGAGCAGAAGTTCCAGTATCCCATGTTCGTCAAGCCCGCCGGAACCGGATCTTCTGTGGGCGTTTCCAAGGCCGCTGACCGGATCGCGCTGGTCAATGCCCTGAACGCAGCTGCCAAGTTTGACAGGAAGATCCTGGTGGAGGAGTTTATCCACGGCCGGGAAATCGAAGTGGCTGTTCTGGGCAACGAGGAGCCTGTTGCCTCCATCTGCGGCGAGATCGACTCCGGTGCGGACTTCTATGACTACGATGCCAAATACATCACCGATACCTCCACTGCCTACATCCCTGCCCGGATCCCGGAAGATGTGCAGGAACGTGTTCGCCAGGCTGCTGTGAAGGTCTACAGTGCCATCGGCTGCCAGGGGTTAAGCCGTGTGGATTTCTTTGTGACCTATGAAGGTAACCGGGTGGTATTTAACGAGATCAACACCCTGCCGGGCTTTACCTCTATTTCCATGTACCCCAAGCTCTGGGGTGCCAGCGGCATTCCCTACAGCCAGCTTATTGACCGGCTGCTTACCCTGGCTGTGGAGGCGAAGGCATGAAGCAGGCGGTGACATTGATGATCCGGGGCCGCCAGCAGTACCCGGAGCAGGAACCGGAGGTCATTGAGCTGACCACCGAGGGCACCATGGAATTCCGCAGCGGCGGCTGGGACATCAGCTATGAGGAAAGCGCCCTGACGGGCCTGGAGGGTGTTACGACTACTTTCCGGGTGGAACCGGACAAGGTGATACTGACCCGCAGAGGTGCCCTGAAATCCCATATGGTGTTCCAGCAGGGTGTCAGCCACGATTCCCTGTATCAGATGCCTTTCGGCGCACTGATGCTGACTGTCACGGCTACCAGTGTATTCTATGATATCGTGCCCGACGGTGGTGTTATTGATTTAAGCTATGATATCAGCATTGAGAACACCGAAGCCGGTGTGATCGATTATCATCTGGATATTTTTGCGAAATAAGAAATGGACGTGCCTCAAGGTACGTCCATTTTTCAGATTAGTGATACATATACGAGGACCGGGCTTCCAGCTCCTTGCTGATCAGTTCGCCGGTCGCTTTGTCATATTTGTATTTATAGCTGTTGGAGTAGATCCGCAGTTCTTCGTCGCTGCGTCCGGAACGCATTTCCACATAGTAGTCCTTTTCATCCACGCCCAGGATCTGCATTTTCATGTAACCGTCCTCCAGCTTTGCCTGGATCTTTATGGGGAAGTGGAAATTGTTGCGGAATTTAAAGTCGGTTTTGGTGGCCCAGTTAACTGCGGCATCCAGCCCGATGGGAAGATAACCAACGGTAAAGCCGTGGCAGACCCGTTCTGTCACCTCCAGGTCAGCAAGCAAAACGCAGTTATACAGGGTGCTGGAGCCCTGGCATACACCGCCGCCGAAGTCCTGGATGACCCGGGTGCCGGAATAGGCAGTGGCAGGCTTGAAGCCCCGCTCCTTGGTGCGCTCACCGATGACACCGTTGTAGGAGAACTCTTCCCCGGGCTGCAGGATGTAACCATCCAGAATTCCGCAGACCAACCGCAGATTGGTGTTGCGGTTTTCATCATCGGTGTGCCGGGTCTCGCAGGAGCCCAGCACATCCCGGAAGGGGACGGCGTCGGAAAAAATCTCCGGTGTCTGATAGCGCATGGGGATGGTGACGGTTTCGCCAAATGCAGCAGAATCCAACAGCTTTTGTGCGGCCTCCTTGTCGAACACCAGGCCGTAGCTGGCAGGAAGAATTTCATAGCGCTCCAGATCCGCATACGCATCCGTGGCTTCCTTACAGAGTTCTGCATACAGGGCCTCCGGATCCGGCGCATCGGGAAGGGCTTCCGGTTCCGTTTGGATGGTAAGGCTATATTCTCCGGCTTTGGCGGCGGAAATGCCGCGGCTATAGAGTTCTTTGATTTTCAGAATGACATTGCCGGTGTCCAGATGGTATTCCGGTGTACCGAGAGTCAGCACCAGGCTGGGACAGGGAGTCTCCGGGTCAAAGCCTTCCTCGGTCAGATCCGGCTGGTTCCCCTCCAGCCGGTGCTTAAATTGGGTCAATACCGTGTCATACTGGGCGGCATAGGCCAAAAGCTGCTCAAAAAGGGCCTCCTCGTCAAAGGACAGATAGACAGTCCATCCACTGTTGAGGGCAGCGGAGGAATCGGTGCTTCTGCCCAGGGAATAAGCATCCTTCACAGCCTGGCGGATATTCAGTTTCAGCTTCATAGCTTTGGGGTCAAGGGTCAGTGTCTCCTCCGGCAGTTCGACAGTCAAAGGCTGAGACAGGATGGTCTCCTCAGCGGCTGCTTTCAGCGCTTTCCGGGCCTGCCCTCTGGTCATACCCCCAAGGTCTATACCGTCAATGGACACACCCTCCACAATACGGCAGTCATAAGGATCCGTTACTGCCTCTATGAGAAAAAAACCACCTGCCAATGCCAGCAGAATCAGCACAGCCAGACCAAGCTTCATGGCAGAAGAGGTACGCAGGCGGTAAACAAGTTTGGAAAAATTCGGATTCATGGAAAGACCTCCGGGGAAAGAGAGATTATTGAACATTATATCATATCCAGGATACTTTGCAAGAGAAAAGCGCCCGCAGTGTATGAACTGCGGGCGCTTGGCTTATATTTCTTCTCCCTCTTCCACAGTCAGGTCTGTAAGGATCTCATTTGTAACAGGATCTGCAAGAGGTGTGTCGGGATTCTCCTGGGTCTGTGCCTCTGTCACGACGGGAGGATCGGCAGGGGCCTGGGTCTCGGTGGGAGCCGGTGCTTCTGTGGTGGGAGGTTCCGTGGTTGGGGGAACGGTAGCAGGCGGTGCTGTAGTGGGGGGCACCGTGGTAGGCGGCACGGTGGTAGTGGGGGGCACTGTGGTGGGTGCGGTTGTAGGTGCGGTGGTTTCCTCCGGCAGAACCCTGGCAACCAGCCGGTCTTTGCCTGCGTACTGGGTAGTGGCCACATAATCCCGGGAGATCTGGGAATTGGTGGCGGAATCATACTTGATCCGATAGGTTTTAACGGTATAACCGGTGACACCCTCCTGGATCACATCCCCATCCCGGTAACCTTCGGCGTTGTGGAATTCAAATTCTTCTGTGACGGTTTCGGGTTCTGCGGTATTGGTGATGGCATATTCCAGCATGGTGTAGTGGCTTCGTTCTTCTGTACCCATGATCTTAATGCGGACATAGCCGCCGGTGACCTCTGCCTGGATCATAATGGGATAGCCCAGATTGTTCCGGAAGGCCAGATCTGCATAATCCCAGCTGACGAAGGCATCAAAACCAAAATCAATATAACCAGGTGCCAGGGTATTGCTCTGGCGGGAGGTGATGTCCAGATCAGCCATGAGGGCAGCATAGTAGAGGGTGGAGGATACCTGGCTGATGCCGCCGCCCAGGGTGGCCTCGCTGGCAGCGGTGATATCGGCGGGAGCAGTCTTGTAACCCCGGGCGCTGGTACGCTGGCCTACGGTGCGGTTGAAGGAGAAAGTTTCGCCGGGATCCACAACGGTGCCGTTGAGAGTCTCGCAGGCAAGGCGCAGGTTGGTGTTGCGGCTTTCACTGCTGTTGTGGCGGGTCTGGTATTCACCCAGAACATCCTTGTAGAAGGCATCACCGTCCAGAATCTCCGGCTCTATGTATTCCATGGGGATGCGGATCTCATCACCAAACTGGGCTTCGTCCAGCAGCTTCTGGGCCTTTTCCAGATCAAAGCCGTAGCCATAGCTGCCGGGGATGGTCTCAAAGGTCTGCAGGTTGACGCTGGCATCCTTGGGTTCGATGTAGAATTCCTCGTAGATCTTCTGCAGATCCACTTTCTCCGGATCCTGGACGGACTCGATGTTTTCCACCGTTACCAGGAATACGTGGAGGCTGTAGGCATCCAGCACCTTCTCATACACATCATTTACATCAAAGCCGATGCCGGGGGTGCCCAGCCGGATCACCAGCGTTTGGGTGGGGGCATTTTCGTTGAATTTGTCCGCAGACAGCTCCGGCTCTTTACCTTCCAGACCATAGGTGGGCTGGGTCAGGGTGCTGCCACTGTCCTGGGCATAGGCGGTGAGGGTATCCAGAATATAATCTTCGTCCAGATCCAGATAGGGGAGCAGACCGATGTAATAGGGCTGCTGGCTGGACAGGGTCAAAGCCTGCTCCTTTTCCGACTGGGTGCCGCTGCGGCCATAGTTGTAGGCAGCGTTGACAGCGGCTTTGATATCCAGCTTGACACCGGTATCCTTGGGGGTCAGTCGCAGCTGGGTGCCGGACAGGTCGATGACCATGTCCTGGCTGCTGTAAGTGCGGCTGGTGGCTTCCTTCACAGCGCTGGTTGCCTCACTCTTGGTCATGCCGCCGACGCTGATGTCCGCAATGAACACATTGTCCAGGATCCGGCCGTCATTGGGATCCGCGGAACCGGCAAAGAACAGGGCGATGCAGGTAACGATGACCAACAGAGACACACCGCAGATACCCAGCAGCACAGCGGTCTGCTTCTTGCTGCCAGGGGCGGTGAGCTGATTAACGAAGGCCAAAACCTTGTCGATCCAGTCCGGCTCTGTGTTCTCCGGTTCTTCCGGATGGGGTTCGTCAAAGAAAGCTTCCAGATTCTCCGGCAGCAGGTCAAAGGCGGCCTTGACGGGCTTTGACTGGGATTTGCCGGGGATCTGCTGACCGGTGACCTGCTGGAAGGTTTCATCCATCTGGAGCTGTTCTGCCATTAAGGTGTCCTGGGAAACGGCTTCCTCCATGGGCACTTCCACTGCGGGAGTCTCCGGAACCGATGCCAGCGGTTCCTGAATAATGGGGTGTTCCGCCTTGGGAGCCTGGCCGGTGACCTGGCGAAAGGCCTGTTCAATTTGGCGTTCCTCGTCCCGGTGGGGACGGGGCTGGGAAAATTTTCCGCCTGCCATAGGGAATTCCTCCAATCTTGGGGCAATTTTTAGGGTATTATATCATATCTGCCAGAGAAAATTATGAATATTATCTTAAGAATTACAGAAGCTCCGGTACCGGTCAATAAAGACCTTGCTCTGTTTCAGACTGTCTACGCCGGTGGCCAGCTTCAACCGCAGGGTAGGTTCCTTGGCGTTGGGCAGGAAGGTGACCCTCGCCTTGTAATCCGGATCCGCGCAAAGATTGCCTACAGCCTCAAAATTGAGGTTTGCCAGGGTAAACAGTACATCGCCGCCCTTCTGCCGGATGTCCTTGATGCCGACAGCTCTTGCTTTTGCCCGGAGCAGGGCAATGTCAATCAGGTTCAGCACGCCCTTGGGCGGTTCACCGTAGCGGTCTACGATTTCGTCCAGCAGATCGTCGGCATCCTCCTGGGTGCGCACTGCGGCCATGCGGCGGTATAGATCCATCCGCTCCTCACCACGGGAGACGTAGTTTTTGTCCACATTGGCGGTGACGTTCAGGTCGGCGGTGCAGTCCGGGGCTTTGGGGGCTTTGCCCTGTTCCTCCAGAACCGCTTCGTCCAGCAGCTTCAGATACATGTCATAGCCCACGCTCATCATATGGCCGGACTGTTCGGCACCCAGCAGATTACCGGCACCGCGGATCTCCAGGTCACGCATGGCGATCTTGAAGCCGGAACCGAATTCGGCAAAGTCCCGGATGGCGGACAGGCGCTTTTCCGCGATCTCCGTCAGATTTTTATCAGGGCGGTAGGTGAAATAGGCATAAGCGTGGCGGGTGGAGCGGCCTACCCGGCCTCTCAGCTGGTGCAGCTGGGAAAGACCGAACCGGTCTGCGTTTTCAATGATCAGCGTATTGGCATTAGGAATGTCCAGTCCGGTTTCGATAATGGTGGTGCAAACCAGCACCTGGACTTCTCCCTCAGTCATGGCCTGCATCACATCGCCCAGAGCTTCCTCACCCATCTGGCCGTGGGCCACAGCCACCCGGAGTCCGGGGATCCGGCGCACAAGCGCGGAAGCACACTGGTCAATGGTTTCCGTGCGGTTGTGCAGATAGTAGACCTGGCCGCCCCGTTCTACTTCCCGGCGGATGGCATCGTCGATGACCGCGTTATTGTGCTCCATAACAAAGGTCTGCACCGGATAACGGTCAGCTGGCGGCTCTTCAATGGTGGACATATCCCGCAGGCCGGAAAGGGCCATATTCAGCGTCCGGGGAATGGGTGTGGCGGAAAGGGTCAGTACGTCAACTCCTTTGGACATTTCCTTCAGACGTTCTTTATGGCTGACACCGAAGCGCTGCTCTTCATCGATGATCAAAAGGCCCAGATCCTTGAACTGGACGCTCTTTTGCAGCAGCTTATGGGTGCCGATGATCAGATCTACATTGCCGGCGGCTAAGTTCCGCAGGGTCTGCTGCTGGAGCTTGGGAGTCCGGAAACGGCTGAGCACATCGATGTTCACCGGGAATCCCCGGAACCGGGACACAGCGGTGGTATAGTGCTGCTGGGCAAGCACCGTAGTGGGAACCAGAATTGCCACCTGCTTGCCGTCCATAACGGCCTTCATAACGGCCCGCAAAGCCACCTCTGTCTTGCCGAAGCCTACGTCGCCGCAAAGGAGGCGGTCCATAGGTGTGGGAGATTCCATATCGTGCTTGATGTCCGCAATGCAGCGCAGCTGGTCATCGGTCTCGGGATAGGGGAAGTTATCTTCAAACTCCTTCTGCCAGGGGGCGTCGGCGGCAAAGGCGAAGCCGGGCTGACGCTTTCGGGCGGCGTAAAGCTGGATCAGCTCACCAGCCATGTCCTTGGCGGCCTTCCGGGCCTTGGCCTTGGTTTTCTGCCAGGCGTCGGTGCCGATTTTATTCAGCTTCACGGGCTTATCCTCGCTGCCGCCGCCAATGTATTTGCTGACCATATCCAGCTGGGTGGCAGGGACAAAGAGGGTATCGCTGCCCTGATAGGCAATCTTGATGTAATCTTTAACGGCATTGTCCACCTTGATCTGCTCCATAGCCACAAAACGGCCAATGCCGTAATTTTCGTGAACCACCAGATCGCCGGGGGTCAGATCGGTGAAGGAGTTCAGCTTCTGGCGGTTGGTGGAGCCGGTCTTTTTGGGAGCTTTCTTCTTCGGCTGGCTTCGGGCCATCAGCTGGCCTTCTGTCAGAATGGCAAGCCTGGACAGGGGATACTCCATGCCAAAGGGCAACGTATCCTCTGTCAGCAGAATCTGTCCCGGCTTGGGCATGGAGGTCAGAGGAATGCAAATAAAGGCGGAAAGGTTCTTTGCCCGGAGCATCTCCTGCAGCATCTCCGCCCGGCGCCGGGAGCCGCAGAGTACCAGCGCGCCGAACTCCTGATTCTGGTAATGACTCAAATCCGAGGCAGCGGTATCCAGATTGCCGCCGTAGCCGGGCAGCTGCTTGGCAGTCATAGGCAGAAGGTGTTTTGGTGGGGCTTCCTCCGGGTAAGAGGTACCGCCGAAGGCATCAAAATAGACGCAGGTGCGGCCTTTCAGTCCGGCGCAGAAGTCCTCCCACTGGCACACATAGTCGCACAGCTCTCCTGCCACCAGACCTGCCTGAAGCATGGAATCCAGGGCCATACCCATTTCATCGCTGCGGGTGTTGGCGGTGCGGCGCAGGCTGGCATGATCACAGATGACGATGAGGGCATCCTTCGGGAAATAATCTGCGGCAGTGGCCATTTCGGGATAAATCAGAGCCATATACCGGTCGGAGGCAGGATTGGAAAGACCGTTTTCGTATTTTTCCAGATCCTTTGCCAGGGTAGCCACAAGAGCTTCGTTGACATTCTTCCGGCGCTTTTGCCGTGCAATCAGGGAAGCAATGTCCTTGCACAGACCAGCCAGTCCTTTGGGGTGGAGGCCCGGCTGGGTCTCGGCCACCGGGAGAATGGTGACGCAGTCGATATTCTCACTGCGCCGCTGGGTCTGGGGATCAAAATAGCCCATGGTATCCAGCTCATCTCCGAAGAATTCGGCACGGATGGGCTGATCGGCGGCAGGGGAAAAGATATCCACAATGCCGCCCCGGACAGCAAACTGACCGGAGCCTTCTACCATGCCGCAGCGGCTGTAGCCGGCGGCACTGAGCCGTGCAATGAGATCATCCAGGGGATATTCCCGTCCGACCTCCAGCGTAAAGGCGCAGCTTAGCAGAACGGTGGGGGGCATGGTTCGCTGGCTCATGGCTTCCCAGCTCATAATTTGAAGGGGCGTGTTCCCCTGGGACAGGTCAAACAGCTGCCGCAGCCGCTTCTGCTCCCAGGAGCGGGAGACCACAGCCGCGTCATAGAAGGTCAGATCCCGGCCGGGCAGAATGGGGACTGTCTCATCAAGGAAGCATTTTAAGTCCTCCTGTAACCGCCGGGCGGCCATATCATCCTGGCACAGCAGAACCATAGGGCGGTCGATTTCCCGGTGAAGTCCTGCCAGAATGTGGCTGCGGTTGATCTGTCCGATACCGGTGATGGCGACACTTTGCCGGTCTTTCAGGGCGGAAACGGCGTTCTTGTATT
Source organism: Oscillospiraceae bacterium (assembly GCA_017939025.1). The sequence continues at coordinate 17,136 of JAGBAI010000104.1, forward strand.
CGGGAATGGTTTTCAATAAGGAAAGAAGTTGCTCCATAATTTACCTCATGGTGATGCGTAACGATATCATGTCATTGCAAGCCAGTATGCGCACTGGCTTGCAATGATATTGTTTACACACGTGGCAACGCGGAAAGTGGGTTAGGTACCCCCTTTCCGTGTTTTTCGACTCCCGTTGGACCAGTTAGGGATGACTGCCATTGAACCGGTTGGCGGCTTCCGGCACACCGTGATCGATAATGGCAAGGGCCGCTTTGGCGGCATTTTCCAGAGAGACTGCCAGTGCCTTCTCTTCGATGGCGGAGAAGGTGGACAGTACCCAGTCTGCCAGATCGTAATTGGGATTGGGCTTGGCACCGACACCGATTTTCACCCGGGGGAATTCCTGAGAACCAACCTCCTGGATAATGGACTTGATGCCGTTGTGTCCGCCGGCGCTGCCGTTGGGCCGGATCCGAAGCCGACCGGGCTCCAGAGAAATATCATCAAACATCACAATGATCCGCTGAGGCGGGATGTTGAAGTAAGCGGACAGCTGCAGCACAGACCGTCCCGACAGGTTCATATAGGTCTGGGGCTTTAAGAGAAAAATCTTGCAGCCATTGTAGTTGGTTTGACAGTAGAGTCCCTGGAATTTCAGTTTGTCGATTTTGACGTTCAGGCTTTCTGCCAAAAGATCAATGGCCCGGAAGCCTGCATTGTGGCGGGTCTTCTCATACTCCCGCCCGGGATTGCCAAGGCCCACAATGAGCCAGTTTTCATTGGTTGCTTTTTTAAACATAATTCGATTCTCCATTTAGGCCATACTTAACCATTTTAATCATCATACCACATTTTCGGCCGGAAAACAATAGGCAGGGTAAACGAAATTATGTTTGAAATAGGTATTGTGTGAAGTTATATTTTGTGGTATACTAATCTGTAACAAATCAGGCTCCGGAGGTGGCTATGGACAGGAAAAGATGGCTTCTGGCACTGCTGGCAGCGGCTTGTGTGGGGATCGGCATTCTTCTGAAAAGCAGCCCGGAAGATGCTCTCGCACCGATGGTCATGGTGGACGGAACGCTGTGGCAGCTGCACACGGAATCTGACGGCGGCTTCAGCCGTCGTCCCGATGGCACGATCCGGGAGATCATCGGCAACGGGATCCCGGCAGAAAATGATCAGGCCAACTTTGGCGCTGTGGGAATGCCTTATTGGCATTTTTCTGACGGCCTTATGATTTATGTAAACGATACGTATTTTTTGATGACAAATGCAGACATTCAGGAGTGAGCTATGAACGACAAAATCCGAATTCAGGGTGCCCGGGAGAACAATCTGAAAAATGTGGATCTGACCATCCCCAGAGATAAGCTGGTGGTGTTTACCGGTCTTTCCGGCTCCGGTAAGTCCAGCCTGGCTTTTGATACCATTTATGCCGAGGGTCAGCGGCGGTATGTGGAGAGTCTTTCCTCCTACGCCCGGCAGTTTCTGGGCCAGATGGACAAGCCCGATGTGGACTCCATAGACGGCCTGTCTCCCGCCATTTCCATTGATCAGAAAACAACTTCCAAGAATCCCCGTTCCACCGTGGGCACAGTGACCGAAATTTACGACTACCTGCGCCTGCTGTGGGCAAGAGTGGGTGTTCCCCACTGTCCCAAGTGTGGTAAGGAGATCCGCCGCCAGACCATTGACCAGATCGTGGACCGGGTGGAAGCGCTGGGGGAGGGAACCCGCTTTATCGTCCTGTCGCCCATCATTCGCGGCAAGAAGGGCGAGCATAAGAAGGTGTTCGAGGACGCAAAAAAATCCGGCTTTGCCCGGGTCCGGGTGGATGGGATCCTGTACGATCTGACGGAAGAGATCAAATGTGAGAAGAACAAGAAGCACAACATTGATCTTGTGGTAGACCGCCTTGTTTTGAAGGAAGGACTGCGCCGCCGTCTGACGGACTCCATTGAGACTGCCTGCCATCATTCTGACGGCCTGGTGACCATTGAACTGCCTGCCACCAGGGAGGAACTGAGCTTCTCCCAGAACTATGCCTGTGATGATTGCGGCATTTCCATGACAGAGCTGGAGCCCCGGATGTTCTCCTTCAACAATCCCAGCGGTGCCTGTCCCAGCTGTACCGGTCTGGGCTTCCGGCTGGTGGCAGATGTGGATCTGGTGATCCCGGATAAGAATAAGTCTATTTTTGACGGTGCCATCCAGGCCTCCGGCTGGCAGAGCGCCCGGACGGATTCCATTTTCCGGATGTATTTTGAGGCGTTGGCCCAGAAATACCACTTTTCTCTGACGACTCCCGTGAAAGACCTGTCTGAGGAAGCCATGGATGTGATCCTCTACGGCACCAAGGGGGAAAAGCTGCGGATGTCTTATAACCGGGGCAACGGTATGGGCGTGCTGGAGCAGCCCTTTGAGGGCATTTTAAACAACATTTCCCGGCGTTACAAAGAAACCCAGTCCGATTCCGCCCGGAAGGAGCTGGAGGAGTGCATGGCTTCCGCCCCCTGTCCCCAGTGCGGCGGCGACCGGCTTTCAGAGATTGCCCGGGCGGTGACTGTGGGCGGTATGGGCATCATGGATTTCTGTCGCATGAGCATCCGGGACGAGCTGGATTTTATGAACAGTCTCCATCTGGAGGGCAACATGGCTGTGGTGGCAGAGCAGATCGTCAAGGAAATTAAGTCCCGGCTGCAGTTTTTGATGGATGTGGGTCTGGGCTATCTGACGCTCTCCCGGGCATCCGGAACCCTCTCCGGCGGCGAAAGCCAGCGGATTCGCCTGGCGACTCAGATCGGTTCCTCTCTGATGGGCGTTCTGTATATTCTGGACGAACCCTCCATCGGCCTGCACCAGCGGGATAATGATAAGCTTTTGGGAACCTTGAAGCAGCTGCGGGATCTGGGCAACACCCTCATTGTGGTCGAGCATGACGAGGATACCATGCGGGCTGCGGATTTTATCGTGGATGTGGGCCCGGGAGCCGGAAGCCGTGGCGGTGAGATCGTGGCGGCAGGATCCCTGGATGAGATCATCGGCTGTGAGCGGTCGATTACCGGCCAGTATCTGTCCGGCTTTAAAAAGATCCCGGTTCCCTCTGCCCGCCGGGCCGGAAACGGTAAGGTGCTGTCCATTCAGGGCGCAGCAGAGAACAATCTGAAAAACGTGGATGTGGATATCCCCCTGGGGACGCTCACCTGCGTCACCGGTGTTTCCGGTTCCGGTAAGTCCAGTCTGGTGAATGAAGTTCTGAATAAGACTCTGCTGGGAAAGCTGAACCATGCCCGTACCCGTCCGGGAAAATGCCGGTGCATTGGGGGCATTGAACAGCTGGATAAGGTCATCGACATCGACCAGAGTCCCATTGGCCGGACACCCCGTTCCAATCCTGCAACCTATACGGGATTGTTCAATGACATCCGGGATCTGTTTGCCTCTACCAATGATGCCAAGATCCGTGGCTATGGCCCGGGCCGGTTCAGCTTCAATGTGAAGGGCGGCCGGTGCGAAGCCTGCTCCGGCGATGGCCTGGTGAAGATCGAGATGCACTTCCTGGCGGATGTGTATGTGCCCTGTGAAGTCTGTAAGGGTGCCCGGTACAACCGGGAGACATTGGAAGTCCAGTATAAGGGCAAAAATATTGCCCAGGTGCTGGATATGACCGCAGAGGAGGCAGTGGAATTTTTCGAGAATCTGCCCAAAATCCGCAGAAAAGCCCAGACGCTGGTGGAAGTTGGCCTGGGTTATGTGAAGCTGGGCCAGTCCAGCACTACGCTCTCCGGCGGTGAAGCCCAGCGTGTGAAGCTGGCAACAGAGCTGGCCCGGGTTTCTACCGGAAAAACCATCTATATTCTGGATGAGCCCACCACGGGCCTCCATGCGGCCGATGTCCACAAGCTTATTGAGGTGCTGCAGAGGCTGGTGGACGCGGGCAATACGGTGCTGGTCATTGAGCATAATCTGGATGTGATCAAGACTGCTGACCATATCATCGATCTGGGCCCGGAGGGCGGCGACGGCGGTGGATATATCGTTGCCTCCGGAACGCCAGAAGCAGTGGCCCAGGTGGCGGAAAGCTATACGGGTCAGTATTTAAAGAGCTATCTGTAAAAAAGTATCCCGGCCTGGATCGCAGGCCGGGAGGCGGTTATTCCGGAGAATAATACTATTTTTGATAAAACGGTTTTCAACCCTTTTTTCAAAAACCAGTATAAGCATCTAAAGGCAGGCAGTCAGACAGTTCCACAAGTCCGTGATCCTGTTCCCCGGCGTAATCCACCCGGAGAATGGGAGAGCGCAATGTGGAAGTATCCTGACGGATGGTAAGGGTCATGGTGACCCGGGTGCCGGTTGGCTGGTCGATGAGGACGGTGCCGCCATGGCGTTCCGCGGCGCTGCGGATCAAAACCATGCCGAGGCCCAGTCCGAAGCGTCCGTCTTCAATTCCAGGCTGACGCAGATACCGGCGGAACAGGGTCTGCCGCAGACCCTCGGCAATACCGGAACTGCCATCGGTGATGCTCAGCTTCAGTGTCCGATCATGGCGTGTCAGTTGGGCCTGGATGGTACTGCCAGAGGGGCTGAACTTGATGGAATTGGACAGGATATTCAGAACGGCCCGTTCCAGAAGTGTCTCATCTACCAGGCCGGATACGCTGTCAGCATGGTTTTCCCATTGAAGGCTCATTCCTGCCTGTGCCGAACGCTGCATTGCCTGTTCAAAGATGTTGTCAAAAATCTTTGGGATATCCCGCAGCTCCAGCCTGGCGGTGTCCGCACACCGGCCTGCATCGGACATATTGCCGATAATGCGCAGCATCTGGTGGATTGCCCGGTTCAGCCGGGCCAGCTGCTCCCGATCCTGCCCCTGGCCGGATAACTGCTGCAAAGAAAGCTGCATCCCGGTCAGAGGCTCCCGCAGCTGCTGGGCTGCCAGAGCCAGCGCCCGGAGGGCATCGTCATCCGATTCCTGATCCAGCAGGAAAATATGCTGTCCATCCATAGCGAAGACGGAAGCACCGCAGCCCCCGGGAACGATGTTCAATTGCAGATACAGGCAGCCCTCCTGAAAGTGGGCATATTCTTCCTGTCCGGTCAGCAGCAGACTCTGGACATCTGCACCAGGGTAGAGCAGGAGAGACTGGGCTGCCTGATTGGTGTATATGATTTTGTGATTCTCTACGCAAAAACCGGGCCGCATCATCAGATCCAGCATCCCGTGTATTTCTTTACTCAGTTCCATTTGATCCTCCTGTGGCATTAGTCCAACGGGAGTCGAACCCGCATCGGTTTTGACGGGCGGATTTCCGCCCATACATCGCAATTGTCCTTGACAATACGCCGCCGCAAGGCAAGGACGACAAGGCCAAAAGCGCCAAACAGAGCCGCCGAAATACGGTGCGTGTTCGACTCCCGTTGGACTAGGATGCGCAGAAAGGGAAAAAACTTTCCCGGCAGCTTTCGACATATACTCCTATTCTACCGGGAATGAATGAAAATAGCAAGTTTATTTTTTGGAGGAAGCCTATGGCAACCGCATCTGTTCATAAAGGCCACCGGGAACGGCTGAAGCAGCGCTTTCTGGATGAAGGCCTGGATAATTTTACCGACATTCAGGTGTTGGAGCTGCTGCTGTTTTACGCGATTCCGCAGAAAGATACCAACCCCATCGCCCATGCGCTCCTTGACCGCTTCGGCAGCCTTTCCCAGGTGCTGGAGGCTTCCGTGGAGGAGCTGAAAAAGGTGGATGGGATCAAGGATAATGCAGCGACTTTGCTGGCTCTGGTGACCCAGCTGTGCCGGTATTACCAGGTGGACTGTGCCCAGAGGATCGAAATTCTGGATTCCCTGGAAGCCTGCGGGAATTACCTGGTGCCCCGGTTCTTTGGCCGAACCCGGGAGACGGTGTTTCTGCTGTGCCTGGATGCTAGGTGTAAGGTCATCTGCTGCAAAGAGCTTGGGGAAGGCAGCGTCAATGTCGCCAGCATCTCCATCCGGAAGGTGGTGGAGACTGCCCTGGGAGCCAATGCGTCCTCAGTGGTGCTGGCCCACAACCATCCCAGCGGTGTGGCAGTTCCTTCGGAGGAGGATCTGCTTACCACCAAACGGCTGTATGCTGCCTTGCAGGCAGTGGAGATTGTGCTGGCAGACCATATTGTGGTGGCGGAAGGGGATTATGTCTCCATGGCACAGACACCGCGCTATGATTTTCGGGTGATCCCGATTTACTAAAGGAGGAGCAGGATGGACAAATTTAAACTGGTATCCGATTACCGTCCCTCCGGCGACCAGCCGGAGGCCATTGCCGGATTGGTCAACGGCGTCAATTGGGGCCTGCGGGAACAGACCCTTCTGGGTGTCACCGGCTCCGGCAAGACCTTCACCATGGCTTCGGTCATTGAAAAACTGAACCGGCCCACCCTGGTGCTGGCACACAACAAGACGCTGGCGGCGCAGCTGTGTACAGAGTTCCGGGAATTCTTTCCCAACAACGCAGTGGAATATTTTATATCCTATTACGACTATTACCAGCCAGAGGCCTACATTGCCCATACGGATACCTATATCGAGAAGGATGCCTCCGTCAACGAAGAGATCGACCGGCTGCGCCACAGTGCCACTTCGGCGCTCTTTGAGCGGCGGGATGTGATCGTGGTATCCTCCGTCAGCTGCCTGTATGGTCTGGGCGACCCCATTGATTATAAAAGCATGGTGATTTCCCTCCGGGTGGGCCATGAATATCCCCTGGACGATGTGCTGCGGAAACTGGCGGAGATCCGTTATGAGCGCAATGACCTGGATTTTTCCCGAAATAAATTCCGCCTCCGTGGTGACACGCTGGAGATCTATCCTGCCTACTGGTCGGGAAAGGCCATCCGGGTGGAATTCTTCGGTGATGAGGTGGACCGGATCAGTGAGATAAACGCCGTTTCCGGCATGGCTGAACGGTTCCTGGATCATGTAGCCATTTATCCTGCCAGCCATTATGTGGCATCCAAGGAAAAGCTCCACCGGGCCATGCTGGAGATCCAGCGGGAATGTGATGAACAGGTGGCCTACTTCCGGGCCCATGACAAGCTCATCGAAGCCCAGCGGATCGCCCAGCGGACGGCCTACGATCTGGAAATGCTGACGGAGATCGGCTTCTGTAACGGCATTGAGAACTATTCCCGGGTAATACAGGGCCGGGCCCCCGGCACGCCGCCCACTACGCTGCTGGATTATTTCCCCGAGGATTTTGTCATGTTCATTGACGAGAGTCATGTGACATTGCCCCAGTGTCGGGCCATGTATGCCGGTGACCGGAGCCGGAAGGATGCCCTGGTGAATTACGGCTTCCGCCTGCCATCGGCTTATGACAACCGTCCTTTGAATTTTGGGGAATTCGATAAGAAAATCAACCAGGTGATCTACGTGTCTGCCACCCCTGCCGAATATGAACGGACCCGCTCCGGCCAGACGGTGGAGCAGGTGATCCGTCCCACGGGTTTGCTGGATCCGGAGGTGGAGGTGCGGCCCATTGACGGTCAGATTGACGATCTCATCGGAGAGATCAATGCCCGAACTGCGAAAAACGAACGGGTTCTGGTGACCACACTGACTAAAAAAATGGCAGAGGATCTGACGGTGTATCTGCAAAAGGCAGGGATTAAGGTTCGTTACATGCACTCGGACATCGGTGCCATGGAGCGAATGGAGATCATCCGGGATCTGCGCATGGCGAAATTCGACGTTCTGGTAGGCATTAACCTGCTTCGTGAGGGCCTGGATTTACCGGAGGTAAGTCTGGTGGCCATTCTGGACGCAGATAAGGAGGGCTTCCTGCGTTCAGAGACCAGTTTGATCCAGACCATTGGCCGTGCAGCCCGAAATGCCGAGGGAAAGGTCATTATGTATGCTGACCATGTAACGCCCTCTATGCGTGCTGCCATAGACGAAACTGCCCGCAGAAGAGAGATCCAGAATGCCTACAATGAAGCCCACGGCATTGTTCCCAAGACGGTCATCAAATCCGTCCGGGATCTTATTGAAATCTCCTCTCCCACCGCCGAACGGAAGGGGAGCAGCGGCGTGAAGATGACCAAGGCCGAGAAGGAAAAGGAGATTGCCCGTCTGGAAAAGCAGATGAAGGAAGCAGCCCGGATGATGGAATACGAGTATGCCGCCGTGCTGAGAGATCAGATCATCGAGCTAAGAGGAAACGGTCTGAAATAAAAAATGTAGGGACCGTCGTCCCCGACAGTCCGCTTGCACAGAGCACACGTTGCTCCAAGCGGACCGTCCGGGAGGACGGTCCCTACAGCATTATGAGATATGTTCCCGGAATTCCTCGAATACCTTGGCTGTTTCCCCATTATCCCGGCGGGAGATAACGAAGGTTTGTCCATCCGTCAGATGCAGCACGATGCAGTTGTCTGTGGCGATCTCGGTGCACATTTTGTATTCGCCCCAAGTGTCGTTTTTCCACAGTCCGGTCTGAAGGATCATGTCGTCGTTGCCGTCGATGGCTTCGCCCATGTCCGGCTTGTCCACCAGCTCCGCACTTTCCACCATGTCGTAGGGGATATTCATTTTATACCGGGCAGACTTGATATCCACGGAATCTTCGCCGAATTCCGCGATGATCTTGTTGGAGGGCTGGAACAGACTGACGGCGATGACCAGCGCGAACAGAATCACGCCGAAGCCGAAGTCCTTGGTGGAAATGGATTGCCAGAATTTCATGGGATTACCTGCTTTCTGTATTGGTGGGGAAATTATACCATAGGATTTGGGAAAAGTACAGTAAGGAAATCTCCTCCGGAAAAACCGGAGGAGACTTTTTAAGAAGGAAAATTACTTACTTGGCAGCAGCCTTGCGCTCAGCCAGTTCGGCATGAACCTTTGCCAGGGTCTTCTTATCCAGGTTGTAGATGAAGAGAATGGCAATCAGCTGGACGGACTGGCCTACCAGGTAGCCGATGGCGACCATATAGCGCATGGTCAGAGCAACATCAGCGGGCTGGTTGGCGCCCAGAGCGGCGTTGTAGCCCAGCATGGTGGCCAGAACCAGACCCAAGGAGGGGCCGATGCCCTGAGCCAGCTTACGGAAGAAGGAGTACAGAGCGTAGTTGGTGCCCTCGTCACGGTTGCCGGTCTTCCATTCACCGTAGTCGATGAAGTCAGCAACCAGAGACCAGCCGACACAGGTGGAGGGGCCATTGCCCAGAGCAGCCAGTGCCTGGCAGGCAGCGTACATGGCCAGACCCTTGCCATCGGGAGTGATGGGCAGAATCAGCATCAGGCCGTAAGCCACGACGGTAACAACGAAACCGAATGCGACACATTCCTTCTTGCCGAACTTACCGACCAGCTTGCCGATGAAGGGCATGAACAGGAACAGGCCGAAGTAGCTCAGCATACCCAGCAGACCGGAGATCTGAGCGTTCTTGAAGTAAGCCTGGAACATGACCTGAGAAGCGGTGGTAACACCGTACATGCAGATGATCTGTGCCAGAGCCATCAGGGTAACGCCAATGGCAGCGCGGTTCTTGCAGAAGTTGATGGTAGCCTTGACGGGGTTGAACTTGGGGCCCTCTTCGTTCAGGGTGACGGTGGTGTCAACACGAACGACAGTCTTGCGGATCATGAACTGGAAGGCGATGAAGCCCAGGAAGCCCATGAACAGAGCAATCAGGAACAGGGTGTCGCCCTTCAGGTTGGAGTCAGCATCATAAATCAGCATGGGGATGATGACACCGGTAGCCATGCCGCCGATCATAGCGCCGGCAGAGCGGAAGGTGGACAGCTGTGCACGCTCACCGGCATCGGTGGTGATCAGAGACAGCATGGAGCCGTAGGGAACGTTGGCGATGGTGTAGAAAGCGTCCCAGATGATGTAACCGGCCACGAACAGGATGTTCTTGACCATGGAGGGAGCGCCCTTGAAGGGCAGGAAGCAGAAAGCGCCGCCCAGCATCAGGCCCAGAGAACCCAGCCAGATGTAGGTCAGGAACTTGTTGCGCTTGTACTGACGCTTGTCAGCGTCGATCAGACCGCCGATCAGCGGGTCGTTGATGGCGTCCCAGACCTGCACGAGCAGCAGCAGGGAAGCCATGAGGATGGAGTCGATACCCATATACTGGGTCCAGAAGATGGTCAGGTAGCTCTTCAGTGCAAAGGACATGTTGCAGCCAAAGTCACCTGCGGCGTAAGCCAGCTTGTCGATGGTGCCAAACTTGCGGTAGCCATTAGCGTCCAGTTGGACAGGTTTTGCCATTGTAATTTCCTCCTTACTTTGTTGCGGGAGCCGTATGGCACAGCTACCCACATTTCGACATCATTATACAATATGAACGAAATGTTAACAAGTCACAAAACGACGCGTTTGTGACATAGTACGCCAATTTTTATTGTAGGAAATCAAACAGAATCGCTAAAGGTGTTGCGATTTTTTGAAAATATGATATGATATTATAAAATGTGTATACGCTCTGCGGAAAAAGTGAGGAGTGCGCCTATGTACAAGCAATGCCAGACAGAAGCATCTGCCCAGCGGCAGCGGGAACTGGAGCAGGGCCTTTTGCGGATCATGCTGAAAAAACAGTATGACCAAATCACCGTCAGCGACCTGTGCCAGGAGATCGGTGTTCCCCGGAAATCCTTTTACCGCTACTTTTCTGGTAAGGACGGTGCCCTCTATGCCCTCATTGACCATGCTCTGATGGATTATGATATGTACACCGGATATCCGGAGCGGCAAAAAGAAGCGACACCCATGGAGTATATGAAGGGTGTGTTCTGCTACTGGGTCTACCACAAGGAACTGCTGGATGCTTTGCGGAAAAGCGGACTCAGCGGTCTGCTGATCCAGCGGGCTATGGAGTTCTCCAACGATATGGATACGATCCCACGGTTTCTCCAGATCGCTGACAGGCGGCTGCGGGAATATGGCACCATGTTCATGGTTTGCGGCCTGATGACCATGATCGTTCAGTGGCATTATGATGGTTTTTACAAAAGCGCGGAAGAGATGGCCGAGCTTGCCATGCAGCTGCTGACCCGGCCGCTGTTCAGCGGAAGACTGGAAGATATGTGAAAAACGTCCTGCTTTCGGCAGAATTGCCTAAAAGCAGGGCGTTCTATTTGTTTTGAAAGTGTCGCAATTGTGGCATTCTGGTTCTTCCAAGAGGAAGGGAACATGGACTATAATGATAACCTAGGGCTGTAGCCCATTTGATAAAATAAGGAGACTGATTCCCATGGCTGAATTTGTAAAGCTCCAGGCAGAGGGCCTGGAAAAGCTTCGTGACATGAATCCCAGACTGATTTCCTATAACGTGGAAATGACCGAGGTCACCGGCGGTACCTTCTGGAAGGCCTACACCGATGCCCAGATCGAAGGCACCGAGGCGGTTCCCGTTCCCGATTTCTCCAAGGGTATGGGTGCCATGCACCAGTGGTATGACCCCATCGACACCACCAATCCCCGGCTCATCAAGCTGGCCAAGGAACTGGGCAGCTGCTGGGTTCGGGTCTCCGGCACCTGGGCCACCCGTACTTACTATGATTTTGACGGTACCGGCATGCCTGAGGGGTACTTCAACCATCTGCGGAAAGAGCAGTGGGTGAACCTGTGTAACTTTGTTAAAGCTGTGGGCGGCAAGCTGAAGATCTCTGTTGCCAACTGCGACGGACTCCACGCAGCCAATGAGCCCTGGCATCCGGAGCAGGCAGAGAAGATTTTTGCCCTGTCCAAGGAGCTGGGCTGCCCCATTGAGGCTGTTGAGTTCGTCAACGAGCCCAATATGCTCCAGAATACCGGCTTCCCCAAGGGTTACACCGCTGCTGACTTCCGCCGTGACCAGGATCTGTTCCACAAGTGGGTGAGAGAAAACTATCCCGAGTGTACCATCATTGGCCCCTCTGACACGGATCCCAATGCCATGAGCGTGGATGCTTACGGCAATCCCCATCCCTGGGCTGACGGTGCTGCCGACACTGCCGGTATTGCTGCCGCGCTGGCTTACTGCTCCACCGGAGACCTGATGGACGGCTGCACCGAGCCGCTGGACATCTTCTCCTATCACTATTATAACGGCGTTTCTGAGCGTATGGCTGCCATGATGCCCTCTGCCTTTACACCCTATGAGGGCTGCATGAGTGAAGAGTATCTGGGCGCCGCGGCTCACACGGCCCGGTGCTTTGCTTCCTACCGGGACAAGTATGCCAAGCCCAACGGTGAAATGTGGGTCACCGAGTCCGGCGATGCCGGAGCCGGCGGTCACACCTGGGCTTCCACCTATGCCGAGGTCGTGCGTACTCTGAACGAGATCGGTTCCTTCGCCACCGTTACCGACGGCGTCATCTTCCACAACACGCTGGCTTCTTCCGACTATGGCTGGCTGAAGCATGGTACCTTCGTGCCCCGTCCCAGCTACTTTGCCGTGCTGCTGTGGAAGCGGATCATGGGCGATACCTGCTATGCCTCCGGCGAAGCTGTCCGCCCCGGTGTCCATGTGTATGCCCATTCCCGCAAGGATGGCAAGGATGGTATTGCCTATCTGGTGATCAATACCTCCTGGGATGAGGCTACCACGGTGGAGATCCCCAAGGACGCAACTGTATACGCCCTCACCGGCAACGGTTCCATGCGCAGCCGCACCATGCTGCTGAACGGCCGGGAACTGACCCTGGGTGAAAACGATGAACTGCCCTGCCTGTGCGGCGAAGAAGTCAAGGCCGGCACCATTGAAGTGGCCCCCGGCGGCTGCACCTTCATTGTGCTGTAATTCTGCTCTTTCCGACAGCTCTTTATAAGAAATGCCCCATGTGCTATGCACATGGGGCATTTCGGTTTATTCACCAATATACTGAAATCTGGGGCCGGAATAATCCTCCCGCTCCACATGCTCATTCCACATGGCGGCAGGGCGTACCCACAGGCCATGCTCACCATAGAGTGCCCGGTAGACCACCATAGGCTCCATGGTTTCCGAATGGCTGGCAATGCCAATAACTTCGTAGCGGTTTCCCTTAAAATGCCGGTAAATGCCGGGTTTGATATCCATAAAAGTTCCTCCAAAGAAAGCGCCGGGATCACTCCCGGCGCTTAAGTATTTGATTAGCCGGACTTGGGAACGTTACCGCGGTTGGTCAGATCCAGAACCACGTTGGGGTTGAACAGGCTCAGGTCTGTGAACTGGCTGGCGTAGTGAACCATGTTCTCACCGGTGACCATCAGACGGTTCTGGCGGACATAGGTGGTGTTCACCTCGGCATAGGGCTTGGTGCCGTGACCAATGAAGTAACGGAAGCCGCTGGTGTACATAACATTGAAGGCCTGACCGCTGAAATCGGTGATGTTGCTGGTCTTGGCAAAGACAAAGGTGTCCACGGGTCCGATGATGTTGGTAACCTCGTTGGTCCAGGAGGTCAGAGAAGCGGAAATCTGGGCCACGGAGTAACCGGCATAGGCTTCGTTGGAGTAGGTATAGCAGGCCAGGGTGTAGCCCTTTGCCCGCAGGGCATTGGCAATCTGCTGGGCACCGGCAACCTGCTGGTCATAGAAATCCTGGCCCTTGGTGCCGATGTAAGTGGTGTTGCAGCGGTAACCAAAGACACCCTCGTGACCGGTGAAGGCCAGAGTAGCCCGGGCACCACGGTAGGAGAAATCGGGATGCTGTGCGATGAAGTCCTCCAGAATGGGTACCAGATCATAGTTGCCCACCTGGGTCTGACCCTGGGCATCGATGTACTCGGCCTTGATGCTGTCACCGTTGACCACCAGGCGGCTGGCGAAGCCGTCACCGTTGGCATCGGGCGTGCCGTCGCCGTCGCCGCCGGTCATATAGTCAAAGTAGTTGACCATGGTCTCGGTAATCATCACAGGCTTCTTGCCTTCAGGCAGCAGGATGGGATCGATGTAGAATTTCTGGTTGCCGTCCAGATCGGTGTTGGAGGCGGCGAAGGAGTCAAAATCCACCAGAACGTAGCCATTGTTATACAGCTCGTTGAGGATCTTGGAGAATTCATCGCAGGTGACGAAATTCTTGTTGTACTGGCCGCCATAGGTATCGTCCTTAAAGGCCCGGGTAGGATCCGCAATCAGCACATGGAAGCTCAGGTTGGGGATCAGAGAGGGTTCCTTGTGCTCCACCAGCTGGCTTTGAATGGTAGTGTAGTCCGCCACCTTGGCACCAATTTCGGGATAGGAAGTCAGATCGCCGCCATTGATGGAGTTGAGCAGGTTGATGGCCTCCTGATAGTTGTACTGGGCAGCCAGGGCCTCAGCTTCGGCCACGATGCGGTCATTCTGCTGCTCTGCCAGTTCAGCGGCGCTGATGGAAGCATCCAGCTGATTCTTCTTGGCCTCATCCTCGATCTTGCGCAGGGCGATGACGTTGGACAGGGAGCCAATGATGAAGGACAGCACCAGGATCAAACTGATGCACACCAGAATGGGAGGCAGATAGAATTCCTTGAAGATCTGCTGCCGGGACTTTCTGCGGCGCCGGGGCTTGTTGGGATCCACAGGCTCTTCCTGCAGCTCCTTGTGGAGCACCGGAGCAAAATACAGGTCAAAGAACTTTGTCAGGATCTTGGGAGCCTTCAGCTTGGGCAGCGTGATTTTTGGCAAAGGCTTTTTCTCTCTGGGTTTGCGGGTGACCGGCTCCTCGCCACTTTCTTCGTCTGCTTCAGCGGGAACGGCCTCTTCCTCGTATTCTTCGGAGGACTCGAGGGCCTCCAGCTCTTCGTATTCCATTTCTTCGTTCATGTCTGTCTCCCCGGGCATCGGATCAGCTTCGATGGCCTCGTCTTCTTCGTATGCTTCTTCGGAGACGTATTCAGCTTCATCCTCTGCCTCCTGGAAGTATTCCTCCTCTTCCTCGGCGGGAACGTCCTGCACGTCATCCTCTTCTTCGTATTCTTCTTCGTCGGGATCCTCTTCGTCCGCATCCTCCTGGTCTGCCATATTCAGAAAATCGTCCAGATCCAGATCTTCGTCCAGGTCGAAGCTGTCTTCCTCTTCCTTCTTAGGGGGGGTCAGCCCCAGTTCTTCGTCGGAATAGGCGTTTAAGTCGATGTCTTTATTATATTCTTCTTCTCCCAGAAAGGCTTTGGGGTCGAAGCTGTAGTCGTCGTCAAAGCTGAAATCGATATCGAAATCATTCTTACCCATTTATCCATCCCTACCTTTTATGGTATAGTCAATAGTATTCTATCATTGCCCCTTGAAAAAAGCAAGAACATTTGGCCTGTTTGAGAAAAAAAGCCCTTTAAGATTTCCTTAATTCGGATGGTGACGCAGCGGCATCGCCATTTTTCTTGCAAAACAGGGGCCATTGTGCTATGATGGCACCAAAGGAGGCGGTATTATGCGGCTGTTTATCCGTCAACGGATTTTTTCCTGGACAGACAGTTATGATGTCTATAATGAAGAGGGAGAGGCCTGCTATGAGGTCAGAGCCAAATTCTTTGCGCTGGGTCATCAGATTCAGGTGTATGACAAGCATACCGGCAGGGAAATGGGCGCCATCAGGGAAAAGCTGTTTACCATTCTGCCCCAGTTTGAAATCGTCATTGGTGGAAAGGTAATGGGCACTGTCCGGAAGGAACTGACATTTTTTAAAGAAAACTACCGGGTAGATTACCGGGGCTGGAATGTGGACGGTGATGTTTTCGGCTGGGATTACCGGGTGATGGAGGGCCGCCGGGAAGTCATGTCCATCCAAAAGGAAATCTTCCGCCTCAGCGATACGTACGCTCTGGAATTCCACAAAGCAGAGGACGAGCTTCCGGGCCTGCTGCTGGTCATCGCCATCGACGCTGCCAATTGCAGCAGAAATAAGAATTGAGGTCATTATGGAAAAAATTACAAGCTTTACCATCGATCATATCAAGCTGCAGCCGGGCCTGTATGTGTCCCGGAAGGACAAGGTTGGAGTGGAAACCGTTACTACCTTTGACCTGCGGCTGACCAAGCCCAACGACGAGCCGGTGATGAATACCGCGGAGGTTCACACCATAGAGCATCTGGCGGCGACGTACCTGCGCAATGAACCCAATTGGAAAGACAAGGTGCTGTATTTTGGCCCCATGGGCTGCCGGACGGGCTTTTACCTGCTGCTGACCGGGGATTATACCTCCAAAGAGGTGGTGCCTCTGGTACGGGACTGTTTCCGGTTTATCCGGGATTACCGGGGAGAGGTTCCCGGCGCCAGTGCAAAGGACTGCGGCAATTATCTGGATATGAACCTGCCCATGGCCAACTACTGGGGCAGAAAATATACCGCTCTGCTGGAAAACATTGAGGATACACAACTGGTATATCCGGACTGAAAGAGGGAAAAAATGATGACAAAACTGGGAATCATCGGTGCCATGCAGGTGGAAGTAGAGCTTCTGCTGGGCGCTATGGAAAATAAGGAAGAAAAAACAATCGCCGGCAGTACCTTCTATGAAGGCAAGCTGGAAGGACTGGATGCTGTGGTTGTCCAGTGCGGTGTGGGCAAGGTCAACGCGGCCATCTGTGCCCAGATCCTGTGCAGCTGCTTCGGCGTGACCCATCTGGTGAATACCGGCATTGCCGGCTCCCTGTGCGCCGATCTGGACATCGGTGACCTGGTGGTCAGCACCGATGCCATGTACCATGACTTCGACTGCGTCAATTTTGGCTATCCCTACGGCAAGGTTCCCGGTATGGACGTGATCTCCTTCCCGGCGGATGCAGCCATGATGGACTATGCCTTCGCCGCTGCCGAATCCGTCAATCCCGGTCATACGAAAAAAGGCCGCATCGCCAGCGGCGATCAGTTTGTGGCTGTGAAGGCGCTGAAAGAGAAGATCATCGCCAACACCCAGGGCCTGTGCACCGAAATGGAAGGTGCCGCCATTGCCCAGACAGCTTACCGCAATGCCGTTCCCTTCGTGATCCTCCGGGCCATTTCTGACAAGGCCGATGACAGCGCGGAAATGGATTACCCCACCTTTGAACGCATCGCCGCCCACCGGTGCGCAGATGTAACCAGGGCGTTGGCACGGATGCTGAGAAAGGCATAACCTATGAAAAAACTTTATGAGAAAAGTGAATTGACCTTTGCGCTGGTCTGGATCGGACTGTATGTCGGTGTGATGAACGTTGCACTGCAGTTTTGCGGAGGCTTTGATGATCTGGCGGGAAAAACGGTGGGCCAGCTGCTGGTTCCGGTAGGCTGTATCCTGTTGCTGGCAGCCGTCTCAACGGTGTGGATTCTGAAAAACGGATTGGCACAAAAATATGGCCTGTGCCGTTTTCGGAGGAAAATCAGCATCTATCTGTGGTTTATCCCACTGGTGCTGATGTCCTGCGTGAATCTGGTGAATGGACTGGGCGTGACGGCACCTTTGGCAGTTTCACTGCTGATGATGGTGAATCTGGCAATGGGCGGTTATGTAGAAGAAATCATTTTCCGTGGGTTTCTGTTCCGGGCCATGGCAAAGGATGGACTGAAAAGCGCGATCATCGTATCGGCTGTGACCTTTGGCGCGGGACATATTGTGAACCTGGCCAATACAGCGGATATCCTGGGGGTTTTATTACAGGTTTGTTATGCCATTGCCATCGGTTTTTTGTATACGGTTCTGGTCTATAAAGGCGGCAGTATGCTGCCGTGTATCGTGAGCCATATGTTTGTCAACGCCACCAGCGTCTTTGCCCTGGAAGCGGGGCCCTTTACGGATCTGGTGACCGGGATCTTCGGCAGGGGCGATGCGGGGACGGTTCAGACCTGCTCGGCAGTGCTGATCATCGTACTCTCCGGCGGTTATGCCCTGTGGCTCTGGAAAAAAACGTAACAAAGCGGCTGTACCTTCGGGTGCAGCCACTTTTTTGTTGAACGGTTATGAGAAAAGGAAAGAAATCCAATAGATTAAACCATAGACCACCGATGCCGCCAGGCCATACACGATCACCGGCCCGGCGATGGTAAACATCTTCGCCGCCGTACCAAGGATCATGCCCTCGGTCTTGAATTCAATGGCCGGGGCGGCAATGGCGTTGGCGAAGCCGGTGATGGGCACCAGAGTTCCGGCACCGGCGTGCTTTGCCAGATTGTCGTACAGGCTCAGGCCGGTGAGCAGGGCGGACAGTGCGACCAAAGTCATGGACGCGGCGCTGCCCGCAGCATCCTTGTCCAGCCCCAGCGTGCTGTAGCAGTTGACCAGCACCTGCCCCAGAGTACAGATGAGGCCGCCCACCACAAAAGCCATGAGACAATCCTTGCCCATAGGGGATTTTGGACTCATTTCTTCTACCAAAAGCTGATATTCCTTATCTGTCATAAGATCCCTCCAGAGACAGTTTGTCCGGAAAAGGCGGAAGATATGCAGAAAACCGCTCCCGAAGGAGCGGTTTTTTACAGGATCACAGTGAGCCTTTTGTTTTCCAGTGCGGCATGCGTGATGGCTTTTTTAGCGGCGATGCCGTATTTTCCCAGTTTTTCTTCTGCTATTTCCCAGTTTTCCAACCGAATGGTGCCGGAAAGAGAAGTGAGCATGTCATGCAGCGCATCCAGGTTGTTGCCGTAGCAGGCGGGGAACGAGAGGGCTTCGGAAACGATCCGGTGCAGATCCTCCCGGGTTTCCATAGCGGCGCAGTCAATGGTCACATTCATCAGGGTTCTCCGTAGAGCAGCTCAAAGCTCTCATAGTGATCTTCTGTGTAATAAATCAAACCGTCTTCGGAGAAGACGATCCGCTTGGCACCCCGGCTGTCTTTGCCCAGAGTGTCAATGTCACATTCGGTGTAGTCACGATCCTCCGGCAGCAGCCCTTCGTAATTGCCGAAATGGTCGCCGCCGATGCACATGCCGGGAGCATAATCCTCCAGCCCGCCGCCTTCCCAGCCCAGTTCCCGGGCTTCGGCCTTGGTGATGAAGTTTTCCGGCAGGCAGCCATAGGTGTACAGGTAAAGCGCTACATCTTCTTTTGATGTGTAGGTGCCTTCAAAGGCAATAGCGGCTTCGGTTTGAACAGCTTCGGTCTCAAAGGGAATGTCAACAGCCTCTGTGTAGGCCACCCCGGTGGATTCCGGGAGTGAAGCCGCTTCCTGGGGGTTGAAGGAAAAGCCAAAGCCAAAGAACATGGCCAGCACCACCAGGATCAGCATACCGGGGGTTATCTTCTTTTTCATAATTGCCTCCTGAAAATAGAATGGATACATTATAATATAGATCTCAGCAAAGTACAAGAGGCGGCAAAATACAAGTCAACTGGTTTTCTTACCTAAATTTTCACCCGTTTTTTTGTTCAATATTTCGTTTAACACTTCGTTGTCAGATGGGGGTGGTTTGTGTTATAATCTATCTAGCCAATTATGCCTCCCCCTGTGTTTTATGGAGGCGAGGCAGAAAATTTAGTAATGGAGGAATTTACTATGCCTATGCAAATGGGTTTCCGTTGGTATGGCGAGGGCAACGATCAGATCACCCTGGACTATATCAAGCAGATTCCTGGCGTCAGCACCATCGTTTGGGCGCTGCACCACAAGATGCCCGGTGAGATCTGGGAAGAGCACGAAATCGCTGAGGTCATGGATCAGCTGCACAAGTACGGCTTCAACGGCGACGTCGTCGAGTCTGTCAACGTTCATGATGATATCAAGATCGGCAAGCCCACCCGTGACGCTCTGATCGAGAACTACAAGGTCTGCATCCGCAACCTGTCCAAGTTCGGTGTCAAGGTCATCTGCTACAACTTCATGCCCATCTTCGACTGGACCCGTTCCGATCTGTTCCACCCCGTGGGCGACGGTTCCACCGCTCTGTTCTATGAAAAGGGCATGATCCAGGACGACTACAACGCCATGGCCAAGTACATCCTGGACTTCACCGAGAAGTACAACATGTCCTTCCCCGGCTGGGAGCCCGAGCGTATGGCTCAGCTGGACCGCCTGTTCAAGGAGTATGCTGATGTTGACCACGAGAAGCTGTGGGCCAACCTGAAGTACTTCCTGGAGGCCATTATGCCCACCTGTGAGGAGTGCGGCATCAAGATGGCTATCCACATGGACGATCCCCCATGGGATATCTTCGGTCTGCCCCGCCTGCTGATCAGCGAGGAGAACATCGACCGCTTCCTGTCCATGGTCGACCATCCCAACAACTGCCTGACTCTGTGCTCCGGCTCTCTGAACGCCGATCCCAACAACAACGTTGCCAACGTTGTTCGTAAGCACTGCGACCGCATCGCTTTCGCTCACATCCGTAACGTCAAGCACTTCGACAACGGTGACTTCTCCGAAGCTTCCCACCGTGACTGCGACGGCGAGACCGGCATCCTGGAGATCCTGAAGGCTTACCACGAGTGCGGCTACGAAGGCTACATCCGTCCCGACCACGGCCGTCACCTGTGGGGTGAGGGTCCCGGCACTGTCCGTCCCGGCTACGGTCTGTACGACCGCGCTCTGGGCATCATGTACATGCTGGGCGCCTGGGACATGCTGGACAAGAAGGCCGGCACCAAGACCACTCTGTAATCTGCCTATAGCTATAGAAAAGGACCGCTTCGGCGGTCCTTTTTTAAATATCTTCAGGAGGTTATGCCCTGTAACCTTAATACGCAAGACGGGATTTTTAACAAAAATCCTGCATGAGATTTGTTCGGTTGTACAAAACGTTGAATAATTCATAATCCGCTATTGCGGAAAAAAGGCTTTTCGACTATAATGTACCTGTAAAAGTGTGAGAATGGTTTGTCTGTTCTCCCCAAAAAATTATTTAAGGAGCAATTGCAACATGAAGCTTACTGACATTCTGAGCGATTCCTTCAATCCCCAGGAATGGGAAGCGAAGGGCTATGAGCTGCCTAAGTATGACCTGAAGGCCGTTAAGGAAAAAACCTACAACGAGCCCACTTGGGTGCACTTCGGCGCCGGCAATATTTTCCGTGCTTTCACCGCAGCTGTCTTGAATGACGTTCTGAACAGCGGCAAGTATGACCGTGGTATCGTCGTGGCCGAAACCTTCGACTACGAGATCATTGACAAGGCATACGCTCCCTACGAGAACCTGTCCCTGCTGGTCTCCCTGAAGTCCACCGGCGATATCGAGAAGAAGGTCATTGCTTCTGTTGTTGAGAGCATCAAGGCTGACTACCAGTTCGATGCTGACTGGGCCCGTCTGGTTGAGATCTTCCGTAAGCCCTCTCTGCAGATGATCTCCTTCACCATCACCGAGAAGGGCTATGGCGTTGCGCCTCACGATCTGGAGCGCGGCATGAAGCCCGTTCTGGCTATGGGTAAGGTCGCTGTTCTGCTGTACGAGCGCTTCCTGGCCGGTCAGCTGCCTCTGACCGTTCAGTCCATGGACAACTGCTCTCACAACGGCGACAAGGTCAAGGCCGGTGTCATGACCTACGTCAACAAGTGGGTTGCTGACGGTCTGGTTCCCGCTGAGTTCGCTGCTTACGTCCAGGATGAGACCAAGGTCACCTTCCCCTGGGCTATGATCGACAAGATCACCCCCCGTCCCCACGCTCTGGTTCAGGAAATGCTGGCTGCTGACGGCTTCGAAGACAACTACACCATCGAGACCGATCGACACAGCTTCACCGCTCCCTTCGTCAACGCTGAAGAGACTCAGTACCTGGTCATCGAAGACCACTACACCAACGGTCGTCCTCCCCTGGATCTGGGCGGCGTTCTGTACACCCAGCGCGAGACTGTTGACCAGGTTGAGACCATGAAGGTTACCACCTGTCTGAACCCCCTGCACACCGCTATGTCCATCTACGGCTGCATGCTGGGCTATGACCTGATCTCCGCTGAGATGAAGGACGAGGATATCCGCGGCTTCATCCAGAAGATAGGCTATATCGAGGCTATGCCTGTCGTCACCGACCCCGGTGTTCTGAATCCCTATGAGTTCATCGGTGCTGTTCTGAACCGTCGTCTGCCCAACCCCTTCATGCCCGACGCTCCCCAGCGTATCGCCATGGATACCAGCCAGAAGCTGCCCATCCGCTTCGGTGAGACTCTGAAGAAGTACCACGAGCGCGGCCTGGATAAGGACAACCTGGTCCTGATCCCCCTGGTGCTGGCTGGTTATGCCCGTTACCTGAAGGGCATCGACGATGCCGGCAACGCATTCGCTCCTTCTCCCGATCCTCTGCTCTCTGAGCTGCAGGCTATCGTTGCTCCTCTGGAAGTCAAGGAAGGCGAGCAGGACTTCAGCTGCCTGAAGGCTCTGTATGCCCGTACCGATGTGTTCGGTGTTGACGTCTACGCTCTGGGCCTGGGCGAGAAGATCGAAGGCATGGTCGCTGAACTGTACGCCGGCCCCGGCGCTGTCCGCAAGACTCTGCACAAGTATGTTTCTGCCCGCTAAAATATAAAAAATGGACTCCGCGGATTTTTCCGCGGAGTCTTTTTTACTGCATGTCTTAGAAATGGAAACAGGGACCGTACCAAAGGACGCTCCCTGCATTGTTTTCATTCAAGTGTCAGATGATTCACTTCCAGTGCCTTCCGAATGGACACAGCCAGAATGGGAGCAAAGATAATGGCAACCACGGCATTGAAGGTAGTGGCGGGGATTTTGCTGATCACGGTGAGCAGGGCAGCTTCTGCCGTCAGTCCCTGCTTGAAAATACCGCTCCACCAGTAGGTTTTTGCCAGATACATGGCGGCGTAAGCCAGGGCTCCGGAGGCGGCGGCAATGCCTGCTTTGATGGCACCCCAATGTCCCTTCCACAGCAGCATCACCAGACCGGGGAACAGACCGTATGCACCTTTGGTCAGGAAGGTGATCCAGGCTTCGGAAACATACAGCGGATTGGTCATGTCGTACAGAAAGCTGCCCAGGCCGGCGGCCAGACCGCCCAGCCAGGGTCCCAGCAGGATGCCGGACAGGGCGCACATGATGTTGCCCAGATGGAAGGAAGTGGTACCGGCAATATCGATGGGCATGGTGATGCGGATGGCGGAGCCCACAATGGTCAGAGCAGCCATGAGGGCTGTCAGTACGATTTTTTTGGTAGAAATGGTCTGTTTCTTTTCCATAACAGGAACCTCCTTGCTTTTTCTGAACTTATTATAACGAAAACTGGTAATAAATACAGTGCCAAAACAGGAATGTAAAATAGGGCCAGTTTGTAAGAGTTAGGAGTTAGGAATTAGGAGTTAGGAGTGAAAAGAAATTCCTAACTCCTCACTCCTAACTCCTCACTAAAAAATGCTGTACATCTGGGACAAAAGGTGCTACAATATCTGATGGGAAAACAAAACAATTTCAACAATCGAAAGGGGAACCTTATCATGAGACTGATCATTGCCAAGGATTACGCCGATGTCAGCCGGAAGGCTGCAAACATCATCGCCGCCCAGATCCACCTGAAGCCCGACTGCGTGCTGGGTCTGGCCACCGGTTCCAGCCCTGTGGGTACTTACAAGGAGCTGATCGCCAAGTACGAGTCCGGCGAACTGGATTTCTCCCAGGTCAAAACCGTGAACCTGGACGAGTATGTGGGCCTGACCAAGGATCACGACCAGAGCTATGCCTATTTCATGCGCTCTAACCTGTTTGACCATGTGAACATCGATCAGGCTAACTGCAATATTCCCGACGGCACCAACCCCGACGCTGCTGCTGAGTGCGCCCGTTATGATGCTGTCATCGATGCCTTCGGCGGCGCTGACCTGCAGCTGCTGGGCCTGGGCCCCAACGG
>JAGBAI010000105.1 GCA_017939025.1 Oscillospiraceae bacterium
TGACGTTACCGGCATCATCTCCCTGCCCGAAGGCACCGACATGTGCATGCCCGGCGACAACGTCATCATGAACGTTGAGCTGATCACCCCCATCGCTATCGAGAAGGGCCTGCGTTTCGCTATCCGTGAAGGCGGCCGTACCGTCGGTTCCGGCGTTGTCACCGAGATCTACGAGTAATCTCTTAGCTTTCTGAGAAATCATCCCCCAGTCTTCGGACTGGGGGATTTTTTTCTGCCAAAGGGGCAAAGGAACGGTAAAGGACAATTATTTTCTCCATTATGGTTGTCTGAATCCGGCTTGTATGATACAATAAGCATACATTGTAAATTTGATGGGAAACGGGGTGATGTATTGAGAGAATTGAAAGCAAAAATCATTGAAGCGCTGTATTCTGCCATGCCCATTACAGTAATCGTGTACGTGCTGGCACTGACACCGTTGGTGGAATTGTCCCGGGCGGAACTCGTGACGTTTACCATTGGCGCCGTGATGCTGGTCATTGGCATCGGCCTGTTCAGTATGGGTGCGGATCTGGCCATGACACCTATGGGTGCCCATGTAGGTTCCGGCCTTTCCCGGCAGAAAAAGCTGTCGCTGCTGCTGGGTGTCTGTTTTGTGCTGGGTATGCTGATCACCATTGCGGAGCCGGACTTACAGGTGCTTGCCAATCAGGTCAGTGCGGTTATGAACGGTACTGTGCTGATTTACGCTGTGGGTGTGGGTGTCGGTGCTTTTCTGGTGATTGCCATTCTGAAGATTGTGTTTAAAAGATCTCTGTCTCAGATCCTGATGCTGTTTTATATGCTGCTGTTCGCACTGGCGCTGCTGCTGGTGGTCAACGGCAATGAGGCACTGCTGCCAATGGCCTTCGACTCTGGTGGCGTTACCACCGGCCCTATTACGGTGCCTTTTATTATGGCGCTGGGTGTTGGTATTTCCAGCGTGCTGGGTGACCGCCGTTCCAAGGAGAATTCCTTTGGTCTGGTCAGTCTGTGCTCTGTTGGCCCGATTCTGGCAGTTCTGATTTTGGGCTTATTCTCCCGGAATGACCTTACCTATGCTGTGCCGGATTATTCCGTCAGCGCCGACGTTTTGGGGGCCTTTGCCCATACTCTTGGACACACCTGTAAAGAGGTTGCTCTGGCATTGGGGCTGATTGTGGTGTTCTTTCTGATTTGCCAGGCGCTGTTCCTGAAGCTGTCCAAACGGCAGCTGCACCGCATTGCTGTAGGTGTTGCTTTTACTTATGTGGGACTGGTCATTTTCCTGACTGGTGTGAATGTGGGTTTTATGCCCATCGGCTATAAGCTGGGCTTCACGCTGAGCCAGGTGAATGATACATTCCTTGTGGTTTTGGGCATTTTTATGGGCGTTTTGTGTGTTTTGGCGGAGCCTGCCATTCATGTTTTGAATGCACAGGTCGAGGATGTTACCGGCGGCCTGGTGAGCAAACGCTCCATGATGCTGGGACTGTGCATCGGTGTGGGCGCGGCTATTGGCCTGTCTATGATCCGGATCCTTTATGACTTTTCTCTTGTTTATTATGTGATCCCAGGTTATTTCCTGTCCCTGGCGCTGAGCCTGTTTGTTCCGCCGGTGTATTCCGCCATTGCTTTTGACTCCGGCGGTGTTGCCAGCGGCCCCATGACCTCCGGTTTCATCCTGCCCTTTGCGGTGGGGGCCTGTGTCAGTTTACAGGGCAGTGAGGCGGTACTGCGGGATGCTTTCGGTGTGGTGGCACTGGTTGCCATGGCCCCACTGATCACCATTCAGCTGCTGGGTTTCCGGGGCATCATTGCCGAGCGCCGTGCCGAGAAGCGTGCCATGAAGCGGATTCTGGATGCGGACGATCAGCAGATCATCAATTTTATGTGACGGGAGGATTCTATGAGCAATACAGTCAACGATTCTGCCATCAAAAAGCTCAAACTCCTGTTTACCATTGTAGACCGGCCCAAGGGTGAATTTTATGCCGACGTGATCAGCCAGTTTGATGCAAACTTCCAGATGGGACTTGCGGGTTTGGGTACTGCTACCTCGGAACTGGTGGAGCTGCTGGGTTTGGAACCGCACAAGGCAGTGATTGTCAGCGTGGTTCGGGAGGATATGGTGGACACCATTATGAATACGCTGGAAGATAAATTTGCCACCATCCGCAACGGCAAGGGTGTTGCCTTCGCGGTGCCATTGAGCAGTGTCATCGGCGTGAATCTGTATCGGTTCTTGAGTGACAGAAGGGAAGTGTGATATGAAGACCAACGACCATGAGGTTATTTTTGCCATTGTCAATTCCGGCTATGCCGAGGATGTGATGGAAATTGCCCGGGAGCAGGGTGTCCGGGGCGGTACCATTCTCAATGCCAGAGGTGTTGTCAAAGAGGACGCGGCGGCCTTCTTCGGCATCACCCTCCATCAGGATAAGGAAATTCTGATGATGGTGGTGGAAAAGTCCATCCGGGACAATGTACTTAATGCCATCTACAAGCAGATGGGTATGGCCAAGAAGGCCAGAGGCATTGCCTTCTCCCTGCCGGTAAGCGATGTTGCCGGTTTGGCAGTTGCCCAGCCGGAAAAGAAAGAAACAGAAGTATAAAGAAAAAGCTTCGCAGAATTTTTTGCGAAAGCAAAAAACAAAGTTAGAACATTTTGCGTCAGGGCGTGTACCTGACGCAAAATACATCTCAGGCTGCAAGTGTGGAATTTGTTCGCCAAAGAAAGGGGACCCCATAAAGCGGGAACGCGCTTTATGGGGAGAGGAGATGCCCAGATACAGGCGCAGTTTCCCGCATGCGGGAAACGAAGCGTTGTATCCGGCGCATCGACGAAATGCGCGAAGCAGACTGCAAAAGCCTGGCGGAAAAGGCCAGAGGCCTTTTCCGACATGCAAAAAGCACCGCTCATATGAGCGGTGCTTTTTGCATGTCGGAAAAGGCCTCTGGCCTTTTCCGCCAGGCTTTTGCA
>JAGBAI010000106.1 GCA_017939025.1 Oscillospiraceae bacterium
CAGGGATACCAGTGCCGCCTTAGACGAGCCGTATACAGCACCGGCTGCCGTCCGCAATGCACCAAAGGATGCCACATTGATAATATTGCCGCCGCCTCCCTGCTCCAGGAATACCCGGACCGCTTTGCGCATGGAGTACATTGGGCCGTAAACATTGACGGCAAATACCTGGTCGATCTTCTCGTTCTTTACATCGCCGATGGGACTCATATCGTCCATAATACCGGCGTTGTTGACCAAAACATCCAAGCGTCCAAATTCTTTTACCGCCAGGTCAATGGCAGACACCATCGTTTCCTCTTTGGAAACATCGCCAACAAAGGGGACAACCTTTCCTGGCGCCTCCTTCAAAGATGCTGCCAATTCATCCAGCCGCTCTTTGCGGCGGGCAACCGCGATAATATTCGCGCCTTCCTGAGCAAATCGCTCTACGATCGCCTTTCCCATACCGGAAGAAGCGCCGGTCACAACGATAGACTTTCCATTCAATTTCATAATATATACCACCTTTCCGTTGATTGGTTGTTTTTGATTACACCCATAGTATAACCTATTGCTAACAGTTTTTCTGTGATGTCATCACATTGTGAAAACAGCCACGCTTCCTTGCTTCAGAAAGCGTGGCTGTTGCTCTGTTGTTTACTGATCCATACCGCACGCATAGGCGGTTTCGATCAGAGCCCTGTCGTTCATGACCGCATCATAGAATCGGAAACCTCCGGCAAAGTTGTAGGCTTCAAAGCCGTACCCTTCTAAGATTCGGGTGGCAATGTAACTGCGCAGACCGCTCTGGCATATTACATAGACTCTCTTTCCGGGTTCGATCTCACCGATCCGCTCCCGCAGCTCATCTACCGGGATGTTTTTAAAGCCTTTGATATGTCCACGGCTATATTCCTGTGCGGTACGGGTATCCAGCAAGGTCACACTTCCGTCCCTGGGCAGCTTTGCTGCATCCTCCAGATGCCACTGCTTCAGACCCTTGGAAATGTTGTCGATCATAAAGCCTGCCATATTCACCGGGTCCTTGGCAGAAGAATAGGGCGGTGCATAAGCAAGGTCCAGGTCCTTCAGATCGGTTGCTTTCAGTCCTGCATGGATGGCTGTAGCCAGCACATCGATACGCTTGTCAACGCCGTCGTAGCCCACGATCTGGGCACCTAAAAGGCGGTAGCTTTCCTTTTCGAAAACCACTTTCATGGTCATCAGCTTGCCGCCGGGGTAATAACCGGCGTGGCTCATTGGCGAGAGAATAACCGTGTCCACATCCAGTCCGGCTTTTCTGGCGTTGGTTTCGTTAATGCCGGTGGTGGCTGCGGTCATATCAAAAATCTTGATTACGGAGCTGCCCTGGCTGCCTAAGTACCGACTGTCGCCGCCGCAGATATTGTCTGCTGCAATCCGTCCCTGCTTGTTGGCAGGGCCTGCCAGCGCGATCAGAGCATCACGGCCTGTGACATAGTGCCTTACCTGCACTGCATCTCCTACGGCGTAGATGTCGGGGTTTGATGTTTCCATCCGGTCATTGACCAAAATGCTGCCCTTGATACCAAGCGCCAGGCCGGCATCCTTTGCAAGCTGGGATTCCGGGGTAACACCGATGGCCAATACCACCATATCCCCGTGGATAGCTGGCTGATCTTTCAGCAGCACATTGATGCCATCGTCCTTTTCTTCAAAACCTTCCACACTGTAGCCCAGCGCCAGCTTCACGCCGTGCTTACGGACTTCGCTGTGGATAAAGGAAGCCATATCTGCATCAAAGGGATTCATCAGCTGTTTAGGCCGCTGAACGATGGTCACATCTATGCCAAGCTCCCTTAAGTTTTCTGCTGCTTCCAAACCGATAAAGCCACCGCCCACCATCACAGCGGATTTTGGCTTATGCTCATCCACAAATTCCTTGATCCGGAAGGTATCCTCTACGGTGCGCAAAGTAAACAGCTTGTCGCTGTCCATTCCCGGGAGGCCAGGCCATACAGGCTTTGCGCCGGGAGAAAGAAGCAGCTTGTCATAGCTTTCTTCAAATTCCTCGCCGGTTTCTAAATTTTTTACAGAAACAGTCTTTTGGTCCGAATGGATGGCGGTTACTTCATGATGTACTTTTATGTGAATACGGAACCGGGAGAAGAAGCTCTCCGGGGTCTGAAGGGTCAGATCCTCGGGGTCTTCGATCACACCGCCGATATAATAAGGCAGGCCGCAGTTGGCATAGGAAATATAGCCTGAGCGCTCAAACACAACGATTTCAGCCTGCTCGTCCAATCTGCGGATTCTTGCTGCAGCAGTGGCACCGCCTGCCACACCGCCTACGATCACAACTTTCATAATTACCGTTCCACCTTTCCGCGATAAGAAGATATACCGCCGATGTTATGAACCTTAGTATATCCCATCTGTCCGAGTACCGTCGCAGCCTGACGGCTTCTCGTACCGGAATAACAATAAACAAACAACTCCGTATCTTTATTTTCCACGACAGACCTTACTTTGTCAAGGGTCTGCAGCGGAACGTTTTTACTTTCCGGGATATGACCTTCGCTGTATTCTTGCGGGGTACGTACATCTATCAGCACTGCACCGGGGGTGTTGTAATAATTTGCTACACCCTGATTCACATCGGGTTGTTTCAAAAAATCAAAGAATCCCATAATTGCACCTCCTTAAAGCATCGCAAGAATTGCATCCTTGGGCCTTGCTCCCATTGCCTGATTTACGATATTACCGTTTTCAATCACTACCAAAGTAGGAATGCTCATAATGCCGAACTGACTCGCCAGCTCTACTTCTTCATCCACATTGATCTTTCCGACCTTGATGTCGGGACGCTCATCAGCGATCTCTTCCACAATCGGTACTACCATACGGCAGGGGCCGCACCAGGGAGCCCAAAAGTCCAGAAGAACTTTCTTTTCAGAATTCAACACTTCACTTTGAAAATTGTTTTTATTGATATTGATAGCAGACATATTTACGTCCTCCTTTTTTCTTTGTAGCCTCATTATATCACCGCTTTTGACACCGTTCTGTAATGACATCACATTTCTCACATATGAAAAAGTGCCATATAATAGCTAAATGGATGGCGCTACCACAGTTGCCTTTTGGTGATGCTTAATGCAGAATGCACCTAAACACTGCTCCCCCGTCCTATCAATTTTTGTAAGACGGGGGAGCATCTTCTTATCTGTATACAATTCTAAAGTAATCCAAATGCGCCTTAAAGCGGTCCTGGGCGGTGAGGCAGGTGTCCATCAGGAAGCCTTTTTCGCGGTCCCATTCTTTGAGACCACGGTAGTAGAACAACTTTAGGTTATCCTCGATGATGAATGGCACGATGTTATACTTCAGGCACTCCTTAAAGAGGATCAGGCGGCCTACGCGCCCGTTTCCATCCTGGAAGGGATGAATGCGCTCAAATGCTACGTGAAAGGCTACGATGTCCTCAAAGGTCTTTTGGGGTAACGCATTGTAGTCCGCAAGTAGCTTGCGCATCTCATCGGCAACATCCTCCGGCAGTGTGGTATCGTTACCGCCTACCTCGTTGGGCAATTTCTTATACTCCCCTACCGCAAACCAATCCTTGTGGCTATCACTGGTACCGATTTTCAGAACTGCGTGTAGGTTTTTGATAAACTTTTCAGAGAGCGTAGTCCCTGCTCCGTCAATCACCATATCGATGCAGCGAAAGTGGTTGGATGTCTCAATCACATCATCTACATTTACAGACTCATTCTCAAAACTAATAGTATTGGTCTCAAAGATATATCGGGTCTGATCGCGGGTAAGCCGGCTGCCCTCGATATGGTTGGAGTTATAGGTCAGATCAATCTGCACCTTATGGTAGATGCCACCGGTCATCTTTGCTGCTTTCTGCTCTTTCAGAATCTGCAGCAATGTCGGTGCATTGTTTTTCTTGTTCGAACGTTCAGGTTTCTGTGCATCCTCCGGAATGTACCAAGTTTTGCCGATAAGCTTGGCGTCACGAATTCTGCCATGGGCGCAGTAATTCCGCACACTTCGTTCAGAAAGCCCCCATTTTTCAGCCATTTTCGCAACAGAAATATATTCCATAGTTACCTCCCGGCGAGTTTTCTTGCCGTTATTATACCACATTATCGGCAAAATATCAATGCGTATTTTATAGTTGTTAAATGTTTATTGCCGATAATTCAACTCACTATATTGCACAAAAATGCCCCTACCAATAAAATGCGGCAATCAAAAAGCTGACTTGCAAATAAGCAAGCCAGCTTTTTGTTATTTCCACTTTTCAATCAAATTCCGGATCTGAGAGGCAAGCTTTGCGTTGTCCTTATTGGTTCTGCCTTTGCAGGTTTTTACAAAGGCAAGGAGCGCTTCTGCAGCTGACAACAGATCACCATAGACCGCCCGTGCTCTGGCAGATCCCTTTGTCATCTCTTCCCGGCGAACAGGCTTGGAGTCTGCAAATACCGTCATTCTGCCTGTCGTTAAATCATACTCCGCACCGCTGTAGGGTGCATCTGCGTGGTAGCCCATCTGGGTCAGCAGTTTCTGAAAGATCATACAGGCAGTATCATCGCCATGATTAACAAAAACCATCTGAGGCTTTTCCTTGAATCCGGCAAGCCATTGGATCAAGCCTGCCTGGTCTGCGTGACCGCTGGTGCCGTGGAGCGCGGCGATCTCCGCATTGACAGTGATATCCTCACCAAACAGACGGACGTACCGTACGCCGTCCTGAAGCTTTCTGCCGAGAGAACCCTCCGCCTGATAGCCTACAAACAGAATGGTGTTTTCCTCTCCCCAAAGGTTGTGCTTGAGGTGATGACGAATACGGCCTGCCTCGCACATACCGCTGGCAGAAAGGATCACCTTGGGGCGCTTGTCAAAGTTGATCTGCTTGGATTCGTCGGAAGTCACCGACAGGCATATATCGTCAAACCAAATAGGGTTGATGCCTTGCCTTACCAAAGCAGCGGTTTCTTCGTCAAAACAGCTTTGATCACATTGCAGGAAGATACCGGTAGCTTCCACAGCCAGAGGGCTATCCACATAGACCGGGAATCCGTCGTGACCTCTGACCATACCTTCCTGCTTGATCTGCCGAATGGCATACAGCATCTCTTGCGTTCTTCCCACAGCAAACGACGGAATCACCACATTGCCGCCCCGGTCAAAGGTCCGCTGTAGTACATCCGCAAGTTCTCCCACTGTGTTGCCGGGCTTTTCATGGAGACGGTTGCCATAGGTGGATTCCAGAACAAGGTAGTCCGTTTCTTCCACCGGCAAAGGATCCTTGATCAGTGGCTGATCGGTGTTGCCCACATCACCGCTGAACACGATTTTCTTTGTAACGCCGTCCTCGGTCAGCCATAGTTCGATGCAGGCAGAACCCAGCAGGTGTCCAATATCAGAAAAGCGGACAACGATTCCTTCCTCCGCCTGGATCACCTGACCGTATTCGCAGGGACGAAAACGGGAGATAGCACCGATTGCATCTGCCACGGTGTATACCGGTACAACCAATTCATCACCGGCACGCTGTGCTTTCCGGTTCTGCCACTCCGCTTCGGATTCCTGAATATGGGCAGAATCCCGCAGCATAATGTTGCACAGATCGCAGGTAGTAGTGGTTGCATAAATACTGCCCCGGAAGCCGTCCTTATACAGTTTTGGCAGCATACCGGAATGGTCAATGTGAGCGTGTGTCAGAAAGACCGCTTCGATGGTATTGGCAGGCACGGGAATCGGCACATTCTCAAACACATCGATGCCCTGCTCCATGCCGCAGTCCACCAGGTACTTCTTACCACACACCTCCAGCAATGTACAGCTGCCCGTCACCTCATGGGTCGCTCCGATAAATTGGATTTTCATAGCGGTTCACCCCTTTCATATTTATTATATCAAAACACAGATCACTTTTGAAGATAAAGTGTAAATAATCAACGGACCACCTCAAACCCAAGGTGGTCCGTGTAACTTTCCTTATTCCACCTTCAGCATCCGGTAGCCGATGCCGATATGGGTTTGGATATACTGGGTCTGAGCATCCTTTTCCAGCTTTTTGCGCAAGGTTGCCATATGTACCCGCAAAGATGCCATATCGCTTTCCCAGGCGCTGCCCCAGATCTTATTGGTTAGATAAGTGTGAGTCAGCACCTTTCCCGCATCCTTTGCAAGCAGGCACAGAAGCTTATACTCTGTGGGTGTCAGCTTCAGCTCCTCACCGTTTAAGGAAGCACAGCCTGCGGCGTAATCCACCGTCAATTTACCGTTGCGGAACACAGAATCACCGGGCTTGCTCTCAATTGTAGCAATTCGGCGTTGCGCGACCCGGAGACGAGCCAGCAGTTCCGTAACAGAAAAAGGCTTCGTCAGATAATCATCTGCACCGGCATCCAGCGCGGCAACCTTATCAGCATCCTCGCTCCGGGCGGAGATAACGATAATGGGCATCTGGGACCAGGAACGAATGCGCTTAATGACTTCTACGCCGTCCAGATCCGGTAAGCCCAGATCCAGAAACACAATATCCGGCTGCTGGGTGGTTGCTGCAGTAATGGCTGCTTCACCGGTGGGAACGGTTATGTAGGCATAGTTATTGGATTTTAAAGTAGTGGTGATCAGGTTGCGGACAGTAGAATCGTCCTCCACCACTAAGATCTTTGGATTATTCATGGACTTCCACCTCCCCGGATGGAATGGTAAATGTAAAGATTGTGCCCGTTGGTGTGTTGTCGGATACGGTGATCTCACCGCCGTGGGCAGTGATGATAGACTTGCAAAGGCTGAGGCCCAGACCCAGACTTCTGCGGCAGTCAGCAATGGGATTGCTGCCGCTGTAGAACATCTGGAATACTTTTTCCTTTTCGCTGTCCGGAATACCAGCGCCGTTATCAGCAACGGAAATCTCGGTGTGCTGCTCGTTCTGCTTGGTGGTAATGGTAATGTGTGAGCCGGCAGGTGTATACTTGATGGCGTTGTCCACCAGATTGATAATGACCTGGATGATCAGCCGGGCATCGCACTTGGCAAGGAGCAGCTCGTTTTCGTGATGAACGGTAACGATATGCTCTGTCTGCTTTCTGCTGATGTGCTGCAAAGCCTCCGAGACGATCTCTTCTACCAAATGAGGTTGTTTTTGAAGCCTCATCCTGCCTTCTTCGATCTTGGTGACCGCCAGCAGATTCTCAACCAAATTGGTCAGCCATGCGGAATCGTCATAGATATCTCCGCACATCTGCCGAACCGTCTCCGTATCCAGCTTTTCCAAATCGGAAAGCAGCATGCCGGCGTTGCCGGAGATAGATGTCAGCGGTGTGCGCAAGTCGTGTGAAATGGAGCGCAGCAGATTTGCCCGCAGTTTTTCGTTCTCCGCTTGCAGCTTAGCCGCTTCTTTTTCCTTGGTATTTCGGCTGTTCTCCAGTGTTAAGGCACACTCGCCAAGGATGGACAGCAACACACTGTTCTCAAATGCTTCCAGAGGTTCCGCACCCTCAATAACGACCGTTCCATAGATTCGGTCCTGCACCTTGATGGGATATCTCTGCGTGTCTTTATTGGCACTGGCAACAACACCGGGCAGCACAGCTGCTGTTCTGCCCAGCAGCTTGGATACCTGTGTGCGGCAAGCCTGCAGGACCTCCCCGTCTGACTGGGCTTTCTGCAAAAGCAGATTGGTTTCCAACAGCAGATTGGTGCGGTAGGCTGCCTGGGTGGATTGCTTTGTCTGTCCTTTCATCCGGTCTGTCATAGTGCCGACAGTTAGAGATGCGATCAGCATAATGAGAAAGGTCAGCGGCGCACCGTCTGCATACACACGCAGAGAAAATTGCGGATAAGTAAAGAAGAAATTAAATACCAGGACACTTCCAATGGCTGACAGTACATAGCTTGACCGGGTGGAAGTGACCATTGCCGTGAGCAGCACTGCCAGCAGGTAGATGGCAATGATATTTGCTTCGCTAAAGCCAACCTTAGAAAACAGGAAGGCTAACCCACTGGCAAGTGCCAAAATACCAGCAGAGATGCCCCAGTCCCGAAGTGTGGTCCTCAAATCGACCTTCTTTCGGGCTTTCTTTTGCCGATAGGCAGGATCTGTACTGGCATCGGGTATGATGTGGATATCAATATTCGGTGCGATTTGGGTCAGCTTTTCCGTCAGTGTGGGTTTACCAAAGAGCTTACGTTTGGAAACAGCACTTCGTCCTACCACGATCTTGGTTACACCGGACAGTCTTGCATACTCCGCGATCTGATAAGATACATCGTCACCAAATACTGTTTCAATTGTTGCTCCCAGCTCCTGCGCCAATGCGGTGTTCTGCCGCAGGCGCTCCTTGTTCTCTTCCGACATTGCCTCATAATTGGGTGTACGGACAAACAGCGCGGTAAAGGTGCCGCCGAAGGCTTCTGCCATCGTTGCCGCCGTGCGGATGATCCGGGCATTGGACGGAGCAGAAGAAAGACCTACAAGAATATGCTCTGCCATACTGAGCCCTCCTGTGTCATTTTTCTTCATTCTATCACATCCTCCGGATATCTACAACTGTCATCGTAAGTAAAGGTCGGTTCATTGCTTGGCCTGCGTTCTAAAAACTTATCAAGCTTGCGAAGCAAGTAGAACAGATATACCTGACCGCCTATAAAACTCAGCACAGCCAGTATGATCCATATAACTTTCATAACAGCGATCTTAAATCCGGAAGCATTTCTGAATGTCCTTAAATCTTCCCATCACCATCAGGGATTTCCCCTCGCACAGCAGGGTATCAGGGGTGATGAAGGAATCCAGCTTGCTTCCACACTTTGTTCCTAAGATATTGATATTGAACTTCTTACGGATATCCAGCTGTCCTACGGTCTTTCCCATCCAACTCTGTGGGATCGTTACTTCAAAGATAGCGTTCTCACTGTCCAGCTCGATGTAATCCAGCACATGATCGGCGCTGTACCGGATGGCTGCCCATCTTGCCAGCTGCTTTTCCGGATACACCACCTCATCCGCACCGTTTCTCAGGAGGAACTTCTCCTGTACATCCGTTGCGGCACGGGACACTACCAGCTTGGCGCCCAATTCCTTCAGCAGGCTTGTGGTCTGCAGGCTGTTTTGGAAGTTATTGCCGATACCTACGATGCAGACATCGTAATTGTCCACTCCCAAGCTCCGCAGAAACGCTTCATTGGTGCTGTCACCGATCTGGGCATTGGTCACATAGGGAAGGATCTCCTGTACCAGCTCCTCCTTGTGGTCTACTGCCATGACCTGATGGTTCAGTTCCCGGAGTTTCATGGCAATGTGCTTTCCGAAACGGCCAAGGCCAATTAAAAGAATGGATTTCATAGCGACTCCTCCTAACCAACAGTTATCTTCTCCAGGGGAAGCTTGGAGAGGGTATTTTTATTTGCGGACAACGTGGCGAAGATCAGTGTCAAGCCACCGATTCTTCCAAGGAACATCAGGCTGATGAGGATCAGCTTGGAAATGAGATGCAAGCCCGGTGTGATGCCCAGTGTCAGACCAACTGTACCGATAGCCGATGCTGTTTCAAACAGGCAGGTTAGAATGGGCAGGTTCTCCACACGGCTGATGATCATACCGCCCAGCAGGAACAAAGATATGTACATCAGAAAGACCGTGACCGCATTCTTTACAGTTTCGTCAGAGATGCGCCGGCCGAAGAAGCGTCCGTTTTCCCGTCTACGGAAGATGGCAATGGCGCAGGCAATCAGCACCGCTGCAGTAGTGGTCTTCATACCGCCTGCGGTGGAGCCGGGGCTGCCGCCAATAAGCATCAGACCAATGGTCAGAGTCTGTCCGGTCTCGCTGAGGGCTGTCAGATCTGCGGTATTAAAGCCTGCTGTTCTTGGCGTCACTGCCTGGAACAAGGACATCAGGATACGTTTCCCCATCGGCTCTGCAGTAAACTCGAAAAAGAAGAAATACAGTGCCGGGACGAGCAGCAGGATTCCGGTGGTAGCCAGGATCACCTTGCTCTGCATCCGATACCGCTGTATGCGGATGCCGTTCTGCCGGATATCCTGCCAAGTGAGAAAACCGATACCGCCAATGACAATCAGCAGCATAATGGTGATATTCACCGCCGGATGGGCAGCATAAGCAGTTAACGAGGAATAGGGACTGTTTGTTCCCATCAGGTCAAAGCCTGCGTTGCAGAATGCAGAGATGGAATGAAATAGTGCCAACCAAATGCCTTTCAGTCCGAATTCCGGGATAAACACCGTCATCAGCACCAATGCACCCAGAAGTTCAAAGAGGAAAATGCCCTTTAGAATAAAACCGGTGAAGCGGACGATGCCACCTACCTGGGGTGCAGAAATGGCATCCTGCATGGTGCTGCGCTGCATCAGGGAGATCTTCCTGCCGGAGGCCATGGTGATGGCTGCTGCAACCGTGATCACGCCCATGCCGCCTATTTGGATCATCAGCAGGATTACGGACTGCCCAAAGGCTGACCAGTAGCTTGCCGTATCCTGCACGATCAGACCTGTCACACAGACGGCAGAAGTAGCTGTAAACAAAGCATCTCCAAAGGGCGCGCCTTGTCCTGTTCTTGTGGCAAAAGGCAGCATTAAAAGCATCGTGCCCACAAGGATCACTCCGGCAAAGCCAAAGAGAATGATCCGGGATGAGCTGAGCTTCCGTTTATGTAAAACCGCCCACATGGCGATACCTCCCAACACTTTTCTTACTGTAATCCTATCAGAAAAGGTATAAAGGGGGTGTTAAGGCTCATGTGAGCGGTGTTAAGATTGTATAAAGATGTTGACGGCTATATCCGAGAAAACTATAATACTGTTAGAGGTAAAGCACAATGCAGTATGTTGAATATGGTGCACACAAGGCGATGATCGCCAGATCCGGATCAGCTCCGAAATCCACCATTTTCGTTATGGTCTGCGCAACAGTGGCATTAAGAAGTGTCATGACGAATACTCCAAGG
The DNA here is from genome assembly GCA_017939025.1 of Oscillospiraceae bacterium. The sequence continues at coordinate 10,953 of JAGBAI010000106.1, forward strand.
AAATTAAATAGTGCGGCCATCAAAATAGCTGCTTTTGGCGGCATGCATCTGGTTACCACACAGGTAGCAATGGCATTAGGAGCATCCGTCTATCCATTGACCAGAATTACACCCAGTGTAAGGGATACGGCAATCAACAGCAGCGAATTAGCCGTCATTTGATTCCAGAAGACTAAAAATGAATCCATATCTTATGTTTCCTTTACTCTGTAGTAACCTCGTCACTTTTTCTAGCAAACTCCCAGCTGCTCTTACACATATCTTCCACGGTATGGGTTGCTTCCCAACCAAGCAGTTCCTTTGCCTTGGTAGCATCAGCCCAGAAGGCAGGCAAGTCACCGTCACGGCGGGGCCCGATCACATAAGGCAGCTTCATATCGTTTGCCTTTTCAAAAGCCGTCACAAGCTCCAGGACCGAGATACCATTGCCGGTGCCAAGATTGATGGCATCCACACCGTCGTGGTTTTCAGCGTATTCCAGCGCCTTCAGGTGGCCGATGGCCAGGTCTACCACATGGAGGTAGTCTCTCTGGCAGGTACCGTCGGGGGTATCATAATCGCCGCCGAAGATGGTCAGTTTCTCCAACTGGCCTGCCGCAACTCTACCGATGTAGGGCATCAGGTTATTGGGGATGCCGTTGGGATCATCGCCCAGCAGACCACTTTCGTGTGCGCCGATGGGATTGAAGTAGCGAAGCAGGATGGCACAGAAGTCCGGATGGGCGGTGCAGTAATCAGTAAGGATCCGCTCAATCATCACCTTGGTCCAGCCATAAGGGCTGGTGGACTGGATGGCAGGCATCTCTTCCTTGTACGGATGGGGATTGTTCGGGCCGTAAACAGTGGCTGAGGAGGAGAAAACCAGTTTGCGGCATCCGAACTCCTCCATGGTTTCTACAAGGGACAATGTGCTGTCCAGGTTATTGCGGTAATATTGCAGAGGTTTCTTAACACTCTCACCTACTGCCTTGAAGCCAGCGAAATGGATCACGGCATCGATATCGTTTTCACGGAAAACTTCCCACAGCTTTTCCTTATCCGCACAGTCCATCCAGTAGAAAGCAACACTTTTCCCCGTGATTTCCTTGATGCGGTCAATGACTTCGACCTTTGCATTAGACAGATCATCCACAATGATGACTTCATGTCCAGCATTCAGCAGTTCGACTGCGGTATGGCTGCCGATATAACCGGCACCGCCAGTAACTAAAACCTTCATACTCATTCTCCCTGATTTACAAATTCGATAAAGCGGTCAAAGGCCGCGGCACCCTCGGGAGTGCGCTTATAAACACCGGCATGCTCCAGGACCTGTGCGAACACTTTGCCAACCTCCATCTTTAGGATGCAGGCAGTGTTATCGGGTGTAAAAGTCTGCTTCTGCAGAAGCTCATTGACCCAGGCTTCGTGCTTAGCAAGCTCTCCGGTCAACGGCGTACCGTTAAGGATCGCTTCCTCAATGCCCGCAAGCTCCTGCTTCAGTCTGGCAGGCAGAACCGCCAAGCCCATGACTTCAATCAGACCGATATTCTCTTTCTTGATGTGGTGCAGTTCTGCGTGCGGATGGTACACACCCAGGGGATGTTCTTCGGTGGTGATGTTGTTTCTCAGTACCAGATCCAGTTCGTAATCTTCCCCTCTGCGCCGGGCAATGGGAGTAATCGTGTTATGAGGTTCCCCGCCGGTCTTTGCGAAGATAAATGCCGCTTTGTCGGTGTAGATTCGCCAGTGAAGCAGGATCTTGGTTGCCAGATCGCGCAGGCGGTCCTTATCCGGGCAAGTCAGACGAATGACACTCATAGGCCACTTTACAATGCCGGCTGTGACATCCTCATAGCCTTTGAAAGAGATCATCCGCTCGATGGGGGCACGCTCCATGGGGAAGCTGAAATGACCGCCCTGGAAGTGCTCATGGGTCAGAATACTGCCGCCTACAATGGGCAAATCCGCATTGGAGCCGATGAAGTAATGGGGAAACTTAGTAACAAAGTCCAAAAGCTTCTGCAAGGTGGCCTTGTTGATGACCATAGGGGTGTGCTGGCTGTTAAATACGATGCAGTGCTCGGTATAGTAGACATAGGGGCTGTACTGCAGATTCCAGTTCTCCCCTGCCAGCTCCATAGGGATAATCCGGTGATTCTGCCGGGCAGGATGATTCATCCGGCCTGCGTAGCCTTCGTTTTCCGGGCAAAGCAGACACTTGGGATAGTCAGACTGAGGCGCGGCCTTCGCGGCTGCAATGGCCTTGGGATCCTTTTCGGGCTTGCTCAGGTTGATGGTGATATCCAGATTGCCATACTCAGTTGCCGTCTTCCAGCGCATATCCTTTTGGACCCGATAACGGCGGATGTAATCCGTGTCCTGGGAGAAGCGGTAATACCATTCAGTGGCTTCCTCAGGGCTCTTTTCATATAAAGCGGCAAACTTGCTCTGAACTTCTCTGGGAGGCGGTGTCAAGATGCCCATCAGCTTGGTATCGAACAAGTCCCGGCTGGTGATGTCATCGGAGATGATGCCTCTGTTCACTGCGTAGTCCGTCAATCCCTTCAGAATCTGCTCCAAAGAGATAGTGCGAACCTCAGCAGGTTGGAAACTCTCCAGCTGCAGGGGAGTAAGCAGCTGGTTTATGATAAACGCCTTGTC
>JAGBAI010000107.1 GCA_017939025.1 Oscillospiraceae bacterium
CCGGGACTCCTGGGTGGTCTGCCCGGTTCGATGACTCCATTTGTATATGCCATCGAATCGGGCGGTACCCAATGGTCTTGGTTGATTGCCGGGCTGTAGTCACGCCATTGGAAGCGCGCACTGCGCGCCAAACTGCAATTTGCTGCTGTAAAGGCATTTTGAAACAGCTGCGGGGCAAAATGACCACAAACGGTGGAACCGGACGCACATTTTCTGGCAGTTTATCGTATTGTATTCTGGAGCGGAAAATGGTACTATATTCAATAAATATATACATTTGTCCGTCTATTGCGGACGAATGTGTTGCGCATAAGGAGAGAGGTTATGAAATATATTGTTGTGCTGGGCGACGGCATGTCCGACGAGCCTATTGCCGCACTGGGCGGTAAGACTCCTCTGGATGTAGCAAAGACCCCTCAGATGGATGATCTGGCTTCCAAGGGTGAGATCGGCATGGTGCAGAATGTGCCCGCCGGTATGTCCCCCGGCAGTGAGGTTGCCAATCTGTCCGTCATGGGTTATGATCCTAAGGTGGTTTTCACCGGTCGTTCTCCTCTGGAAGCCCTGAGCGTGGGCGTGGAGATGGAGCCGGATGACATTATTTTCCGCTGCAATGTGGTGACCCTGACGGAAGAAGAGGATGTGTATTCCGAAAAGACCATTCTGGATCACTCCTCCGGGGAGATATCCACTGCCGAAGCAGATGCCCTTATGGACGCCATCCGGGAAGCTTTCAACGATGAAACCTTCCAGTTCTACACAGGAACCAGCTACCGCCATATCATGGTCTGGAAGCATGGCCGTCTGGCAACCCTGGAGCCCCCCCATGACCATCTGACCCAGGTCATCGGGCCATTCCTGCCCCAGGAGGAAGTTCTGAAGAACTTCATGGAAAAAAGCTTCGACATTCTCAACAACCATCCCGTGAATCTGAAACGGGCAGCAGAGGGTAAGCGAAAGGCCAATTCCCTCTGGTACTGGGGTGCCGGCACCAAGCCCAGCCTGTCCTCCTTTGAGGAAAAGACCGGTCTGAAGGGTGCGGTCATTTCTGCCGTTGACCTGCTGAAGGGCATTGCCGTGGGTGCTGACATGCGTGTCTGCCAGGTGGAAGGTGCCACCGGCTCCATCGATACCAACTACGAGGGCAAGGCCCAGGCCACCATTGACGCATTGCTGAAGGAAGGCTGCGACTTTGCCTACATCCATGTGGAGGCTCCCGACGAAATGGGCCACCAGGGCGAGCTGGATCATAAAATTATGGCCATTGAGGATCTGGATCGCCGGATCATCGCACCTGTCCGCAAGGCCATGGAGGAAGCCGGAGAGGATTACCGGATGCTGGTGCTGCCGGATCACCCCACCCCTCTGCGGATCCGTACCCACAGCCCCGAGCCGGTGCCCTATGTGCTCTACGACAGCACCTGTGAGCGGAAAACCGCCAAGCGCTATACCGAAGAAGAAGCCATGGCAGCGGGCCATTTCGAACCCCAGGGCCATGTGCTGATGGAGCGTTTTTTGAACAAGTAAAGAAATAACCGTGTCATTGCGAGCCAGTGTGCACACTGGCGTGGCAATCCCCTGCAATTTTAGGGAGATTGCCATGTCGCTTTGCTCCCCGCAATGACAGCAACGTATTGGAGGATACCATAATGGCAAGAGTTTATAATTTCTCCGCAGGCCCTGCTGTGCTGCCGGAGTGTGTGTTACAGGAAGCTGCCGCCGAAATGATGGATTACCGGGGCACCGGTATGTCCGTCATGGAGATGAGCCACCGCTCCAAGCCCTATCAGAGAATCATTGATGAGGCGGAAGCCGATCTTCGTACCCTGATGGGAATTCCCGAAAATTACAAGGTTCTGTTCATGCAGGGCGGCGCATCCCAGCAGTTTGCGGCTGTGCCCATGAACCTGATGAAAAATGGTGTCGCTGACTACATCATCACCGGTGTCTGGGCCAAGAAGGCCTGGCAGGAGGCAAAAATGTACGGCACTGCCAACGCCATCGCCTCTTCCGCTGACAAGACCTTCTCTTATATTCCCGACTGTTCCGATCTGCCCATCAGCGAGAATGCGGACTATGTCTACATCTGCGAGAACAATACCATATACGGCACCAAGTTCAAGGAACTGCCCAACACCAAGGGTAAGGATCTGGTGGCGGATGTATCTTCCTGTTTCCTCAGCGAGCCTGTGGATGTGAGCAAATATGGTATGCTGTATGGCGGCGTCCAGAAGAACATCGGCCCTGCCGGTGTGGTCATCGCCGTCATCCGGGAGGATCTGATCCGGGAGGATGTGCTCCCCGGCACTCCCACCATGCTGCGTTATAAAACCCACGCCGACAACGGCTCCATGTACAATACCCCTCCTGCCTACGGCATTTATATCTGCGGCAAGGTGTTCAAGTGGCTGCTGAATAACGGCGGTCTGACGGAGATGAAGGCCTACAACGAAAAGAAGGCTGCCATTCTCTATGACTTCCTGGATGCCAGCCAGATGTTTAAGGGCACTGTTGTCAAGAAAGACCGTTCTCTCATGAATGTTCCCTTTGTTACCGGCAATGCGGATCTGGATGCCGCCTTCGTCAAGGCTTCCACTGAGGCAGGCTTTGCCAATCTGAAGGGCCACAGAAGTGTCGGCGGCATGCGTGCCAGCATTTACAACGCCATGCCCATGGAGGGTGTGGAAAAGCTGGTCCAGTTCATGGAGAAATTCGAGAAGGAACATAAATAAAACCATCCCCCTCGGGGGAAGGTGGCAGCCACCAGGGCTGACGGCTGAGGGGAATAGGTTTGTTTCACTGGGCGGTTGCATAAGTGCGGCGGCCCCTCATCCGATTCGCTCAGCACCTTCCCCCGAGAGGGAAGGTTTTGCGTAAATTTGAGAAAAGAGGATTAGCATGTATCATTATCATTATTTAAATAAAATCTCCGAGGAGGGCAGTGCTCTGTGGACGGATGATTTTCAGCACGTTGACAACGTAGAAGAGGCCGAGGCCATTGTGGTTCGCTCTGCCGGTATGCACGAGATGCACATGCCTGAAAAGCTGCTGGCAGTGGCCCGGGCCGGTGCCGGTGTCAACAACATCCCTCTGACCACCTGCGCTGAGGAAGGCATCGTGGTATTCAATACCCCCGGTGCCAATGCCCGCAGCGTCATGGAACTGGCCTTGTGCGGCATGTTCCTGGCAAGCCGGGATATCATCGGCGGTGTCAACTGGGTTCAGTCCATCAAGGGTAGCTCTGAGATCGGCCGTCTGGTGGAAAAGGGAAAATCTCAGTTTGCCGGCCACGAAATTTACGGTAAGAAGCTGGGCATCATCGGCCTGGGTGCCATCGGCGGCCCTCTGGCCAACCGGGCCAGAAAACTGGGCATGGATGTCTATGGCTGCGATCCCCACATTTCCGTGGAGGCAGCATGGCATCTGGATCGTCATGTGCAGCGGGTCAAGACCCGGGACGAAATCTACGCCACCTGTGACATCATCACCCTCCATGTGCCCCTGCTGAATGACACTGAGAAGATGATCGATGCCGAGGCTCTGGCCAAGATGAAGGACGGGGTCATTATTCTGAACTTTGCCCGGGATAAGCTGGTGGATGACGATGCCATGGCAGAGGCTCTGGCCTCCGGCAAGGTTCGCCGCTATGTTACCGACTTCCCCAACGAAAAGACCGCCAATTTGCCGGGCTGCATTGCCATCCCCCATCTGGGTGCTTCCACTGAGGAATCTGAGGACAACTGCGCCAAGATGGCGGTCAAACAGATCATGGACTATCTGGAAAACGGCAATATCGTCAACTCCGTCAACTATCCCAACTGCGACATGGGCGTATGCCAGGCCGCAGGCCGTATCACCATCCTGCACCGGAATATCCCCAACTCCCTGGGCCGGTTCACTACCGCTCTGGCTGCCGATAACATCAACATCGACGGTCTGATGAACAAGAGCCGTGGCGAATATGCCTACACGATGCTGGACTTCGACCAGCATCCTTCTGAGGAAGTGGTCAACCACCTGAAGCAGGTAGAAGGCGTACTGAGAGTACGCGTGATCAAGTAATATCAAACAGGCACAGCAGATCATACTGCTGTGCCTGTTCCAGTCTGTCAAAGAACCCCGGTTTTCGCCTAACGAAAACCGGGGTTCTTTGACAGACTGAGTAAAACTCCCGTCTTTTCAGACGGGAGTTTTACTGTCAGGGGAAGTATTCCAGCAGATCGTACACCCGGTCCCGGGTCAGATTGGCGGCTACGGAATTGGTGACGGTGGGATACAGGGAACCGCCTTCTACTTCGGCACCAGCCTCCTTCACTGCCTGCTCCTTATCCCGGATCCATTGCAGCTCTTCGTTGGTCAGATCGCGCATGACCTCCTCCGGCAGTGTGTTCTTCAGTACAGCCCACTGGGCGTTGAGAATGTCATCCCAGCGCTGGTAGCGCTGAAAAGCAGCATCGTTCATATCTGCCTGGGTGTAATGGGTCTGGAGCCATAGGTCAGCTTCAGCATCCGCCTCTTCTGCTGCGGGCACCATTTCACGGATCTCCTGAAAAGGATCACCACCGACAAAGGTATTTCCGGTATGGGGATCATACAGCGCCCAGAAGGGAAGCTCTGTCAGCTGAGTCCCCTGGAGATTGGTCCACAGCAGAAAATCCTCGGTCATGGTACTCAGGGGGGTGCCGGGCAGATATAGCAGCATTTCGCCTGCCTGATCCAGCCCATAGGCGGTAACGTGGCTGTAGAGGATCCCGTCCCGGATCTCTTCTGTTCCGGGGATGACGGCATAGGTCAGCGGGGACATGGTGAGGCGGTAGCTGTAGGGGTCAATTGGTTCCGAATTACGAAAGACACCGGTAAATTCGCTGGAGGAAATACAGCCATTGGGATACTCTGCTTCGGTAATGCCCATGTTGCTGTCCCGGAAGAAACCGGAAAAACTTCCATCGGAACCGATGGTCAGCTCCGTCCGCCAGCCGCCGGCACCGCTGCTGAAGACGAAGGGGATATCTTCCAGCTCCTGGAAGGAAAAAGCCTCCGTTTCCGGCGTGGGCGGCATGGTTTCCGGCGGGGTGGTGGAAGCTGTGGTGGGGATGCTCTCCGGCTCGGTGATGGTGGCCACAGGTTCTTTTCCTGCACAGGCAGTGCAGGAAAGCAGCAGTGCCGTGGCCAGAAGGATGGATAAGAATTGTTTCATAACGGGTCTCCTGGAATCGTTTTCTTCATTATAGCACAGAACCGGGGATGCAGATATTAAGATTTTTATAAAAAAAGGTTCTATAATAAATGTTGGGGTCAGGCGATGAGCCTGGCCCCAAAGTCATGTCAAAATAAAAGTTGAGCATAGAGACAAAATCCTTTACAATGAATGTACCCCTACAACACAGAAAAGGAGGTCTCTATGCTC
>JAGBAI010000108.1 GCA_017939025.1 Oscillospiraceae bacterium
GGTCCGCCCAGAAATCCGACCTCAATGGGCGGATTTCTGGAATTTATACGGCGAACGTTGCGAAAAAATTGCCCATCGAGGTCAATTTTTTCGACGGACCGTCCAGGAGGACGGTCCCTACGCCAATTCGATAAATGGCAAATTGCCGGATGCCCTATTGATGGGCCAGCCATTTGCACTGCGTGATCTCCATATGGGTAAAGGTTGCGTCAAAGGAAGATTCTTCCGGGGAGCAGGCGTAGATACCGAAGCGGATTTCCTCCGCGCCCTCCCACATATGGCAGATCCGCATCTGCTTAAAGGTTACACCATCATAAGAACATTCGATGCAGTAGTCGGATTCCCGGCGGCTGAGGCGGTACCACATGGATTTGACGGAAGATGGAATGTCCGTAGTGGCCCAGTCGGAGTAGCCCAGATTGGTCACCACACTGCCCAGACGCTGGTATTCCCCGTTTTCATACTCGATGGATGCCTTCAGCCAGTTATCGCTGTCCAGATACATGACAATGCCGCATTGGTCAAAACGGCGTTTGCTGGCAAATTCAGTTTTCACGACAAAAGAAAAATATTTCTCCCTGGTGGCCATCTGGAGCACCGGGGCATTGTCATTGTGGAAGCCGTAATAGGTTCGCTGCCACAGATCGGTACCGGGTTCGGTGGTAATTCTGATTTCTTTTTCATTGATGTGGCAGTCTTTGGGCGCTCTCGTCCAGATCAGATTGTTCACATTGAATTCCATATCATTATACCTTTCTTATATATTCCTTATTGATTTCCTCTTCTGAGATCTCCCGAAGAATTCTGCAAGGATTGCCTACAGCAATTACGTTATCCGGGATATTCTTGGTGACCACACTTCCGGCACCAATCACCACATTGCTGCCAATGCTTACGCCTGGACAAACCTGTACACCTGCTCCGATCCAGACGTTATCACCGACTGTGATTGGCCAGGCATATTCCAGGCCTTTATTTCTGCGTACAAAATCTACCGGATGACCGGCTGTGTGAAATCCGCAATTGGGAGCAATAAATACGTTGTCACCGAATTTCACTTTGGCTCCATCCAGAATAACCAGATTGTGATTGGCATAGAAATTTCTGCCAAGTTCAATGTTGTAGCCATAGTCGCACCAAAAGGGTGCCTGAATTGTGAAATCCCCGTCCGTTTTTCCAAACAGTTTACGCAGCAAATCTTTTTTGAGAGGAAGCTGCGAAGGGCGTGTGCTGTTATATTCAAAGCAGATATCCTTGCACAGCGCTCTTTCCCGCAGCAGCGCTTCATCATAATTGGCATCGTACAGTATGCCTGCCGCACATTTTTCCTTTTCTGTCATGGCTCTAAAACTCCTTTCGTTCTGCTGCCAGCTGATACATACCAGCATGGCAACTTTATATCAAATTCTTCTGCAGCTGCCCCGCTGCACAATCCGGTAGGGAACGATGACCTTAGTCGTGGGAAGATTGGGATTTTCGATGTGGTTGAGAATCCGGTTGGCAGCTTCCTGGCCTAACTGATAGGAGTTGATATCCACAGCCGTCAGCTGAGGGCTGGCAAGTTGGGCGTACAGGGAGTTGTTAAAAGCAACAATAGACACATCTTCCGGGATAGACAGGCCCATCTGAGCGCAGACCCGCTCCAATACTAAAGCCAGAAGGTCATCACTGACCACAAAGGCGGTGGGCCGGTCCGGTTTTGCCAGAAGGTCTTTCAGTTCTGCACAAGCCTGGGAATGCACGCTTTCCATTTCAATGAAATAATCCTCCCGAACCGGAAGCTGATTCAGATAAACCGACAGCTGATATCCTGCCCGGCGGTCAGCGGCATACAGGTAGGGTTGCTTACTGCCAAGATAAGCGATTCGCCGGTGTCCCAGATGATACAGGTAATCCGTAGCCTCCTGACTGGCCTGCAGATTGTCATTGTCGATACAAACCGTCTGGTACGCCAGCTCACCGGGCTTTCCGACGATCACATACAGCAGTCCATGTTCACACAGGTAGTCGATGACAATATCATTTTTCCGGGAATAGAGAATGATGAAGCCGTCCACGCTGTCGCTTTGGTGAAGATCCTGTACCGAGGAGAGAACCTCTTCGTAATCCAGCCCGGTAATGATCATGGTTGCCACATGGCGCTGGTTGCAGATCTGGCTGATGCCGCGGATCGCCTTCAAATAGAAGGAATTTTCGTAGGTCTCCCGATCAGAGGGTGGCAGGATGATGCCAATGTTCCGGATGACCTGCGCCGGAAAGCTGTCCTGGCTCAAAGCAGGCTCATAGCCCAGTTCATTGATGGCCTTCTGTACCCGTTCCTTGGTTTCCTTGCTGATGGCTGCATGGTTGTTGCACACGCGGGATACTGTGGATGGGGAGACTCCGGCCCGCTTGGCAACGTCTTTGATCGTGATTGGCATAGTTGTTCGTCCTTTGTTGCATTAAGTTGCATTAATTGTTTTCTGAATTTCAAATCTCATTTTATATAAAAAACAACAGAAAGTCAAATTATATTTGACATATTCTGAGAGAATCTAAAAAATTAGCGAATTTGTAGAGGAAGCGGCCCCAATTTTGTGCACTTGCACGAATTTGCACGAATTATGCAAATAACACTTGAATTCTGCGCAACTTAAGTGTAATATATTTGCAGAAACAAAGCAGAGTTTTCTGCAAATAAATGCAAAGGGGTTATACAATGAGCAGCAACGCAAAAACCGGACTGATGTCCATTCTGGCACCGCTCAGCGGTCAGGCTGTTCCGCTGGAACAGGTTCCCGACGATGTATTTTCTCAGAAGATCCTGGGCGACGGCATCGCGATCCTCCCCACCGACGGCAAGCTCTACGCACCTGTAGATGGCGAAGTCGCCTCCATCGCCGAAACCCTCCATGCCTACGGCTTTACTTCCGAAGATGGGCTGGAGATCCTGGTTCATGTGGGACTGGACAGTGTCAAGCTGAAAGGTGAAGGCTTCACGCCTCACGTCAAAGAAGGTGACAAGGTCACGGCAGGCCAGCTGGTTGCGGAAATTGATCTGAAGCTGCTGGAAAGCAGGGGCGTACCTACCATTACACCGGTTCTTGTTTGCGAAGGTGCCGAGGATGCTCCCATGAACACCATAACCGGCAATGTCCAGGCAGGCAAGAATCCCGTGATCACGCTGGGAGAAGAAAGTGCAGCGGAGGCTGCTGTGGAGCCTGCGGAAGAAGAACCGAAGAAGAAGGGCATCGATTTCGACTTCCTCCAGAAGCTGGGCAAAGTTCTGATGACCGTTATCGCTGTTATGCCCGCAGCCGGTATCATGCTGAGTCTGGGCAAGCTGCTGCAGATGGCGGATCTGGGTCTGGTCATTACCGTCGGCTCTACCATGGAAAACATCGGCTGGGCCATCATCACCAACCTGCACATCCTGTTTGCGGCTGCCATCGGCGGCTCCTGGGCAAAGGAACGCTCCGGCGGTGCCTTTGCCGCGGTGATCTCCTTTATTCTGATCAACCGGATCACCGGTGCGGTCTTCGGCGTGACCACAGATATGCTGACCACTGCCGGTGCCACCGTCAATTCCTTCTTTGGTCAGCCCATGCTGGTGGAAAACTACTTTACCAACATCCTGGGTTCTCCCGCTCTGAATATGGGTGTTTTCGTGGGCATCATCGCGGGTTTTGTAGGCGGCATGGTCTACAATAAGTATTATAACTTCCGCTCTCTCCCCGATGCTCTGGCCTTCTTTAACGGCAAGCGGTTCGTGCCTCTGGCGGTGATCTTCTACTCCACCATCGTTTCTCTGGTAATGGCTCTGGTGTGGCCTGTGGTTCAGACCGGCATCAATGCCTTCGGTGTCTGGATCGCAAACTCCTCCGAGACTTCCCCCATTCTGGCCCCCTTCATTTACGGTACTCTGGAGCGTCTGCTGCTGCCCTTCGGCCTGCACCATATGCTTACCATCCCCATGAATTACACCTCCTTCGGCGGTGAATACATGATCCAGACCGGCATTAACGCAGGCTCCATGGTCTACGGACAGGATCCCCTGTGGCTGGCATGGGTCACCGACCTGATCAACTTCAAGGACGCAGGCGATATGGCTGCTTATGAAAACCTGCTCGCCACTGTCATCCCCGCCCGGTTCAAGGTCGGTCAGATGATCGGTGCCACCGGCCTGCTCACCGGCATTGCCCTGGCCATGTACCGCCATGTGGATGCGGACAAGAAAAAGAATTACCGCTCCATGTTCATCTCCACAGTTCTTGCCGTGTTCCTGACCGGTGTTACCGAGCCTCTGGAGTTCATGTTCATGTTCTGTGCCCTGCCTCTGTACATTGTCTACGCTGTGCTCCAGGGCTGTGCCTTCGCCATGGCAGGTGTCATGGATCTGCGGCTGCACTCCTTCGGCAATCTGGAATTTGCAACCCGGGTTCCCATGTCTCTGAAAGCAGGCCTGGGCAGCGATATTATAAACTTCATCTTCTGCTGTGTGGCATTCCTGGTCATCGGATATGTTGTGGCCTATTTCATGATTAAAAAATTCCAGTATGCCACTCCCGGCCGTCTGGGCAATTACACCGACGAAGGTGAAGGCGAAGAAGCTGATGCCGGTGAAAGCAAGGCTTCCGGCAACACCCAGGCCCAGCGGATCATTGCCCTGCTGGGCGGACGGGAAAATATCATTCTGGTGGATGCCTGCATGACCCGGCTCCGGGTGACCGTCAAGGATCTGGATAAGGTGGCCGATGCAGCTGCCTGGAAGGCTGAGGGCGCACTGGGCCTGATCAAAAAGGACAACGGCATCCAGGCTGTTTACGGCCCCAAGGCTGACGTGCTGAAATCCGATATCAACGACATTCTGTAAATCTAGGAAAGGGAGGAATGGGAATATGAAACTCCTGACGCTGAACACACATTCGCTCCAGGAAGAAAACTATCCCGAAAAGCTCAGGCAGTTCGTGGATGGAATCCTGAAAGAAAAACCCGACATCATCGCCATGCAGGAGGTCAACCAGACTGCGGACGCGGAACTGATGGATGTGGAAATGCTGGAAGGCCAGTATCCCATTCCCGGCTGTATGAAAATCCGGAAGGACAATCATGCAGCAGTTGTAGCAAGCCTTCTGTGGCGTGCCGGTATCGCGTGCTATTGGGTGTGGCTTCCCATTAAGCTGGGATATGATAAATATGACGAGGGCGTTGCCATTCTGAGCCTGGGGCGGAAGATCCGCTGCGTGGATAAATTTCCCATCAGCAAAGTCAACGACTACCACAACTGGCGCACCCGGGCTGTCCTGGGTGTTCAGGTGGAGGGATTGGATGACTGGTTCTACAGCCTGCACATGGGCTGGTGGGATGATGCTTCCGAGCGTTTTCTGAACCAGTGGAAGGTATTGAATTCCTGTATTGCCGGAAAACGAATGTGTGGAAATGTATGGCTTCTGGGAGATTTCAATGCACCGGACGGGATCCCAGGACAAAGCTATGAACATATCGCTGCCTGCGGCTGGTTCGACACCTTCCAGAGTGCCCATTCTAAAGATTCCGGTATTACAGTGCCCGGCGTCATTGACGGATGGCGCGAAAAGCTGGATGGTAAAAAAGTGGACGGCATGCGTCTGGATTATATCTGGTGCAGCAAGCAGAAAGATATCCTTTCCTCCCGTGTGGTATTTAATGGAACGAAAGAACCGGTGGTCTCGGATCACTTCGGTGTTCTGATTGAAGTAAAGGAGTAACATTATGAGCAGAGCAGCAGGCATTTTAATGCCCATCACCAGCCTGCCGGGCAAATACGGCATCGGCTGTTTTTCCAAAGAAGCATATGCGTTTGTTGACTGGCTGAAAGAGGCAGGTCAGACCTATTGGCAGATCCTGCCGATCCACCCCACCTCCTATGGTGATTCCCCCTACCAGTCCTTCTCCACCTTTGCAGGCAACCCCTATTTCATCGATCTGGAAGAACTGATTGAGGAAGGGCTGCTGACCCGGGAAGAGTGCGACAGCATGGATTTCGGAGATTCAGAGGACGATATTGATTATGAAGATCAATACCAGAACCGCTACATCCTTCTGACCATGGCCTATGAGCGCAGCAACATCAGTAAAAATCCCGATTACCAGCGATTTGTGGAAGAAAACCGCTGGTGGCTGGATGACTACGCCCTGTTTATGGCGCTGAAGAACTTCTTTAACGGCCAGTGCTGGAATGAATGGCCCCAGGATATCCGCCTGCGCTGGGGCTATTCCATGGACTACTACCGCCGGGAGCTGTATTTTGACATCGAATTCCAGATGTTCCTGCAATACTGGTTCTTTAAGCAGTACTGGCGGCTGAAAAATTACGCCAACGAAAACCACATCCAGATCATCGGTGACATTCCCATCTACGTTGCCATGGACTCCGCGGACACCTGGGCCCATCCGGAGCTGTTCCAGCTGGACGAAAACAATGTTCCCACTGCCGTGGCAGGCTGCCCTCCCGATGGTTTTTCCGCAACAGGTCAGCTTTGGGGAAATCCCCTGTACCGGTGGGACTACCATAAGCAGACCGGCTACCAATGGTGGATGAGCAGACTGTGGTATGTATTCCGGCTCTATGATGTGACCCGCATCGACCATTTCCGGGGCTTTGACGAATACTATTCCATTCCCTACGGGGATACCACCGCGAAAAATGGCCACTGGGAAAAAGGCCCCGGTATCGACCTCTTTCGCTGTGCTGAGTGGAACCTGGGATGGCATGAGGTGATCGCGGAAGATCTGGGTTATGTAACAGACTCTGTCCGCCAACTGGTACGGGAAAGTGGATTTCCCGGTATGAAGGTACTGGAATTTGCCTTCGATTCCCGGGATTCCGGCTCTGCCAACGATTACCTCCCCCACAATTATACAGAAAACGCGGTAGTCTATACCGGCACCCACGACAATGAGACGGTGGTTGGCTGGTTTGAGGATGTGGCGGCGGAGGACCGGGCTTTGGCAAGACACTATCTCTGCGACTACTATACCCCTGAAGAAGAGATCCACAAGCCCTTCATCGCCCTGGCCCTGAGCAGCGTTGCCAAGTGGTGCATCATCCCCATTCAGGACTATCTGGGACTGGATAACAGCTGCCGTACCAACAAGCCCTCTACCATCGGCTGCAACTGGCGCTGGCGGGCGGTAAAGCCCCAGCTGAGCCAGTTGCTGGGCAAAGAAGTGCTGGAGCTGACGATGCGCTACGGCCGCATGAACTGGAACAATTATCACAAAACTTAAGAAACCACATATCGGAGGAAACAGAATATGAAGTTTTATGTACATACCGTGAAAGATCCCCTGGGCATCCATGCCCGTCCCGCCGGCCTCATCGCAAAGCTGGCAAAAGAATATGCCGACACCAATATCGTTTTTTCTTACAACGGTAAGGAGGCAAAAGCCACTTCTCTGATGAAGCTTATGAGCCTGGGTGCCAAGGAGGGCGCTGAGATCACCATTACTGCCGAGGGTACCAATGAAGATGCCGCCATCATCGCCATGTCCCGGTTTGTAAATAATAACCTGTAACGGAGGGCCCCATCATGCAAAAATTTACTTATGCGATCCGGGCAGATTTTGCCATGCACTTTGGCCCTGCCGGACGTCTGGCAGAACTGGCCCGGGTGTATCCGGATACCACCGCTATTGTGGAAATGGGCACCCGCAGTGCCAATATTTCCCGCCCTATGAAGGTCGCCACCATGGGCATCCGTAAGGGGGATGTGGTAACAGTTACCGTAGATGGCCCTTCCGAAGTGGAACTGATCGATGTGCTGTACCAGTACTTCGAGGATATGCTGTAAAAGGAGAATGCAGCATGATTTTGATGCAGGGAAAAGGTGTGTCCAAGGGTGTAATCAAAGGCAAGCTGTATTTCTTCCAGCGTCCGGACACTGCTGCAGTGATGCGGCAGGTTGCGGATATAGATGCAGAGAAACAGCGGCTTGCCCAGGCCCAGGAAAAATCTGTACAGCAGCTGACCGCTTTGGCTGAAAAAGCAAGAGAAGATGCCGGCGAGGAAATTGCCATTCTTTTTGACACCCATGCCATGTTCGTGGAAGATGAAGATTACGTCGAATGTATGATCTCCTGTCTGGAAGAGGAGTGCTGCAATGCGGAATATGCGGTTCAGATGGCCGGAGAGCAGTTTTCCGCCATGTTCGCCGCCATGGACGACGCTTATATGCAAGCCCGGGCTGCGGACATCCGGGACGTTTCCCAGCGCATTCTCAACAATCTGATGGGCGTAGTTGAGGGTGGTATTGATTAGGAAGAACCTGTTATTCTTGCCGCTGATGATCTGGCACCTTCCGAGACCATCCAGTTGGATAAGTCCAAGATCCTTGGCTTTGTCACACGGGAAGGTTCCTCCAATTCTCACACCGCTATTCTGGCTCGTACCATGGGGATTCCTGCCATCTGCGGCTTGGGTGAATCATTAAAAGAGGAATATGCCGGGCGCATTGCCTATGTGGACGGTGAAACTGGCAGTGTGATCCTGGATCCGGATGAACTGACCCATGCCCAGATCCGGGATAAGTACAGCAAACAGCAGGAAACGAAAGAGATGCTCGCCGCTATGAAGGGTCAGGAAAATGTGACCCTGGATGGCAAAAAGGTCAATGTTTACTGTAACATCGGTTCTCCGGAGGATGTGGCCGCTGTCCTGAACAATGACGGTCAGGGCATCGGCCTGTTCCGCAGTGAATTCCTGTATCTGGCAGCCAATGATTATCCCACCGAGGAAGAACAGTTTCAGGCTTATAAGGCAGTTGCCTCCGCCATGGGCGGTAAGCGGGTCATTATCCGCACTCTGGACATCGGCGCAGACAAGCAGGTGGATTACTTCGATATGAAGAAGGAAGAAAATCCTGCCCTGGGTGTCCGGGCCATCCGGATCTGCCTGAACCGTCCGGAGGTGTTCAGACCCCAGCTGCGGGCCCTGTACCGGGCTTCCGCCTATGGCAAGGTTGCCATTATGTTCCCCATGATTACCTCCGTCTGGGAGGTGAAGGAATGTAAACGTGCCTGCCAGAGCGTGATGAAGGAACTGACCGCCGAGGGAATTCCCTTCGACCCGGAAACAGAAATCGGTGTGATGATCGAAACCCCGGCCTCCATCTTTATTGCAGATGAACTGGCAAAATATGTGGATTTCTTTTCTGTGGGCACCAACGATCTGACCCAGTATACTCTGGCCTGCGACCGCCAGGCAAATGATCTGGGTAAATTCTATGATCCCCACCATCCCGCTGTTCTGCGGGCACTGAAAATGGCAGCAGATGCTGCCCACAATGCCGGTATCTGGATCGGCATCTGCGGCGAACTGGGTGCAGACCTGAGCCTGCTGCCTACCTTCCTGGCGCTGGGCATTGACGAACTGTCTGTCACCCCCAATGCCGTGCTGCCCCTCCGGGCAGCCATCCGCAAGTCCATTGCGGCGACCTGCACTCTGGAAATGCTGGAGTGTTGATATAAAGGGTACCTCTGAAACAAATCTTCCTCCTGATTCCTGTTGACTTCCTTCCTGCCATTCTTGTTTTTACCGTGTTTCAGAGGTACCCAAATTGAAACAACAAAAGGAGATCATCTTATGCGATATGGCTTTGGTATCGATGTAGGCGGAACCACGGTAAAGCTTGCTTTCTTTGACGAAACAGGCTTGATGCTGGACAAATGGGAGATCCCCACCAATACGGAAAATAACGGCGAACATGTCCTGCCGGACATTGCCGCGTCCATAAAAACATATCTGAAAGAGAAGTATATTGCCCATACAGACATCATCGGCGTCGGTATCGGCGTTCCCGGCCCGGTCAGCGAGGACGGCGTCGTCAATAAATGTGTAAACCTTGGCTGGGGTGTGAAGGATCTTCACAGCGAGCTTTCCGCACTGACTGGATTCCCTGTCAAGGGCGGCAATGATGCCAATGTGGCTGCCTTGGGAGAATGCTGGAAGGGCAGTGGAAATGGCTGCAAGAATATGGTCATGGCCACCCTGGGAACAGGCATCGGCGGTGGTGTCGTACTGGGAGGCAGAATCATTGCCGGTACCCATGGTGCAGGCGGCGAAATCGGACATATGGTTCTGAACCCGGAAGAAACAGAACCCTGTGGCTGTGGTAAATTCGGCTGTGCTGAGCAGTATTGCTCTGCCAACGGCTCCGTCCGTCTGACAAAGCGTTATCTGGCATCCCATGATGAGGCAACTCCCCTGCGGGAACTGGAGGATCTGCGCTGCAAGGATCTGTTCGATGCAGGAGGTGCCGGTGATCCGGCGGCACTGAAAATTCTGGACCGGTACTACGACCTTCTGGGCCAGTTCCTGGCCAATATCAGCTGCACCGTTGACCCGGAAGCAATTGTTCTGGGCGGCGGTGTCAGCAAAACGGGACAGTCTCTGGTGGATGGTGCCCGGAAATATTACGAGAAGTATGCCTTCCATGCCTGCCGCGATACGAAGATCCTTCTGGCAACCCTTGGAAACGATGCCGGTGCCTATGGCGCATTCAAGCTGGCGCTGGATGCTTTTGGAAATTGAGATACTGAAAAGCCATCGGTTCCTGGTATTGTTTCCCCCTGCTGCTTCCCTGTAGCGAAACACCATGCGCCTTTACCAATTCCATAATTGCTTTGGTATTCACCATGCAGATGGGGTAACCTATGCAGGGTTATGGAGGGTCATGAAGCCCATGGAAAACGAAGCATATCCATCCCCCGGTTCCAAAACGAACCGGGGGTTTTCTTTTCGGCATTTATGCAACATTTACAATTCATGATTCTTTCTCTCCCTTCTTCTTGTGGATATAGCTTGACATCACAGGATGGATTTGATATAGTGTTTTTAAGTGTGGAGGTATGACTTTTGTATACCGTTCCCTTGTTTTTTCGCAAGATCATGAATTGGAAATATATTTTTGGAGGTAATTCACTATGGAAACCAGACCCTATGTAGCGTGGGATTTGATCAACGACTTTATGGTCGATGTGTTCAAAGCCTACGGCGTTCCCGAGGAGGACGCAAAGATCTGTGCCGATGTTCTGCTGGAATCTGACCGCCGGGGCATCGAATCCCACGGCTGCAACCGCTTTAAGCCCATCTATCTGGACCGCATCAAGAACGGCACCCTGCTGCCCGTGACTGAGTGTGAGATCGTCAAAGAGACTCCCACCACCGTGGTCATGGATGCCCACAATGGTATGGGTATGGTGGCCTCCTACAAGATGATGGAAAAGCTCATTGAGAAGGCCAAGGTTTACGGCATGGCTGGCGGCACCATCTACAATTCCACCCACTACGGCATCGCCGGTTACTGGACTACCATGGCTGAGAAGGCCGGCATGATTGGCATTTCCGGCACCAATGCCCGCCCCTCCGTGGCCCCTACCTTCGGCGTGGAGCCTATGATGGGCACCAACCCCTTTACCTTCACCATCCCCACCGATGAGGAATTCCCCTTCAACTTCGACTGCGCCACCTCCATCGTGCAGAACGGCAAGATCGAGTTCTATGAGCGCTCCGGCAAGGAAACCCCCGCAGGTCTGGTGGTCACCAAGGACGGCGATACCATGACCGATTCCGGTGAGATTCTGAAGGAAATGCGTAAGGGCAACTGCGCTCTGCTGCCCATCGGCGGTCTGGGCGAAGAAACCGGCGGCTACAAGGGCTACGGATTCACCACCATCGTGGAGATCCTGTCTGCCGCACTGGCAGGCGGCCCCCACACCCGTGCCCTCAGCGGCAAGGATGCCAACGGCAACAACGCTTTCTACCGCTTAGGCCACTTCTTCTTCGTGATCAATCCCGAGTTCTTCATGGGTCTGGACACCTTCCAGCATACCACCGGTGACATTCTCCGGTCTCTTCGCGGCTCCACCAAGGCACCCGGCCAGGATCGGATCTACACCGCAGGCGAAAAGGAATGGCTGTCCTGGCAGGAGCGCAAGGATCTGGGCGTTCCCGTGGGCGAGACCATCCAGCGCGAATTCATCCAGCTGCGCAACGAGTGCGGCCTGGATTATAAGTTCCCCTTTGAAAAGTAATTCGCTGCGTATACACCCTGTAGGGGAGGGTCTTGACCCTCCCGCAACCTCACGAATAATACGCAGAAGCATATGATCCGAGAGGTTACGTTTTAGCATAAATTATACAACACAGCATTTCTTAACATAGCGGGAGGGTCAAGACCCTCCCCTACAATACCAATATTTATTGATGGGAGAAAGAATTATGGATTACGCAAAAGAATCCCTGCGCCTCCACGGTGAGTGGGGCGGCAAGATCGAAGTCGTGTGCACTGTTCCCTGCAAGACCAAGGATGACCTGTCCCTGGCTTATACCCCCGGCGTTGCACAGCCCTGTCTGGAGATCCAGAAGGATGTGAACAAGTCCTACGAGCTAACCCGCCGCCACAACCTGTGTGCTGTCATCACCGACGGCACTGCCGTTCTGGGTCTGGGCGACATCGGCCCCGAGGCCGGTATGCCCGTTATGGAAGGCAAGTGCGCCCTGTTCAAGGCCTTTGCTGACGTGGATGCTTTCCCCCTGTGCGTCAAGTCCAAGGATGTGGACGAGTTCGTCAACGCCGTTTACCTGATGTCCGGCTCCTTCGGAGGCATCAACCTGGAGGATATCTCCGCTCCCCGCTGCTTTGAGATCGAGCGGAAGCTGAAGGAAAAGTGCGACATTCCCATCTTCCACGATGACCAGCACGGCACCGCCGTTATCACCCTGGCAGGTCTGCAGAATGCCCTGAAAGTGGTCGGCAAGAAGAAGGAGGATGTCAAGATCGTCACCTCCGGTGCCGGCGCTGCCGCCATCGCCATTGTCAAGCTGCTGCTGTCCGCCGGTTACAAGAACATCACCATGTGTGACCGGAAGGGCGCCATCTATGCCGGTCGTGAAGGTCTGAACTGGATCAAGGAAGAAATGGCTCAGGTCACCAACCTGGAGAAGAAGGCTGGTAAGCTGGCTGACGTTCTGGTGGGCGCTGACGTATTCATCGGCGTTTCCGCCCCCGGCATGGTCACCAAGGAAATGGTCGCCACCATGGCTAAGGATGCCATCATCTTCGCCTGCGCCAACCCCACTCCCGAAATTTACCCCGACGAGGCCAAGGCAGGCGGCGCAAGAGTCATCTCCACCGGCCGCTCTGACTTCCCCAACCAGATCAACAACGTTCTGGCCTTCCCAGGCATTTTCCGTGGTACCTTTGATGTTCGGGCTTCCGACATCAACGAAGAGATGAAGATGGCCGCCGCCCAGGCTCTGGCAGACCTGATCTCTGACGATGAGCTGAACGAGGAGTACATCATCCCCGCCGCCTTCGATCCCAGAGTCGGCCCCGCCGTGGCCAAGGCCGTTGCCGAGGCTGCAAGAAAGTCTGGCGTTGCCAGAATCTGATCCCGCATCCCCGTAAGGGCCGATGCCCACATCGGCCCTTACCTAATGTCTGTACATATTCAAAGGGGCGATGTGGGCATCGCCCCCTACGATTTCATTGTCATAAGGTAAGGAGAGATACATATGCCGTACATCATGTCCCTGGATCAGGGTACCACCAGCTCCCGCTGCATCCTTTTCGACCACGCGGGCAATATCTGCTCCACCGCTCAGCGTGAGTTCCATCAGATCTTCCCCCAGCCCGGCTGGGTTGAGCACGACGCTCTGGAAATTTGGCGCACCACGCTGGAAGTCACCAAGAACGCCATGGAAAAGCTGGGTGTTGAAGCCGAGGACATCGCCGCCATCGGCATCACCAACCAGCGGGAAACCACCGTTATCTGGGATAAGGAAACGGGCATGCCCGTCTGCAATGCCATCGTCTGGCAGTGCCGCCGTACTGCCGGCATCATCGATGATTTAGTGGCAAAGGGCTATTCCGACATGATTCGCCATAAAACCGGTCTGGTGCCCGATGCCTACTTCTCCGGCTCCAAAATCAAGTGGATTCTGGACAATGTGGAAGGTGCCCGGGAGCGGGCTGAGAAGGGCGAGCTGCTCTTCGGTACCATCGATACCTGGCTCATCTGGAACCTCACCGGCGGCAAGGTTCATGTCACCGACCAGACCAACGCCAGCCGTACCATGATCTACAACATCTACGACCTGTGCTGGGATGAAGAGTTGCTGGAACTGCTGGACATTCCCAAGGCCATTCTGCCGGAGGTCAAGCCCTCCACTTACGTCTACGGTCACACCGAGTATGAGCTGCTGGGCGGCGAAATTCCCATTGCCGGTGCTGCCGGCGACCAGCAGTGCGCCATGTTCGGACAGTGCTGCTTCGATGCGGGCGACATGAAGAACACCTATGGCACCGGCTGCTTCCTGCTGATGAACACTGGCGACACTCCCGTGGAAAGCAAGAATGGCCTGGTCACTACCATCGGTGTTGGCCTGCCCCATAAGGTCAAGTACGCTCTGGAAGGCTCCATTTTCGTAGCCGGCGCTGCCATCCAGTGGCTGCGGGATCAGATCGACGTGCTGACTTCCGCCAAGGAAAGCTATCAGTATGCCACCTCCGTCAAAGACACCGCCGGTGCTTACGTTGTGCCCGCCTTCACAGGTTTGGGTGCTCCCTACTGGGATCAGCACGCCCGTGGCTGCATCGTAGGTGTCACCCGTGGTTTCGCCCGGGCCCATCTGGTGCGGGCTACGCTGGAATCTCTGGCCTATCAGACCAATGATATCTGCAAGGCCATGGAACAGGATTCAGGTATTCCCATCACCGCCCTGAAGGTGGACGGCGGTGCCTGTGCCAACAACTTCCTGATGCAATTCCAGTCAGACATTCTGGATTGCGAAGTCCACCGTCCTCAGTGCATTGAGACCACCGCTCTGGGTGCTGCGTATCTGGCCGGTCTGGCTGTTGGTTACTGGGAGAGCCTGGATGATATCCGGGACAACTGGGCCATCAACAGAGTCTTTAAATCCGAAATGGAAGAAACTGACCGCGCCGCCAAGCTCAAGGGCTGGCACAAAGCTGTCAAATGCGCCCGGATGTGGGGCGAGGACGAATAATTCCCAAAAGGCAAAAGGAGCCGGTCTATTGACCGGCTCCTCAGCGTGTCGAAAAACCTGCCCGTAGGGGCCGATTGAGGCACATCGGCCCTTTGCAGAAGGTTGCGAATTCGGCGAAAGAATCTATTATTGCAGTGTTTTACCCCAGGGGCGATGCAAGCATCGCCCCCTACGAATTTACATTTTTGCCCTATATTTTCCCATTCCTTTGTGGTATCCTATCATCAAAAGGAGAGCTGGTTATGAAGCGAAAATGGATATTTCCCCTGATCCCCCTTCTGCTCCTTGCGCTGCTCCTGTTTCCGGGCAGTTCGGATTATCTTTCTGTCATAGAGGCCAACTGGGAACTCTCTTTCCCGGAAAACGCCGGATGGGTTCTTGCATATCAAACCGATTCCGGCCCCAGCCCCCATGGTGACGGCTGGCGGTATCATGTCTATCACTACGGGCAGGAAAATGCCGTCGCCGCCATGCTTCCCTGGTCACGGGACACCGGAACAACCGTTTTCTCCGAATCCTATGCCGATGCCTGTGAAAGCTGGCTGGATGAAATTTCTGTCCCTGCCGACTGGCGGCCGGATTACGAAAGCTGTCAGGTTTATTACGCCGTCCAGAAGGACAACAGTCAGCTGCTGATCTGGTGGAATCCCTCGGACATGCGCATATCCGTTGCAGAATTCTTTATTTAGGGAGAGAATGTTATGAAAAGAACCCTTCCCCTTTTACTGATCCTGTTTATCGCGCTGTGCGGCTGTGTGCAGGAGAAAGAAATGTATATCGCGCCGGCCCAATTGACCCAGCAGGAGAAGGATATCGCAAATCTGTTGGGTGCCAATTTGGATCAGCGGATCTTCGATTTTCAGGCAGATGATACCATCCGGCGGATGGAAGTAAATGCCTATGAACTGATTGACGGCAAATGGGAAATGTTCTACGGAGGCGGCGGTGCCAGTCACACTGACCCCACAGGCCGCATTGCACTGGATTTTGACAACATTGCGGAAGGTCTTCGGATCGCTGTCCAGAGCGAACACCGCAGCGGCTCCACCGGTCTGACCCGGGATGCAGAACTGGATACCAGCGGCATGCACATTGCCACCTCTCTGCTGTCCCAGCGGACACCCATCGTCTATGAACAGGAGATTCCCCTGGCCATTCAGGTCTATGCCAAAGGAAACCAGATCTATTCCTACGACCCCACCTATTTTCATCAGCCCCTCAAGTACGCAGAAGGCAATTATGACCATGTGTATGCGGTGACCGTAACATTCAGCCAGATCCCGCTGCAATAAAGGAGGATTTCCAATGAAAAAACGACTGTTTCTTGTTTTTGCCCTGATTGCCCTGCTTCTGTGCGGATGCCGTCAGGAAAAAGGCGGCAACGAAGATTTTACCCAGAAAGAGCTGCCCACCCCCAGCCAGATCGAGATTCGTACAAATAACATCTATACGAGCTACGACCCGGAGACAGAGGAGTATGCCAAAATCTGGGACGCTCTGCGGCCCAACTGGTGGAAAACCGCTGCCGAAACGCCGGAAACCGCTGCGGATGATGCTCTGTTTCTGGCAGAATCTCCTGCGCAGTTAAAAACCACCTCCAACCGAACCTATGCAGAAAGCGGTGATACCTTTGTGTGCTTTCTGTATAAAGACACGCCTCTGAAATGGGTGGAGCCCAACGGAAAGACCACGCTGGACATTGAAATGGTGGCCTTCTGGCTGCCTCCGATGACAGAAAGCGAAGAAACGGTCAAAGGGTGCTTTCTTATCAGCGAGGGAACTGATATCGGCATCAACGAAGGCCTGTTCACCTACTATTACCCGCCGGACATCGCCGCCGGGTTCTGGAGTTGGCTAACGAGCAATGAATAACGTAGGGCGGGGATATATCCCCGCCGGGCAGTTACCTCCATTGAGCATTCTGTTATAACGCTCAAATGTCGATGGTTCCCGGCGGGAATGTATTCCCGCCCTACGGTTTTTTATTTCTTATACTTTCAGGATACGGCCTTCCCGTCTTTCCTTAGGTGCGGGATCTTCCTCAGCATAGCCCAGGATGCAGTTGCCGATGCCCCGGTAGCTTTCAGGCAGGCCCCACTTTTTCAGCAGTTCCTTGCCCTCGGGGCGGTCAAAAGTCTCCCGGGCCCGGTTGATCCAGCAGCTGCCCAGATCCAGAGCATGGGCAGCATTCAGAAGATTGCCCATGACCAGAGAACCGTCATCGATCCAGGTGCCCAGTGCAGGGTCTGCCAGCACTACGATGACGCAGGGTGCACCATAGAAGGGATCCGTCTCCACACCCATGATCTCTGCATTAATCTTAGACAGCAGATCCCGGGGCTCCTTGTCCCGGACAGCCACCATGACAGGGGTCTGGTTGTTCTTGGCGGTGGGTGCCCACAGTCCGGCAGCCAGAACCTTGTCCAGCAGCTCGTCGGAAACCTGCTGTTCAGAATACTTCCGGACAGAACGGCGGGTTAACAGTTTATTGTACATAAATATTACCTCCTGTAATATGTATTTACAAATTCCATGGTGGTCATGGTTTCAAAGCCGTAGTCTTTGACCAGCTTCAGAAGTTCTTCCATATATCCCCAATGTCCCAGAGCTTCCAGCTCATAGGAATGGCCTGCCATAACGAAGAGGGAAACCTCCTCTTTGTTTTCCGCAAACCGGGCCAGCTTTTCCCGGATATCCAGGTCATTGTAAAGGCCATGGATGGGGATGTGGAATTCGTCCATTGGAAGGGCGTAGCTGTCGGAAAATTCCGAAAGGCGGATGTAGCGCACCAGCTTTTTCAGAATCTTCACTTCCCGTTCAGAACAGACGGTAAAGGGGACACCAAAGCCGATTTCTTCCAGCCCAAACACCTCTTTCAGCCGGGCCGCATCCTCTTCCACTTCCCGCCGCAGCTGAGGTGGTGTTAAGGAATCCAGCCGGTGATGGTGGAGGCTGTGGCTGGCAATCTCGTGACCTTCATACAGGCTCCCAATTTCTGCAAGCACCTGCCGCCGGACCGGGAACCGATCCTCAAAGTGCCAGACAAAATCTTCCAGACCGGAGTTTAAATTAAACGTACCTTTGATACCGTATTGATTCAGCAGCTTCACCAACCGCCCGTCCCAGACGGTTCCATCGTCAAAACTCAGCAGGAAGATCTTCCGCTTGTCAAAAATGGTTTCCACGCTGCTGTCAAAATACTGTTCCACAAAATGAATCTGCGCTTCCACTTCCTGCCGGGTAAAGGCCATTCCCTCGGGGGCTGCCACAAATTTGTCCTCATTGTCATCTGCGCGGCGGACAACCGCGATGATTTTTCCGGTGAAGGTTTCCAGAGGCTGTTCCACACCCAGAACGTACACATCCTGCTCTTCACCATCGCCGCCGGTAACACCGGGCAGGAAGCCGTAATTGATGGTATAATCCAGATGGATGCCCTTGGTCACATAGTGAAACCCGATGGGTCGGTCAATGGTGACGGTCACCGTCTTTCCCAGATAGCTTTGGATCAGACTTTCCCGTTCTTCGCGGGTCAGAAATACTTCGGTATTGCCATATCCCATGGTTATACCCCCTTTTACGCAATTATATCACACATCCCGGAAGATTACAAAGGGATTTCTTTTTTCATTGTGAAATCGTAGTTTGGCGGGCAGGGCCCGCACCCAATGGCGTGACTTCGACTGGTTTGTCATCCAGGACTCCTGGGTGGTACCCAATGGTCGTGGCTGATTGCCGGGCTGTAGTCCCGCCATTGTCAGCGGCCACTGGCCGCACAAACTGCAATTTAAAAGGGCAGGAATGATTTCCTGCCCTTTTTGTTTAGTCCAACGGGAGTCGAACCCGCATCGGTTTTGACGGGCGGATTTCCGCCCATACATCGCAATTGTCCTTGACAATACGCCGAGTATTCCCTGCGTCCAATTTCTTGTCTGGACGAAAATCCGCTCCGGCAAAACTGCTTCGCACATTTCGGCGAGGTATGTTTGAGGGATTTTGGCCGCGGAGGACGCAGCCTTGCTGGCGCAAGGCAAGGACGACAAGTCCAAAAGCGCCAAACAGAGCCGCCGA
>JAGBAI010000109.1 GCA_017939025.1 Oscillospiraceae bacterium
AATAATTTGCTTCTAGCAATTACTCAAGAATTTTCGTTGGCTGTTCTAAATTCGTCTTATACACGATTCTTAAACAATCCATTATAATTGTCCAAGGTGTTATAGTTTGTCTTTACGTTATTCAATTTACAAGGTACAGTGCCGAGGTCGTTCGCTTCGCTTTCGCTCGCTGCGAACCTCTGTATTCTATCACAAGTTGTTTCGTTTGTCAAGAACTTTTTTCAAGTTTTTTCAAACTTTTTTGTGATTTGTTGTCGCCTCCAAGCTTTCGCTCTTCATCAGCAACTCGACTATGGTATCATAAGTTCTTCGTTTTGTCAAGTACTTTTTTCCTCAACTTTCGAAGCTCTTCGATTCATTTCCCGCCACCTCGCGGCGACTTGCATATACTACCACAGCACCCATAATTTGTCAAGCACTTTTTTACAAAAACTGACATCTTTTTTTGTTGCTTTTAACGGCTGGACAAATGGCTGCTGATTCGTGTCAGTGCATCTCTTGCCTGTTGGTTGCTTTCTTCCTTTACTGCCAGATCCCCCAGGCTTACCATACCGCACAGCCGCCCATTTTCCATAACAGGCAGTCTTCTGATCTGTTTATTTCCCATAATGGCCGCTGCGTCCGCTGCTTCCATATCCGGGCGTACGGCAATAATGCTTGCCGTCATCACATCTGCCACAGTTGTATTTGTTGGAGACTTCCCTGCCGCCAGGCACCGGGTGACGATGTCCCTGTCAGTGATCATCCCTTTCAGCCGCCCGTCGCTGCCGCAGACAGGCATTGCCCCGATGTTATAATGCTCCATTGTCCGTGCCGCCACCAAAACGTTCTCCTCCGGATGGATCCGGATAGCAGGCGTGGTCATAACTTCCCTTAATTTCATGGCAAATCCCCCTTTGCGGAGAGTTTTGCCATATCTTCCATGATTTATACCAGTTCGGGAATAAGAGTTAGATTTCAGGATCTCAGAGCCGGCTCAGCACCTAACTAAAAAAGGAACAGCCGAAGCTGTTCCTTTTTAATAATATAGTAGTTACTTCTCGATCAGCAGCTCTGCGATCTGGATGCAGTTGGTGGCAGCGCCCTTGCGGACCTGGTCGCCGCAGCACCACAGGCACAGGCCGTTCTCGTCGGTCAGGTCGGGGCGGATACGGCCAACGTAGACAATATCCTGTCCGGAGGTATCCAGAGGCATGGGATACTGCTTGTTCTTCAGATCATCCACCAGCTTCACGCCGGGAGCGTCCTTCAGAATTTCTCTTGCCTCCTCCACAGAAACAGGGCGGTCAAAGTGCAGCTTCACGGAAATGGAATGGCTGCGCATAACAGGCACACGGACGCAGGTGCAGGAAACATTCATTTCGGGCAGGTGCATGATCTTCCGGCCCTCGAAGTGGAGCTTCATTTCCTCGCTGGTGTAGCCGTCCATCTGCTCGCCGCCGATCTGGGGGATCAGGTTGTAGGCAATCTGGTAAGCAAAGGTCTTGACATCAATGGGCTCGCCATTGCTCAGGGCCTTGATCTGGTTCTCCAGCTCTGCCATGCCGGCAACACCGGCACCGGAAACAGCCTGGTAAGTGGAGGCCACCATGCTCTTGATGGGAGACAGCTTGTTCAGAGCGTTGACGGCAGTGACAGTGATGATGGTGGAGCAGTTGGGGTTACTGATGATGCCCTTGTGGTTCTTTGCATCCTCGGGGTTAACCTCAGGCACCACCAGAGGCACATCAGGATTCAGGCGGAAAGCGGAGGAGTTGTCGACAAAGACTGCACCGGCCTTGACGATGGCGGGGGCAAACTTCTCAGCAATGTCATTCTCAGCAGCGCCCAGAACGATATCCACGCCCTCGAAAGCAGTGTCGCAGGCTTCCTGGATCACCACATCCTCGCCCAGGAATTTCAGGGTCTTGCCTGCGCTGCGGGCAGATGCCAGAGGCACCAGCTTGCCGACGGGGAAATTGCGTTCTTCCAGAATGTTCATCATTTCCTGACCCACAGCGCCGGTAGCGCCCAGGACAGCAACAGTATACAGTTTCATTTTACATACCTCCAAAAAAACGGTTCGTAGGGGAGGGGCAGTGCCCCTCCCGCAATCTTACCGCTATGACTATGTTCAATTCTTTCGCTATTGTTTCAGCTTTATATCATTCAAGCCCTGTGTAGCCGTTACATTGTGGGCGGGGCACTGCCCCGCCCCTACAATATAGTACAGCAGTTTATTTTGTAATGAAGCTGTTGTACAGCACCCGGATGGCTTCCTTGAAGTCCTTGTTGTCCACGCCGAAGATGATGTTCAATTCATCGGGGCCCTGGTTGATCATGCGGATATTGATGCCGCTTTCGCCCAGTGCGGCGAAGATCTTACCGGAGATACCGGGACGGTAGGCCATCTTCCGGCCCACGGCGGCGACCACGGCAATGTTGTGGTGGACTTCCAGGGTATCCGTTTCTGCCTCTTCCTTGATCTCCGCCATGATGGTGTACAGCTCCTTCTCAATGGCCTTGGTGGGCAGAACCACAGAGACGTTGTCAATGCCGTTGGGGACGTAGTCCACAGAGATATTGTGGCGAACCAGAACCTTCAGAACCTTGTACAGGACACCAACCTGGTTGGACATGCCTCTCTTGCTGAGGGAGATGATGGAGAAATCCTTCTTGCCGGTGATGCCGGTAATGAAGCGGTCGGGATCATGGTCTTCCTCAAAGGACTCCTGGATCATGGTGCCGGGTGCGGAAGGATCGTTGGTGTTGCGGATATTGATGGGGATGTTCTTCTCACGGACAGGGAAGATGGCATCCTCGTGGAGCACCTGGGCGCCGGAGTAGCTCAGTTCCCGCAGCTCGTCATAGGTGACTTCGGGGATGGCCTGGGGATCATCCACAATCCGGGGGTCGGCCATAAGAATACCGGAAACATCGGTCCAGTTCTCATAGATATCGGCATTCAGTGCAGCAGCTGCCAGTGCACCGGTAATGTCGGAGCCGCCCCGGGAGAAGGTGTGGATGGTGCCGTCAGGCATCGTGCCATAGAAACCGGGGATAACAGCGCCGTAGCCCATGACCACCTGGTGCTGCAGGGCGTCGTAAGAAGCCTCGGTATCCACGGTGCCGTCCATCTTGAACTTGATCCAGTTGGCAGCGTCCACGAACTGGAAGCCCAGGTATGCTGCCAGCAGCTTGGCGGAGAAATACTCGCCACGGCTGACCAGCTCTTCCCGGCTGACTTCCTTGGCATCGATGCGCTTCTTCAGCTCGATGAATTCCGGCTCCAGCTGCAGATCCAGACCCAGCTCATCCCGGATCTCCAGGTAACGGTTTACGATCATATCATAGATCTGAGAACAATCCACGCCGTACTTGACATGGGAATGGCACAGATACAGCAAATCGGTCAGCTTATGGTCACCGCTGAACCGCTTGCCGGCTGCGGAGACGATGACGACCTTCCGGTCACGATCGGCCATCAGGATCTCCCGAACCTTGCGGTACTGTCCGGCGTCAGCCATGGAGCTGCCGCCAAATTTGACTACTTTCATTTTATAAACCTCTCTCGATTTCAAAAAAACGTACCCGTAGGGGCCGATGCCCACATCGGCCCTTATCTCAGGCTGCGCTTACGTGAAGGGCCGATGTAGGCATCGGCCCCTACGTTATACATATGACATTTTTAGCGGATGGCCGCCACAAAAGCCTCGGGGTTTTCCTTGATCCAGGCGTGCATCTTGGTCACGGACACACCCTTGACGATCTTGGCCTCGCCCCAGGTTTCAGCAGCTTCCTCTTCCCAGTTGCCCCGGACGTACCAGGTAAGCTCCACGCTGTTGTCGGCGGCAACCACTTCACCATAAGGTGCGTAGAAGCCCTTGCCGCTTAAGACATCCACCAGATCCTGCACCACATTATATGCAGTGGGATACCGGCCTGCGCCCTGACCGTAGAAGCTCATCCGGTCGGAAGTTTCACCGACGAAGGTGATGAGGTTGTAGTTCATGGGCACGGCAGCCTCCAGCTCGCCGGCGGAAACCAGGGTAGGCTGGACATAAATGCTGTATCCGTTCTCCGTACGCTTGCCGGTGGAAATCAGCTTGCACACCAGACCGTGGGCCTTGAAATTCTCCACGTCCTGAGCCTGGATGTTGCGGATGCCCGCCACAGGAACGGTATTCTTATCCACAGTAACGCCGAAAGCGATGTTGGAGGACAAAATCACCTTATGCCAGGTGTCGATGCCGTCCACGTCGGTGGAGGGATTGGCCTCAGCATAACCCAGCTTCTGGGCCTGCTTCAGCACATCTGCATAGTCTAAACCAAAGCGGGTCATGTTGTCAAGAATGTAGTTGCAGGTACCGTTCATAATACCGCCCACTTCGTTGATCTTCTGAACCCGGCGGGCACGCTCCAGCTCAGAAAGCCAGCCGATGCCGCCGCCCACCGCAGCGGTGGAACGGAACGCAACGCCCTTCTCCTTGGCCAGAGGCAGCAGCGCATCGTAGAAGGTGCAGACCAGGGCCTTGTTGGAGGTGACCACATTCTTGCCGTTTTCAATGGCAGCGCGGACAAACTCATAAGCCGGGTGCAGGCCGCCCATGGCCTCCACCACGGTGTCGATCTCGGGATCCTCCACGATCAGTCTGATATCCTTGACGGATTCGGCATCGGGGAGATTGATGTCCTCCAGGCACAGGACCTTAGTCACCTGCATATCATCTCGGGAAGTCGTGATCTCATACACGCCCCGGCCAACCACGCCGAAGCCTAATAATCCGATCTTCATATAACATCCTCCGTTAATTTTCTGTGTTTTTTGGTAACTTCGCTTAAATCAAATGTGTCCACGACGAAAACACTTGCTTTTTTACGAAAAACAGTATATCATAGACCTGCAAAAATTGCAACTAAGATAAAAAGCCAAGGATTGCCGGGAAACAGCCCGCTTTTTGTGTAAATAGTCACAAACAGAATCCAAAATACGCACTGGCGCGGCAGCGCCCCAAAAGCTCCCTCTGATGAGGGAGCTGTCGCCACTGGCGACTGAGGGAGAGAAAAGGTTGCAGCTACAGTGTTGTTCCTTAAAGCGCAAAACCCTGACGCCGTTCTCTCCCTCAGTCACGCTGTTCGCGTGACAGCTCCCTCATCAGAGGGAGCCTTTGGGCGCTGCCGCGCCACTGCAACATAACTATAACCTTTGTTATCAAGGAGAATTTACCATGATTTACCATTCCACCCGCAGCAAAGCTTACCGCGCCGATTCCGCCCAGGCCGTTCTGGAAGGCCTGGCTCCCGACGGCGGCCTCTATATGCCCGAAAACCTGCCTGCCTTTGACTGGAAAGCCTGCCTTTCCGGTTCTTCCATGGATATGTCCACCATGATCCTCTCTGCCCTGCTGCCGGACATCCCCAATATGCCCGAACTGGTAAAACGCGCTTACACCGGCAAGTTTGAGACGGATCATCTGACCCCCACCGTTCCCGTGGGTGATTTCGGTGTGCTGGAGCTGTTCCGGGGCCCCACCTCTGCTTTCAAAGATGTGGCCCTTTCCATGCTGCCCCAGCTTCTGACTGCCGCCAAGGATGTGAAGGGCCAGGAAAAGGACATTCTCATCCTCACTGCCACCTCCGGCGACACCGGCAAGGCCGCCCTGGAGGGCTTCCACGATGTGCCCGGTATTAAAATCTGCGTGTTCTATCCTCACGGCGGTGTATCCCAGGTGCAGCGGGCCCAGATGGTGACCCAGGAGGGTGAAAACGTAGCCGTCTGTGCCGTGTACGGCAACTTTGACGATGCCCAGACCGGCGTGAAGAACATCTTCGCCGCCTGCCGTGACAAGGAGCTGCCTGTGGCCTTGTCCAGCGCCAACTCCATCAACATCGGCCGTCTGGCTCCCCAGATCATGTACTACTTCCGCTCCTACCGGGATCTGATGGACGCCGGTAAGATCCAGCCGGGGGACGAGGTGAACTTCTCCGTTCCCACCGGCAACTTTGGCGATATTCTGGCAGGCTACCTGGCAAAGCTTTTGGGCCTGCCCGTGGGTAAGCTGATCTGTGCTTCCAACGCCAATAACGTTCTGACTGACTTCATCCGCACCGGCACCTACGACCGCAAGCGGCCCCTGCTGAAGACCACCTCTCCCTCCATGGACATTCTGGTGTCCTCCAACTTAGAGCGCCTGCTGTACCTGCTGTCCGGCGATACCGCATTGGTTGCCGGGCTGATGACCAAGCTGAACAGGGAAGGCGTCTACACCGTCCCTGCTGACCTGCTGGCAAAGATCCAGAGCGAGTTCACCGCCTATTACTGCGACGATGACCGGGCTGACGAGATCATGGGCCGTGTTTACAAGGATTACGGCTATCTGTGCGATCCCCACACTGCCTCCGGCTGGGCTGCTGCCGAGGATTATGTGGCTGAGACCGGCGACGACCGTGCTATGGTGGTTCTGTCCACTGCTTCTCCCTATAAGTTCCCTGTTGCCGTCCTAAACGCCATCGGCGGCGATATCAGCGGCACCGAATTTGAGCAGATGAACAGACTCTCCCAGATCACCGGCGTGCCCGTTCCCAGGAATCTGGCAACGCTGGAAGGCAAAGAGGAAAAGCACACCGGTGTCATCGAAAAGGATAAGATGCTGGAATATGTGCTGAGTCTGTAAAAAAGCCTTCCCCTCTGGGGAAGGTGGCACGCCGTTAGGCGTGACGGATGAGGGTGTCGCGAAGCGACAAAAACACGCCACCGTGCGCCCCTCCGGGGCGACCCTCATCCGTCTTCAAAACCGCCTGACGGCGCTTTTGAATCCACCTTCCCCGGAGGGGAAGGCATTGGCGCTGCCGCGCCAGTGCAACCATCGAACAGGAGAAACCTATGAAACGAGTCACCATCCGCGTTCCTGCCACCACTGCCAATCTTGGCCCGGGCTTTGATGCCTTCGGCTGCGCATTGAGCCTTTATACCGACGTAACCTTCGAAGAAATGGAGGAAGGATTGGAGATCACCGGTTGCCCTGAAGAATTCACCGGCCCGGACAATCTGGTCTATACCTCCTACTGTGCCGTCCTAAGCACCATGAGCGAGGAAGTGAGGGGCGTGAAAATCCACATTGACGCCCACATCCCCATCTGCCGGGGCTTAGGTTCCTCCGCTGCCCTTCTGGTGGCCGGTGCCATGGGTGCCAACGTCCTCCGGGGCAATAAACTGTCTACCCAGGGCCTTTTAAACATCACCAACGCCATGGAGGGCCACCCGGATAACCTGGCACCTGCCTTCTATGGCGGCCTCACCGCCTCCATGGTGGACGGTGGTCTGCCGGTGTCCGTCAGCTTCCCCCTGCACCCGGACTGGGAATTCCTGGCCCTGATCCCGGATTTCGACCTGCCCACCACCCTGGCCCGTTCTGTCCTGCCCGAGCAGGTAAGCCGCGGCGATGCCATTTACAACATTTCCCACGGTGCCCTGGTGTTAAAAGCACTGGAGCTGGGGGACGAAAAGCTCCTGCGCAACGCCATGCAGGACAAGCTCCACCAGAACTACCGGAAAAAGCTGATCCCCGACTACGAAAAAATCGAAGCGCTGGTGCGCACCACCGGAGCCGCCTTTTGCCTGTCCGGTGCCGGCCCTACCCTGCTGTGCATCACCCAGGACAGTAAGCTGGAAGAGAAGCTGGCGAAAAAGCTCCACGCCATCACCGAACAAAACTGGCAGATGCTGCCCCTCCATGTGGAATTCCAGGGCGCGCATGTCATTGCCGCAGAATAAGAAAAGTAATAAAAAGAGCTTCTGCACGTTTTGGTACAGAAGCCTTTTTTAATATAATTGATACCCTCTCTTGGCATACGCAATGGTATAGTAAAACATCTTCCTGCACAGGGCTCCCTCAATTCTTACCAACGCATACATAATTTCTTCCAGGTCCTCATCGTCACAATAATCCGGTACGTTCAGCCGCTCCGCAAGGCGCTCCCGGCAATCCGAAAGGATCTTATAACCCTTTGTATAGTCACTGTCCTCGTCCCAGATGCTTTTTACCCAGGGTATGAAACTCTGAATACTCAACATATTATCGTAGATTTCTATAAAGTCCCGTTCCATCTGATCCATTACATCCACCCCTTGTATGCAAAGTATACATTGTATTTCTAGTTTTGTCAAGAATAAAGGTATACCATGTATACAGAGGTGATTGTGTTGAAAAAGACAGAATCCGTTACCTATCGTACGGATATCGTATTGAAATCCGCATTATTAAAGCTGTGTGAAGAAAAGAAATGGAGTATTTCTCAGCTATCCGAGGAAATCATCCGGGAATGGCTTACAGAAAAGCATCCAGAGCTATTGGAAGCAGAATAATGTCCTGCCCCGGCGTGAAAAACGATTCTTCCTTATCCGGGTAATTTCCCTTTCTTGTGCCGCTGAAAAAGCCGGTCTCATTCCGAGACCGGCATATTTTTTATTCAATTTCCACCATTTCTTCTTTCAGCTCGCTTCTGCGGATCAGGAACCGGCGGATGGCAAAGAGGCCGGCGATACAGGCGATACAGGCCACATTGGACCAGGGATCGTCATGGCTCAGAACCACATGGCGGGTAATAGCCACGGTAAGCACTTCCAGAATGTTGGCAGGGGTGGTATCGATCAGCATTCGCACAAACTCCAGACCAACCACAATGGTCAGCAGGTTGTGGAGCATATGGTTCACATCGGCAAAGTATTCGCTGCCAGCGGTGAACATATGGTAAATCTCCAGACCCAAAGCGCCCAGCAGGGCCACAATGGTCAGGGCCGCAATAAACCGCTCAATGACATGCAGCACCCGGCGGAACAGATGCTCTGTCCGGCGGTCGCGCTTGGTGATCTTGTCAATGTAGGCCTGGATTTTCGGATCATCGGAATGGGGGACATGGCTGCTCAATGGAAATTCCTCCTAAATCTGTATGATATTTCATTATACAGGATTTTCCACAAAAAGCAAAGGAAATTTTGCCGTCCCTTTGAGCATTTTTGCACCACGTATTGCACAGTTTTCTTATTTTCGGAAATGCTGCCCCATTTCCTTCCGGGCGGCAGCCACTTCTGCCTTTAATTCCCGGGCGGACATTCTCAGCACGCCGCTGCGGAAGGAACTGATCTGCACCAGGGCATCAGAGGAAGCCACCCTTACAGCGTAGTTGTTGCCGATCTCATCCACAAGGGCTTCGATATAGGCATCCGCCGTCTCCCCCTCCCTGGTAAACACCACCTGGATGTTGTGAAAATGGCTCTTTTCCCCGGGATTTCCCTTCTGCTTGTAACCGTCAAATACCACCACAAGGCGGCATTTGGTATAACCGGCAAAACTGGACAGGGCATCGCACAGCTGCCGCCGGGCAGCATCCAGATCCGCCCTTGCCTGGGCCGCCAGCTCCTCCCAGGCAAAGATCACGTTGTAGCCGTCCACAATGATGTATTTCTGCTTGGGAGGCTTGATCACGATTTCCTCAGTGGCCGGACGGTTCTGGGCCTTGGCCCCGTATTGGGGGCGGCGGATGGCACCGAATTCCCGCTCCATGATCTTTTCCAGTTCCTTGTCATCATAACGCAGGTTCCGGGTCAGGATCTGGGGAGTTTTTTCTTCCTTCAGGCCGCTTTCCAGGTGCATGTGCTCCTTCACTTCGTTCCATTTGACGGTGAAGCCCGCGCCATGGGCGCAGAATACGGAGTCCGGAGTGTTTTCCAGATCCGCCTCCGGGTCGTAGCCGATGGCCGCCACCACTTCCGCCTGGTTGTGGCAGGGGGCATAGCCGTGCAGAGTCAGCTGGAGCCGTCCCATACCCTGGGTGTAGGCCGCCAGCGTCTCGGCATAGTCCTTGATCTCTGCCGCAGGCACCTTTCCCTTCAAAGTAGACAATCCGCCGGTTTCCTCCGGTGCATCGAATTCGCCGCCCATGGCCCGGATATCCGTAATGGCCCGGCCGATCTGTGCCCGGGGCATGGTCAACACAAAATCATACCAGGGCTCCAGCAGCACGGATTTCGCCTGCATCAGACCCTGCCGCACCGCCCGGTAGGTTGCCTGGCGGAAATCGCCGCCCTCGGTGTGCTTTAAGTGCGCCTTACCCACCAGCAGGGTGATCTTCATATCCGTAATGGGCCCGCCGGTGAGAACGCCCCGGTGAGTCTTTTCACTTAAATGTCCTATGATCAGTTTCTGATACTGCCAGTCCAGAACATCCGTGGAGCAAACCGTGTCGAACACCAATCCGCTGCCCTGAGGCAGCGGTTCCAGAAGCAGATGGCATTCCGCATAATGCCGCAGAGGCTCAAAATGGCCCACGCCTTCCACCGTATCGGCAATGGTTTCCTTGTAGAAGATCCGCTGATCCTCCAGCGTCACATCCAGGCCGAACCGCTCCTGCACCAGTGCGCGGAAAATCTCCAGCTGCACCTTGCCCATGATCTGCACATGGATGGAACCGCCCTCCGCCACCAGCCGCAGCTGAGGATCTTCCTCCTCCAATTGCCGCAGCTTGGGCAGCACCACCGCCGGGTCAGCCCCTTTCGGCAGGCCCACCCGGTAGGTCATCACCGGTTCCAGCGCCGGACTCAGCGCTTCCGGTTCCGACCCCAGACTCTGTCCCGCCCAGGTTTCAGAAAGGCCCGTCACCGCTGCCAGCTCTCCCGCTTCCAGCATTTCCGGCGCGGTAAATTTATCCGCAGAATATTGGCGAAGCTGCAGGAGCTTCTCTTCCTTCCATTCTCCCTTTTGATTTACATAACGCAGTGCAGAGCGAACCTTCAGCTGTCCACCGGTTACCTTCAGCCAGGTCAGCCGGCTTCCCTGAGGATCCCGGGAAATCTTATACACCTTTGCGGCAAGTTCCCCAGGATACGTTTTTTCCGGGGCATACACATCCAGTGTTTTCAGCAGTTCCTCCACACCTTCCAGCTTCAGGGCTGAGCCGAAGCAGCAGGGAAATAATTTCCGTTTGCCGATCAGCTCCCGGATATTTCCCTCCGTCACCGTACCGC
The DNA here is from genome assembly GCA_017939025.1 of Oscillospiraceae bacterium. The sequence goes on from JAGBAI010000109.1 coordinate 11,003, forward strand.
TTTCCAGATAGTTTTCCAGCAGTGCCTCGTCGCACATGGCGGCGCTTTCCGCGATCTGCTCAAATTCCGCTCCGAAATCCACGCATCCGGAAGAGAACTGCTCCTGCAACGCACCCAGCAGCTTTTCCTTCTCCTGTCCCGGCAGATCCATTTTATTGACAAACAGAAAGGTCGGCACACCGTACCGTTCCAGCAGCCGCCACAGCGTCAATGTATGGGCCTGAATGCCGTCTGTGCCGCTGACCACCAATACCGCGCAGTCCAGAATCGACATCGTCCGCTCCGCTTCGGCAGAAAAGTCCACATGTCCCGGAGTATCCACCAGCGTAATGCGGCGGTTTTCCGTTTCCAGCCGGGCCTGCTTGGAAAAGATCGTAATCCCCCGGGCCCGCTCCAGATCATGGGTATCCAGAAACGCATCCTTATGATCCACCCGCCCCAAAGTCCGCCGGGCACCGGACACATACAAAAGCGCCTCAGACAGGGTCGTCTTACCCGCATCCACATGGGCCATGAGACCAATACCACACGGCGTCTTTTTTCGTTGTTCGGGCATAGAAAATGCCCCCTCTCATGAATAATTTCGGGTATTATACCATGAAAGAGGGCAATAGTCGAGGGATGAGGCCTTGTTTTTTTGATTTTTGTGGTACTGCTTGCCTATTGAGCCATATTGACTTTGTAAACAAAACAGCAAAGATCATCCAGCTTGCGGACTGGGATCTCACCAGATCCCGGGTGTATACCCGGACAGCGATCCGCTTTCTGATCTCCACCGGAGGCAGGAATCTTCCTAAGAAACGAAGGGTTATTTTCGAACCACAAAAGGCCCTTCGTCGACAGCATAAATGTAAATTCCATGTTCAAAATACAGCTTAGCGAGTACCAGAAACAACAGGAAATTTTTGTTATGCCATAGCAGAAATTGGGGGAAGTCTAAATTACAAGTTATACCATTTGATCTCGTTGGCATCCAGATGCAGTTCGAAGCTGCCGCTGTCGGTGTAAACAATGGTGTCCTGAGGCACATAAGTGTTGTTGACCACGCAGTACTTACCGTTGGCAACGAAGGCATGTACTTCCACATTGTAGTTGGTGGAGAACCACTTGTGCAGGATCTCCTCACCATGGGCAGCCCACAGGATGGCACGGTACAGGACACGGCTGTTCTCGAAGGAGTAAGGCAGACCGGAGATGTAAACGCTGCGGCCATTGCCGAAGCTGTTCACCGCCATCTGGACTTCCTTGTCCTTCTGCACCAGAATGTCGGTGCCTTCGTAGGCATAGATGCTCTTCTTGCCCTCGCCGAAGTCAACCTCATCAGCAACATCTGCCAGAATGAAGTGATCGGGATGCTGCTCCCAGTTGTACTTGTCGTAGTTCAGGGTAAAGCCGGTTTCCTTCTCCACACCCAGAACATTTGCCAGCTGGAAGAAGTGACCCTGGTACTGGTGGCCGGAGGGTTCGCCAACACCGATGAAGCCGCCGCCATTGTGGACGAACTTACGCACTGCGGAGGAGATGGCAGGATCTTCCCACTCGGCTCCGCCGGTATGGGCAGTATCACCGTCACCGACGTTGATGATTACATCGACGGAATCCAGAATAGCAGGATTCTGACGGATATCGTCAAAGGAGATGAACTTCACATCGAAGGGAGCGCCGGACAGAGCCTCGATGATGCCTGCATAGGAATAGTTCTGCTTCTGGTAGAGCGCATGGTGAACCATGTGGCAGCCCCAGGCACGCATCTTGCCCCAGCTGTTCAGCACAGCAACGGTCTTGACACAGTAGGGAGTGGTGCCCTTGATATTTTCATACAGTTCACGGAACTCGTTGCAGACGGATTCCACGTAGTCGATAAACTCAGGAAACTCCAGTGCCAGCTTCAGATAGCCACCATAACCGATACGGTCGATGGGCTTGCGCAGGATGGCACGTCTTGCAGTAACCCAGTTCTCCTTGGCTTCCTTCACAGGGTCGCCGCCCTCGTGGAAGGTGTCGGGGAAGAAGTAAGGCAGGAAACGGCCTTCGGTGTACTTGACACCGGGAATGTCAGAAATCAGGCGCAGGGTGGAACCGTTGCCCACGGAGCCGACGACAGCATCCACACCGATGGTCTTCCACTCTTCCATGAAGGGCTCGGTGCCGATCCAGTGGTCGCCCAGGAACATCATGGCTTCCTTGCCCAGCTCGTGGGTGATGTCCACCATCTCCTTGGCCAGTGCAGCAACTTCTCTTCTCTGGAAAGCCTGGAAGTCCTTGAACTCCTTGGAAGGAACCCGGTACTGGTTATTGTAGTAGCCCTGGTCAACAATGAATTCGGGGCGGAACTTATAGCCAACTTCCTTCTCGAACTGCTCCAGGATGTAGGGAGACACGGAAGCGGAGTATCCATACCAGTCAACATACTTTTCCCGCTTCAGCTCATCAAACATCAGCGTGAACTGGTGGAAGAAGGTGGTATAGCGGATCACATTGACATAGGGATGGTCTGCGATGAACTTGCGCAGACGCTCCATGGTGAACTTATGAGTCTTGGGCTGGCGGACATCAAAGGTGATCTGGTGCTCAAAGTTCTGCCAGTTGTTGGTAACAGCGTTGTACATATGAACGGGATCCCAGATCAGGTAAGCCAGGAATGCCACGGTATATTCGTGGAAAGCTTCGGGCTTGTGAATTACAACGCAGCCGGTCTCGTCATTGTAGTCCCAGACAGCAGGAGAAATGGGTTCTCCGATGGTGCGGTCCATAACTTCCCACCAACGCTTGATGTCATCACGGGTGTTGACTTCCATCAGCTCGGGAGAAATACCCTTCATCAGAGGGATCTCCAGAGCACCCTCGACAGCAGTATGGAAGCCGGTCATGATATAGCACTGCTGCACCTCGTCGGGATTGGCCTTGGCCCAGACATTGTCCTTACGGGTGGTGTAGTAGGTGGAATAGATCTTTGCGTCCTGGTTCTGGAGCTCTGCGGGGAAATCGGTACCGTCGCAGTCACGGATGGCATCCGCGCCCCAGCGCTTCATGATTTCCAGGGTCTCGGGAACCACGTCCAGGTCCGTGGGGATCGTCACACGGCCTCTTTTCAAATTCTCATTCATTTTGGTAAACTCCTCATAGAAGTGAATCGGTTATTTAATTTCCGAAAAATACGTACATTCCTAATTCTATCTGTTTGTTCCACAAAAATCAATACGAATTTCAAAAATTATCCTGACAAATAGGGAGGGAATGATCCCTCCCTATTTCGTCAATTTTTATAAGCGGCGTTATACACAAACAGGGCCGTTAGCAGGAAAATAATACCCACCAGCATCAATCCCAGACCTTCCAGCTTGCCGGTCATCTTCCAGCCGGTGATGGTCAGAATCATGCCCACTACAAAGAACAGCAGGATCAGAATTCCCCGCAGAGTTGTATGCTCTTTCCAAAAATTCATTTATGTCACCTTAGCCTTTCAGACCGCCGACAGTCATGCCCTTGGTCAGATTCTTCTGGACGCAGATGTAGAGGATCAGAACGGGCAGCATGACCAGCACCAGGCCGGCATACATGGGGCCATATTCTGCAGCAGACTGCTGAGCCTGCATCAGATTCAGCAGACCTGCAGGCAGTGTCCACTGATCCTTGTCAGTAACCAGAGTCTTGATGATGATGTACTCATTCCAGAAGGACAGGAAGTTGAACAGAACAACCGTGATGATGGAGGGCTTTGCCATGGGGAAGATGACCTGCAGCATGGTCCGGGTATAACCAGCACCGTCGATGTAGGCAGCTTCCTCAAAATCATGGGGCAGGGTTGCAAAGTAGCTGGACAGCAGATAAATGGTAAAGGGCAGCGCGGTAGCAGCATAGACAACAGCCACAACGATATGGTTGTTCAGCAGGAAGCCGTTGCCCAATATGCCCTTCAACCACTTGTCGCCGTCGGAGAGCATCAGGTAGATGGGAACTACGATGTAGTTGACGTTGATGAACAATCCCGCCATGAAGCAGGTATTCAGGAACTTGCTGGTCACAAACTTGAATCTTGCCAGGCAGTAGGAAGCAGGCAGGGCCACCACCAGCAGGATGCCCAGTGCCAGCACCGTGATCATCACGGAGTGGAGCATATAGCCGCCCATGTTGGCCTTGGTCCAGGCATCGGCAAAGTTCTGCCAGTGGATATGGGTGGGCAGTGCCCAGGGGCTGCCGTAGTGCTCGGAAGTCTCCTTCACAGAGGCCACCATGACCCACAGCACGGGAACCAGGATCAGAACCGCCAGGATTCCCAGAACCACATAAATAAAGATTTTGTACAGGCGCTCGCCGCTGTTTTCGTTATTCAGTCTCATAGCCGCACCTCCTTAGAATTCCAGAACTTCCCGCTCGGTGACCTTGTTCACCAGTGCGGACAGGCCGAAGGACACCAGGAAGATGACCACACCGATGGCCATGGCATAGCCGTAGCCGCCGCCCAGGTTCTTCTGGTTGTACATATACAGCAGGGCCACGTTGGAAGCATTGTTGGGGCCGCCGCCGGTCATGGCGCTGACGAACAGGAAGGCCATGTTGATGGTGGAGATGATGAAGAAAGTCAGCGTGGTACGAATGTTGGTCCAGATCAGAGGAATGGTGATCTGGAAGAACTGGGTCACACGGTCAGCGCCGTCCAGTCCCGCGGACTCATACAGAGAACCGGGCACAGCGGACATGGAGGCCATATACATGACCATGTAGTAGCCGATGGCCTGCCAGACCATGGCAATGACCAGACTCATGATGACGTGCTCCTCACCCTTCCAGAGGATGCCTTCCTTGCCGAAGAGGTTCAGAATGCTGTTCAGCAGACCCCGGTCGATGTCGTAGATGGCAGAGAAAATACCGGAAATGACGACCACGGACAGGATGTTGGGGATGTAGAACACTACCCGGAAGAAATCCTGGCCCTTCAGCTTTTCCCGGGTGAGAATACCGGCAAAAATCAGTGCCGTTGCCATGGTGAATACGGTAACCATGACGATCAGCAGCAGCATATTCTGCATGGAACGGATAAAGGTCGCATCCTTCATCAGCATCTGGAAGTTTTTCAGACCAATGAACACCTCATTGGGATTGAAGGTGCTGCGCTGATACAGAGAAAGACGGAACACGTTAAAGGTTGGCACCACCATGAAAATGGTAAACAAAACCACGGCAGGTACCACGCACGCGAATATGAAACCCGTGCGCTTGAAATTGCTTTTCATCTTGAACCAACTCCTTATATTTATTATTGTAAGGTATTTTCCGCCGGACAGATCATGTCTGTTCAGAGGAAAGTACCTTTCATTCCTGTCTTCAAAAATCCTGTCTGTAGGGGCCGATGCCCACATCGGCCCTACGGTAATGTCACGCAAGTTCAGAGTCTTTCAGCAAATTCGTACTATGTGCCAAGGGCCGATGTAGGCATTGGCCCCTACGTTGGAACATTCCGCAGGGAAAGAAATGGGTGGCAGTGACAGAAGTCACTGCCACCCAAATTGCTTACTGTGTGGTTTAAAAGACAGCGGGATTAGCCCAGCTTAGCCTCACGCATCAGGTCGGAGTTGGTCTTGACCAGCTCTGCGTAGTCATCGATGGTCATAGTACCGCCAACCAGAGAATTGATGGGGTTGAAGAAGGTGTCAGCCACGGTAACGCCGGGGATCTCTGCGAAAGCAGCGAAGCCGCCCAGAGCGGAGGTAGCGCCGTTGTCGTAGATGGAGTAGAACATCTTCTGCTCGCCTTCCATGCCTTCCGCAACACCAACGATGGGCTGTGCAGCACCGGCGGTAGCGAAGATCTCAGCAGCCTTATCGGAGTACAGGAAAGCCACGAACTGCTCAGCCTCAGCGATGTGCTCAGCGGCAGCGGGAATCCAGGCCTGCTCGATCCAGCAGAAGGAGCAGGGAGCATTGCCGGCAGCGGGAACAGCGGTCATGCCCCATGCGAAGGTGTCACCCAGGGTAGCGGCATAGTCAGCCATCTCACCGGTGATCCAGGTGCCGTTGGGCATGAACAGGGCGGAGCCGTTCATGGGCATCTGCTGGTTCTTGGTGAAGTCCTGGTTGTTAGCCTGAGCGGGGGTGGAAGGATGGGTGTAGTCAGCCAGCTTGTCCAGGATGGACAGCAGGGTCTTGCCGTTCTCGGTATCCCATGCACCCTCTTCATAGTTGGTGATGGCATTGAAGAACTCGGGGCCGCCGATGGCGTTCATCAGAGCGAACATGAAAGCGTCGTAGTAGCCAGCGGTGGGGTAAGTGAACAGGGAGATGCCCTCAGCAGCGGCAACATCGCCCAGAGCCCACATCTCGTCCCAGGTAGTGGGAACTTCCCAGCCCTTGTCCTCGAACAGCTTGGCGTTGTAGAACAGGCCGCAGGGAGAGTAGAACATGGGAGCCATGTAGGTCTTGCCATCAGCATAGGGGTTGGTGGCAGAAGTGGCAGTGAAGCCGGGGATGATCTTCTCAGCGGGAGTGGTGGCCTCGCCGGGGATGGTGGTGGCCAGCATATTGGTCAGGTCGTGCATAGCATTGGCCTTGACCAGCTGCTCGGTCAGACCGGCAGGACGGCCCAGAGCCAGATGGACAACGTCGGGGTACTCGCCGTTCTGCATGGGACCGGTCAGGACGTCCTCCAGGTTCTTGTCGGTGGTCAGCTCGACCTTGATGCCGGTCTCAGCCTCGAAAGCGGCAGCAACGTCAGCCCAGACCTGAGAGCCGTAAGCGGTCTCGATGGCAGCGACCTTGATGGTGACAGCTTCAGCAGCGGGAGCCTCAGCGGGAGCTTCAGCAGCAGCCTGAGTCTCAGCGGGAGCCTCGGTCTTGCCGCCGCAGGCAGCCAGAGACAGAACCATGGCCAGAGCCAGCAGAAGTGCAATGATCTTCTTCATTTGATTTTCCTCCATAAGTTTTTAGTTTTTGTGAAAGCCTTCTTCCACTTATCTTAAGTATACAAAATCTCCCGACTTTCTCAAGTTGAAAATTGCGTTATATTTTATAGATATTGCTCTCAGGATATTTTCAGCGTTTCATTTAATTTGCACATAGCGAAATTGTGCATTTCGCATAACATTGTGCAAAAACGATTGTTTCGATATCTCCTTCTGTATTTCATTTTAAAAATTCAGCATTGCAAAAGACAAGAAAGTGAAATATAATATCAATAAATATAAAATCCAGAACAGTTTGGGGGAGGTTTATCCATGAGCAGAAGCCATTACAGTCTGAATCAGAATCAGAGCTTTACCATTCGTGGCACAGCAAAATTGCTGAATGTCGCCAGTGCCAAGTATGGCGGCGACTGGCATAGCGTGCCCCACACCCATAATCACCTGGAGCTCTTTTATATCGTCGGCGGCAATGGGCAGTTTCTGATCCAGGACCAGCTTTATCCCGTCAATGCCAACAATCTGGTCATCATCAACCCAAATGTCACCCATACCGAGGTCAGTCTGAATGCGCAGCCTCTGGAATACATTGTGCTGGGCATTGAAGGCATTGAGCTTGCCACAAGTAAAAGTTCCAACGGCCAGTTCAACATTCTGGACCATTTTGAAAGTGTGGAAATTTCTTCCTGTCTGAGAAATATCCTGCGGGAAATGGAGCAGAAAAACACCGGATATGAAGATGTCTGCCAGGCCTACATGGAGATCCTGATCATCCGACTGATGCGCAATACCGCGCTTGCTGTCCCCACGGATCCTCAGATTGGCACCGGTAACCGCCAGTGTGCCGCTGTGAAGCGATACATTGATCTGCACTTCAAGGAGGCGCTGACCTTGGAACTTCTGGCGGAGGAAGCTCATATGAATAAGTACTATCTGTCCCACGCATTCAAACGGGAGTACGGAGTCTCCCCCATCAATTATATGATTACCCGACGAATCGAGGAAAGCAAATACCTGTTGGCGGAAACAGACCTCTCCATGTCACAGATCTCTCAGCTGCTGGGCTTTTCCTCTCTGAGTTACTTTTCTCAGGTATTCCGCAGAACCCAGGCAACCACTCCCATGGAATATCGCCAAAGCACTAAAAATATGTAAGTGATGAATCCAGAAAATACAAAAAGGAATTTCCTTTCATCGCTGTGATTGGAAATTCCTTTTAGTCTGGCTGCGGTACAGAAAAAGGCGGGCAGCTTGCCTGCCAGGCTGCCCTGAACTGCCTGATCCGGATATACACAAATTTTGGGGTCAAATACAGGCATAGCTGGAAGCCGGAAACAGTTATAAATTCCCGTTGCATCACAATAAGAATAGACACTAAAATGTTGACATCTCCAAAACAAATAATCCCCAGAGAATTTCTCGTTTTGAAAGACTGTGGGATTTTCAATATGCCGCATTCATGAGAACGCGAGAGACATTCATGCGACATGAAAAGCTGACTTCTTTTTATTTGGTTGCTTCTCAAACCATTCAACTGTCGCTTCGTAACTGCCGCAGTCAATGATCTCCTTACTGCGTCCAAAGGTTTGCTCCCACCCAAAGCCGCCGGAAGAGGAAATGATGGTAATGGATCCATTGTCTGCGATTCGGAGAGTCAATGCTTCCACAAGATATTTCACACTTAAGAAATTGACCTTCATCACTTTCAAATCCGGATTGACACCCATAGAGATGCCCTGGCAGATAAACAGCGCGTCGATGTTTTTCGGCAGAGCGTCGAGCAGCTGATCCAATGCCTTCTTTTCGGACAAATCATAATAATATTCTTTTGCCGGTCCATAAGTGATCCGACTGCGCTTGCCGCTGCCGCAGGCATGGACTTCCGCGCCCAGGTCCACAAGCATTTTGGCGGCCGCTTCCCCCATGCCGGAAGATGCGCCGGTTACAACAACGGTTTTTCCCTGAAAACCAAAATAATCGTTCATAAACGCCACGTCGCATTAGCCATGGTATTCCTCAATCGCAGGCTGGTAGGAAACGATGTTTCTCATCATGCCGGAGTCTGCTACGATGCACTCTCCCGTAATGCCGTCTGCCATACGGGTACACATACCATAAACGACAATGGCAACAGAGTCGGCAGTGGGCGTTCCGTCGTTGCGGAATACCGTCATTTCCCGGTTGATTTCGTCCTGCTTTTCTTTCGGTAAGCTGGGAACTGCACCGTTGGTCAGGCAGCCGGGTGTCCACATACCACCGGGAGCCACCGTGTTGACCATGATGCCGTATCGCTTCAGCTCTTTAGCGATCTCGATGGTCATGGACACAACACCGCCCTTGGAGGCTGCATAGTGGGCATAACCACCGAAAACGGGCTGAGGCAGAAATGCAACATTGGAGGACACCAGAACGATCTTACCTTTCACACCGTGTTCTACCATGTACTTGCTGACATGCTTGGCACAACGGTAGGCACCCACCAGATTGATATTCAGCGTCTTCATAAATTCTTCTTCCGGCAGGTCATAGATATGCGCGAAGCTCCAGGAGCCACCAGAGGTAACCAGAATGTCTACGCTTCCATAGGTTTCGGCTGTAAAGGCCACCAGTTTTTCCACATCCCCTTCACTGCGAAGGTCCGCTCTGCAGAAGGTGATGTTGGTGTGACCGGCTTCTTTCAACAGTCCTACTGCCTGCTCTCCTTTGACATCGGTGGAGCCGGAGATCACAACCTTGGCACCACCCTGCAGCAGCCGCTGAGCCACGCAGAAACCCAGCCCAGATGTTCCACCGGTAACAATGGCGACCTTTCCTTTTACATAGAGCATATCCTCCAAGGAATCTGTATCGGTAATATAGCTTCTCATAATCGCATTGGGGTCAAACAGCATATATTGCGCCTCCTTTTAGAAAAATCGGGCCGCAGGATGCGGCCCGAAAAGATCGACTGGTCAGATGAATTTCGGTTCGCAGATCACAGCCTCGTGACCGTGGAGCAGCACCTTGTCGCCGGGCTTCAGCACGCCCTTCTTTGCAAAGATATAGCCGTTGTTGATTTCCCTGACATAACTGTAAACGCACTTCTGGACACGGCCAACCAACTCGCCGTCCACATAAACAGGTTCGCCGGGACCGCCCAGATGCTCGGTGCGGACATGAATATCCGCTTCTTCAATGGTAAAGCCCAGCATCTCATTGGCAGGACCTGCTTCTCTGATCTTCAGCAGCGCCTGCTTGCCGACAAATTCCTTGTCCCAGCCGATGCCCTTGTCCAGACCCACTTCCAGAGGATTCTTGAAGCTCAGATCACGCATATAGTAGAAACCTGCTTCCGTGGGCAGAGTCCATGCCATGATCTGGAAGTCTGTGACCTGTCTGCCGCCCAGCTTATCGGCTTCTGCACGGATCAGCGCTTCCAGTTCATCCGCCTTACCCGCGGCAGCATAGATCTCGTAACCGTATTTTTCGCCGGTAAATCCAGCCCGGTTGATGATCACAGGGAAGCTGTTGATCTCATTTTCCCGGAAGCTGAAGAATTTCAGATCGTCCACAGTTTCCTTCGCCAGACCATTGACCAGTTCCAGTGCTTTGGGGCCCTGGACAGCATACATATGGTACTGCTTGGTGATCTGCACATAGTTCACATCCAGATCCCCCTTGTGGGCATCGTACCACGCCCACAGTCGGTGGCAGAACAGCGTGGAGATCCAGTATTTCTGCTCCTCCCAGCGGAAAATGACAACATCATCAATAATCAGGCCATCATCGTCCAGCATGGTGGTGTAACGCTCCTTGCCGATTTTCAGATTGCCGATGGGGTTTGCACACAGCAGTTCCAGAAAAGCGGTGGCATCGGGACCTGTGACCTCTACAAGCTGGTGGGTCCACAGATACCAGCCCACATTGTTGCGGACAGCCATGTGCTCGCCGCGTTTCATTTCATCATATTTGAACACATTCTTATACATGGTGATACGCTCCTTTCTTCCTGTTCGCAGGGTCATCAGCAGAACTTGTCGATCTTCTTGGCGATCTTGATCCGGCAGCGGTCAGGCGTGGTCTGGTCAGGTTCTTCCCAAAGTGACCACTCTGCGCTCAGCAGGGTCTTGCTCATGCCAAACCAGTAAGATACCAGGCAGTCAACAAATTTATTGTAGCCCAATCCCAGACGGTAGCGGTTGAAGTCGATAATGACTTCTTCTTCATTGAAGGCTTCCAGTTTGTAGTCCACGCCCATGGTCTGCAGATACATTTCAATGTGTGCACCCAGAATGCGTCCATTATCCACTTTGATCTCTCTGGGAACACCCAGCCACTGACGGTGTGCTTCCTTAGCCACCTGATCTCCCCAGGCGGACTTTCCGGCTGCCTCGCACACGCATTTCAGAATATGCAGAGCAGTTTCCTCTGTGACCAGACCGCGCTTGATGGTTTCTTCGATGCCGGGCAGCAGGTAGAAGGTGGCTGCACAGCAGAACTGGTTCATGGACACACTGGTAGGATACTCCACCTGATGGGCACCGCTTTCGTAACGGTAGTTTGCTTCCGCACGGAAGACTTCAGATTCGCTGACGCAATCCTCTTCCTTGGTGAATTTGATCTGATCCGCAGTGGCAATAGGGCCGAAAGATTCCCAGATCTCATGCTTGGGCATGGGGTACTTGTCCCGGTTTTCCGCCACGATCCGGCAGTGCCGGTCGCCGGCGCCCTTGGCTTCCACCATGCAGTATTCCATACAGGGACCGGTACGCAGGAGCTTTTCGTTGCGGGAGTCCGCGCCTGCCTGCAGGGACATGGTGGTGGCACGGCACAGCTCGGTTCCGCAGATGTCCCAGTCACAGACATCCAGCTCTTTTTCCACACGGTAAGTGCCAAAGTCATTGACCCGGCCGCACATCAGAAGCATTTCGTCACCGGAGTCACCGCTGAGACCGGCCACAAAGGCGCCGCTGCAGAAAGGATGAATGTTCAGGCTGTCCAGGCCATGATTGTCAATGGATTGATCCGCACCGGCGGCATACAGACGCTCGTAGGCTTCTTCACACAGGATCCTGGAACGCATGGCGTAGTCCGGAACCATGATGCGGTATGCCTGCATCACTGCCGCGCTGACTACGGAGTTGTAACGGGAAATATAGTGGATGGCTTCCTTCATGGCAATGACCTTGTCCCAGGGGGTCTTTACGCCGGCATGATCCGGATACAGGCCCTTACCATGTCCCAGAGGCAGTCTCTCGTCGATTTTCTTGCTCATAACGGTTATCTCCTTTCGTGTTTGCAGATCTACAAACGGTGATTTCTGACAATTTTAGGATAACACAGCCGAACGAATTTAGTAAGTATTGACAATAAGCAAAAATGTGCAGATGCGTTCTTGTTTTTCCGCAGATTTGTGCCCTCGTGAAAAAAAAGAAAAAGAATACACGCTTATCGCCTTCTGAAAAAGGGCACATTTTGTTGCCCGGATTTCCGATTTATTCGTCAATACAGCTACATAATGTAGGTATTTTGCGAAATAAAACAAAAATATATGGATATCCTACCTTTATTTGCTATAATAAAGGTATCAAATTTGTGCATTTCCTTTTGCAAATAACGACAGGTAAGCACCATTTCTGTGGAGGAGGGAGAACTGTGAAACTGAATCTAAGTATTATCCGGGACTATCTGGAAACACCGGGCAGCATCAAACTTTATGGTCATACCGTAAAATCCAGACTGTTGGATCGTCCAAGACTGTATACCACCGGTGCAAAAATGCACAGCGGGCAGCTTTATGTCGCGCATGTCGATGCACTGCCCGGCGCACCGGAGTGCACATCCTGCACGGTTATCTGTACAGGCGGAAAAATTCCGGCAGGGTGGCTCCACAGCAGCGCAGCGATCCTGAGCGTCAGCGGTTTTCAGGATGTGGCATCGCTCTTTCAGGCGGTTCAGGAAGTGTTTGACAAATTTCAGGTATGGGAACTGGCCTTGGCAGAGGAATTGGCCAAGGATTCCGACTTTGACATCTGTCAGGTGATCCGGTTGGGGATCTCGATTTTGCAAAATCCCTTTGCCATGATGGATTCTGCAATGCAAATCATTTTTTCGTCCCGGATCAACGGGGAAGAGATCATTGTGGATGACCATCCCCAGACCCTGGATCTGGCACAGACCCTTTCCATTAAAAAAGCCTGTCATCAGGAGCGGATCATTCGTGTTCCCTACCTTTCCGCTGTAGACATGGCGCAAAACAGCTGTTATTGCTACAATCTTTATCCACTGGGGCATTTTGCCGGATGTGCCTATCTTTATGATGCCTGCCGCAAATTCCGGGACAGCGATTTTGCCCTGGCGGACTTTTTCTTCCCGATTTTTCAGCGGGCATATCAGAAGCATCTTCGCACCATAACAGATACAGAATCGCCCAAAGTGACTGCTCTGCGAAAACTCCTGAAGCACAAGCCCATTACTTCTCAGGAATATGAGCTGCTGAAGCTGGAGCCTGGGGAATACTGGCTTTGCTTCAAGCTTCGGGAAAAGGATCTGGGGCACAGCATGCCAAAGGATTATATGTACGCCACCCTCAGCGCCCTGCTCCCGGGAACGGTTTATGCCACTTTCCTCAGTGGTTCCATCGTGGGATTGTTGAAGCTGCGGGAAGGAGATGAGGAGATGGAAACCTTCCGGGAACTGTTGGAACAGATGGACTATTTCTGCGGTCTGAGCAATCCTTTCACGCAATTACAAAAGCTGGAGGATTGTCTGCATCAGGCGGAATTTATTGTGGATACATTTTCTTTGGAAAGTACGGAGCAAATTTTGGCATTTCAGGACTGTCTGCTTCCCTATTTTCTCAAGCAGTGCTGCGGCAAGCTGCCGGCACAGGAGCTGGAAGTTTCCGGCATCCGTTCCCTGCGGGCCTATGATGCGCGGAAAGGGACGGAATATCTGAAAACGCTGGAAGCCTATCTGGACAATGAACGCAGCATTTCCCGTACAGCGGAGGCGTTGTATATCCATCGAAGCAGCCTTTTGAAGCGGCTGGATAAAATTGCCCGGCTGACAGGCTTTGATTTGGACAGCGCAGATACGCGGCTGTATTTACGCATTTATTTTCGTCTGATGAAACAGTAAAAAAGCGCCCCTTCCGGGATGGAAGGGGCGCTTTTATGTGGAAATGGAATTTTCAATCACAGAACGATGAAGGTGCAGCCGGCGGGAGCCACTTCCACCTTGCCTTCCGCGGCAACGCCGGTCAGGGCAGGCAGTTCGTCGTTTTCGCCCAGAACCAGCTCCTTACCGTTGAGGAGCATGGTGCGGCTGCGGAACTTGCCGTTGCCGGTCAGGGCATAAACCTCGGCAGCCTTGGGCAGCTCCACGGTGGTGACCTCGTCAGAGTTGTTGATCACCAGATAGACACAGCCCTCCTTGCCGTCTCTGCGGGAATGGCAGTACACATGGGCGCCTTCCCGGATCTCTTCGCCGCAGTCATAAACGGTGGTGCCCATCAGGGTGTTCCACAGCTTGACAGCAAAATAGTTGGGCCGAGGCACGAAGGTGCCGTGCTTCAGATAGCCGTAGTCGGAGGAAGCCAGGGTATTGTGGAAGATGATGCCGTCGGTGGCATAGGAGAAGCTGCCCAGCTCGTTCAGCGTACGGGGCACGTCGGCATAGGTGGAGGCCCAGGTATTGCCGCCGCAGCCGGCATCACCAGCCTCGGTGACCCAAATCTGGCCGCCGGGAACATGCTTGTCCCGCAGGGGACAGTAATACTTGGTGTGTTCGGAAACCTTGCCCAGATACTTCTCGCTGAGGATCTGGCTGAAATCCCAGTGGTTGTTGCCCATGGCGGCACCACGCTCAGAAACGCCGTTGTAGTAGTGGTAGCAGAACACATCCAGCTTCTCGGTGGTATGCTCCATCATATCGTCGGTGGAGATCATCTCATACATATCGCCGCCGGAAACCTCATCGCCGGGGCCGATGGGAACTTCACCCACGCAGCAGGGGCCCACGATCAGCACATCGGGATAGTTCTCCCGGATGAACTTTGCCATGATGTCGTGGTCACGGCCGAAATGCTTGGTGGTATAGCCCTCGGGCAGACCGGTATAGGCCAGAATGTTGGGCTCGTTGGTAAATTCAACAGCCTCCACAGGCACACCGAAGTCGCGGCTGTAATCCATGATCAGCTTGCACTGTGCCACATCCCAGGGTTCCTCGGCATGGTGGTTGCCCTCGCAGTTGGCGAAAGAGATCTGCAGCTTGCCGCCTACAGCCTTGACAAAGTTCAGAAGATTGTCCCACTGGTGCTTTTTCAGTACATTCTGATAGCCCTCGGGAGCGGTGCCGGCTGGATACTTATCCTCAAAGTCGTAGTAGGTCTTGTTGGCCCAGGTGCCGGATACCCGGATCCAGGCGGGGCCCAGGTCCTTTGCCAGCTTCAGCAGCCGGGGATTGGTGGTATCGATGGGATCATACCACTGGTGCAGGTTGCCCATGTCCCTGGGGTCCGGGGGCAGGAATTCCTCCGTGCCGTCCACCTGTGCCTCGGTATAGGCGCTCCAGAAGGTGCCGCCGGTGACTTCGGTCATCTCCACATTATAGGAGACCATCCGCTCGTCTACGGTACGCAGCACCTTCAATTCTTCGGGATTCAGCTTTACGATCTGTGCCATAGTTTTGTTTCCTTTCCGTATATAATTCACGTAAGGCTCCGATGGGAGCCATGACAGACAAATCTGCTGCCCGGAGGCCGGTGGGAGGAGGTGTGAACAAAAGACACCTCCGGGCAGCGGGAAAAAGTCGCACTTCCGAAGAGGTTTGTTAACTGCCCGGAACTATGGCTGATAGTGCTTTGGTTTGTAAGGAGATGACAAAGCGATCCGGACAGTTAGCAAGCCCCTTCGGAGCCGTCATCAAAAGCATCTGTTAGCCGCCCGGACAAACAATGGCAAAATTGTTTGGTGATAAGTGGTAAGGAGAAAGACCCGAACGGCTAACAGATGCCTTTGGTGTGTTTTGGAAGGTGGGCGGCGGCAAGCCGCCGCCCATAGGTGGAAAGAGGAGAAAATCTTACTTGCCCAGCTTGGCAGCCTTCCACTCAGCCATCTTGGCGCGAACATCCTTGTTGATGTTCCAGATGAAGGTGAAGCAGCTCCAGGAGCCCAGAGCAGCGATCAGGGGGAAGCCCAGGACCATCAGCTTGATGCCCATGATGGTGCCGGGAGCCTGCTCGCCGCCAGCGTTGGCGATAGCAGGATCATAACCGATAGCGGCGATGATCAGAACGGATGCGGAGTTGGCGATGGTGGTGCCAATACGGCGGGACAGGGAGAAGAAGCCGTAGATGGTGCCCTCATTGCGCTTGCCGGTGAGGTACTCGTTGTAGTCGATGGACTCAGCAACCAGGCCCCACTGCATCTGAACGGACATCTGAACCAGTGCGCCTGCGCAGGAATTCCAGATAACGAACAGAGGTGCATTCAGGTTGGAAGACATCAGGGTGTAGGCCATCAGACCTGCGTAAGCAACAACACCGGCCATCAGGCAGGTACGGATGATGACGACCAGATCCCACTTCTTGGTCAGAATGGGAGCGGCAGCCAGAATGATGACCATGGTGACAGTGGACAGGGTGGAACCCAGAGACTGGATGGAGATGTTATGCAGAACGTCAACGTACATGTAGGAGGTTGCGCCCTGAGCCAGAGCCTGGACACCGCAGACGCAGATGGAGTGCAGAACCAGAGCCAGGAAGGCGCGGTTCTTGGTGATGATGTTGAAGATGTCGGTAACCTTGACCTTTTCGGCATCCTTTTCTTCCTGAGTCTTTTCCACAATAGGACCGGTGGACTTGTTGCGCTCTTCGGTCAGGAAGTAGTGCAGGAAGACCAGAATAGCCATGGGGATAGCCATGACGACAGCAGTCTTGGCATAGCCGTCGTTACCCATGCCGAACTGACCCAGCAGCAGGGGGATCAGAGCGCCGCCGACGAAGCCGCCCAGGGTGGAACCAAAGCCACGGGCAGAGGACAGGGTAGCACGCTCATTGTCGTTCATTGCCATGTTGCCGATCAGGGAGCCCATACCGATGTTCATCATGGTATAGCCAGCCTCGAAGACGATCTTCAGAATGAATGCTGCAGCGATCATTGCGAAGCCGCCGCCCAACATGGGGGGCACCACGAAGAAGGAAATCAGACCGACCACCAGAATGGGGATGGAGGCCAGGATCCAGGGACGGAACTTGTCAGCACCGGGCTTTGCCTTGGCAAAGCACATATCCATGATGGTGCCCATCAGAGGATCGTTCACTGCGTCCCAAATGTTCCAGATCAGCAGCATGGTAGCCAGGATACCGGCGTTGACTTCCAGGTTGACCTGCAGGAAACGGGTCATATAACCGGAAACCATGTACAGGCCACAGACGCCGCCTGCGTCGCCGCAGCCATAGCCGAAGATGTGCTTGGCAGTCAGCTTTTCAGAGGGCTTTTTTGCGATTGTTGCCATTGAAAATTTCTCCTTTTTGATATTTTTTCCGCAGAAACGGAGGATATGAACAAATTATAAACCGATGGTATCGCAAAGTTAATTGTTATTTTGCCGTTTTTTATTTGCAATTCCGACGGATTGTGATATAATATTTATCACAATATCAACTTGCACAAATTCGGGTGGTGTCTTTTATGAATATGCACAAGGTCCGGCAGCTGGCGACCCTGCTTCACACAAATTACTCCCCGGAGGTTCAGCGCTATGTTTCCTCCGAGCTGGAGGGGCTGGGGCTGACGATTGCGGAAATGTATCACTTTCTGGAGATGAAGACCCCCTTTGTGGAGGTATTCCGGGATGCGGGCGAGAAGAACACCTCCTCTGCCATCCATTCCCACCGGTTTCTGGAGATCGTGTATTGCCAGAGCAGCTATGGCGCCCAGTATCTCATCGGCTCCCAGCGCTATGACCTGCAGCACGGAGATATCGTGATCGTGCCGCCGGGCGTCAGCCACGCTTCCCTGATGCCGGGGCAAAGCATCGAGCCTTACCGGAGCATCGTCCTCTGGATCAGCCCGGTTTACCTGTCCAAGCTCCAGGAGAATTTTCCCTTTTTCCGCAATTACGTCATCCCCGGAGGGACGGTGATCCGGACGGCGGGAACCTTCTGGGAGCATCTGGATCTCTATTTCCAGAACATTATGGAAGAGGACTCCCTGCAGGCCGCCGGGGCAGAGCCGGCCATGGCGGCTTATGTGATCCTGCTGCTGACCCAGATCACCCGGGCTTTGACGGACACCTCCATACCCACCCAGGCTCTGGAAAAGGAGGAACTGCTGGACCGGATCCTGGCCTATGTGGAAAGCTCCCTGCCGGAAAAGCTTACCCTGGAAGGGACGGCAGACCGGTTCTGGATCAGCAGCACCACACTGTCAGGCCTGTTCCGTCAGAAAATGGGCATCAGCTTCTATCAGTACATCCTGCAGCGCCGGGTGGCGGAAGCGAAAAATCTGATCTACGATCAGGAGCCCATCGACAAGATCCCGGGAAAGGTGGGCTTCGGGGATTATTCCGCCTTTTTCCGGGCATTCAAAAAGGAAGTGGGAATGTCCCCCAGACAGTTTCGGAAGTTCATTGGATCTGATCCTGACAGGAAGGATGTATGAAAGACGTACAAAAAAACGCCGCCCAAACCGGGCGGCGCTTCCATGTTGTCGGATATATCAAATTCTTCCTTGACCAGGCGGTGATTCAGCCTGTTTGCAGGGATCGGCATTTGGTCAAAGCATCGAAAAAAATTTCAAAGCATCCCGAATGGCTTCTTCCTTTTCCGGAGGTACCTGGGGTTGGGGTCTTCCGCCAGGGGCTGCAAGGTTATAGTTTTCACCCACATCCAGACCGCATTTGCGTTTGACCTGAGCGATGTACAGGCTGGATACCTTCAAACCGTGGTGCTTCAGAACATATTCCTTGATCTCCGGATAGGTCGCTTTGGATTCGGCAGCGGTGATATCCAGTTCATCAAGCTCCAAGTCGATCTCGATCACGTCATCCGGCATTTTCTGGACAGGGTAACAACACTTTCCACATGGCTGCACCGGGGGAACAGATCCGCTGCCATCGCATTCTTCATCTGGTAGCCCTTTTCCTTCAGCAGTGCCACGTCCCGGGCCAGGGTGGCCGGGTCACAGGAGACGTAGACGATACGCCGGGGCTGCATCCGGTGGAGCGCTTCGATGGTGTCGGCGTTGAGGCCCTTCCGGGGCGGATCCACCACTACTACATCCGGGTGGATGCCCTGCTTTTCCAGCTCCAGGGCCGCCTGGCCTGCGTCGCCGCAGAAGAATTCCGCGTTTTCGATTCCGTTGCGTTTTGCGTTGTCCTTTGCATCGGCAACCGCCTGTTCCACCACTTCCACACCGATGACCTTACCGGCTGCACCGGCCATGGCCAACGTAATGGTGCCCACACCGCAGTACAGATCCAGCACCAGGTCATCCTTGGTAATTTCTGCCTGGGAAATGGCGGCTTCGTACAGCCGCTGGGCCTGGTGGTGGTTCACCTGGTAGAAAGACCGGGGAGACAGCCGGAAGGTCAGACCGCAGAGGGTATCCTCAATATACCCCGGGCCATGGAGGGTGATGAATTTGTCTCCCAGAATGGCATTGCCCTTCTTCGTGTTGACGGACAGCACCAGGGTGGTAAAGCCCGGGATCTTTTTCAGCCGTTTCAGCAGTTCCTCCACCTTGGGCAGCTTATCGCCGTTGCACACCAGACACACCAGCACCTGTCCCGAAACCACGCCCCGGCGGACATAGATATGCCGCAGCAGTCCCTTATGGGCTGTTTCATCATAATCACTGATCCGGAATTGGTTTACATAATCCATAACCGCATCCTTCACAGCATCGCTTTCCTCCGGCAGGATCAGACAGCGCCTGTTTTCCACCACATCATGGGTACCCGCCCGGAAGAAGCCGGCGTAAGCCTTATTCTTTTTAGAGGCCACGGGATACTGGGCCTTGTTCCGGTAGCCGTAGCAGGTGGGGGCAGACAGGATGGGCACTTCCTCCAGATTTTCCCCGCCCAGGCGGTTCAGGCAGTTTTTTACCCGCTCTGCCTTCAGCCGGGATTCCTCCTGGTAATCCATGTGCCAGAAATCACAGCCGCCGCACAGCTTGGCAACAGGACATACCCGGTTTACCCGGTGGGGAGATTTCTCCAGAATTTCCGTAATTTTACCTGCCGCCCAGGTCTTCTGTGCCTTCTCAATGCGCACCCGGACCCGTTCCCCGGCAATGGCATTGGGAATAAACACGGCGCAGCCCTCTATGTGCGCCACGCCCTGGCCCTCGGAGGTGTAGTCCGTAATGAGGGCTTCGTAAATTTGATGTTTGTTGAGCATAGGGATCCTTTCACAGCAACGCTTCCATATAGATCTTCCGGGGTTTCAGTCCCTGTTTTTCGTAAAAGGCCATGGCGCTGTCGTTGCCGCACCAGACGTTCAGGGTCACACTGCGGCAGCCGGTCTGTCTGGCATAGGTCTTGGTATGCTCGTACAGAGTCCTGCCCACATGCTTGCCCCGGATGGTCTCATCCACGCACAGGTCATCGATATACAGCGTTTTGTCGTCCATCAGCACAGGATTGCCGACGGTTTCTTCAAGGATGCAGAAGCAGTAACCCAGAAGCCTGCCTTCCTCCACCGCAACGAAAATGGGCCGGGTGGGATCTTTCAGCAGTTCTTCCAAATCTTTTTCATTATATTTCTGAGCACCGGCCCGGAACAGATCCGGACGGATCGTGTGGTGGACTTCCCCCACCTGCTGTAACAGGCCGATCATGCCGGGAATGTCCCGGGTTTGGGCAAGACGAATTTCCATAGTTCTTCCTTTCCTGCGATGTATCCACGCAGTGTTCATTTGCAGTTTGTCGGGCTCTTCAAACAACGTATTCGTGGGGTGGGGATATGTCCCCGCCGGGCACTTCCGAAACGAAACTATTGGTATTACCGTAGAACCCACCGATTATGCGACGATTTTAACGCGCAATTGCTGCAACTGCCCGGCGGGCATATATGCCCGCCCTACGAATAGACGCTTCTGTACACATCAGATGCGGTACAGCCGCTTTCCGTTTTCTGTGGTGATGGTGTGGATCTCTTCCACGGTCATTCCCCGGATCTGGGCCAGCTTTTCTGCCATCCGGTACAGCTTTCCGGGGTCATTGCGCTTTCCCCGGAAGGGCTCCGGAGCCATGTAGGGGCAGTCGGTTTCCAGTACGATCCGGTCAAGGGGAATGGCAGAGGCCACCTCCACCGCTTTCCGGGCATTTTTAAAAGTCAGAACACCGGTAAACCCAATATACCAGCCCCGCTTAACCAGCTCCTTTGCCATTTCGGCGGAACCGGAATAGCAGTGGAACACACCGGTGGCCTCCGGGAATTCCGCTACCACCTTCATACCATCCTCATGGGCTTCCCGCTCGTGGACGATCACCGGCAGGTTCAGTTCCTTCGCCAGCTGCATCTGCATGCGGAAGGCCCGGAGCTGGATTTCTCTGGGAATATCCTCATAGTGGTAATCCAGACCGATCTCACCGATGGCCTTGATTTTGGGATTCTGTTTACATAACATCCTGTATTCTTCCAGAACTGCCTCGTTTACTTCGTCGGCCACATCCGGATGGGAGCCAACGGCAGCGTAAATATAGTCATACTCCCGGCTGAGCCTGTCCGTATTCCGGGAGGACGCCAAAGAACAGCCCGGATTCATCAGCAATGCAATGCCCTGTTCCGGCAGCGAAGCCAGCAATTCTTCCCGGTCTGTATCAAAGGCATGGTCATCCATATGGGCATGGGTATCAAACAGCATAGTCTTTCCTCACAGCGCGTCAATAATATCGTCTTTTCCGGGCGGCAGCCGCCGGTCCCGGAGTCTGTCCAGCAGCATCAGCACCCCAGCCACCGTGATGACCAGGCCGCAGCCGGAGAATACCAGCCGGGAGGCAGTCATAGGCAGCACCACCAGGGCAATGCCCACAATGGTGATCACCAGCGCCAGCAGCTGACCATGGCCCCGGCTCTGGGACAGGAACAGCTCCCGCAGTCCCCGCAGGGCGATCAGGGCCCCCAGGATCCTTCCCAGGAAGGCCGCCAGAAGCAGTGGATTGGCAGACAGAAGGCCGCCGATGCAAACCAGGCCCACCGCCGTAACACCCCGGCTGACTGCCCTGCCCCGGTTAACAATGGCCCCTATGCCGAAGCCGATGCCCACAGCGGTAAGAACCCAGCCCAGCAGGCGGGAGATCAGCACCGATGCCGCGTCGGGACAAAAGGTAAGCACCAGCCCCGCCAGAATCATGGCAATGGGCGAAGCCAGCTGGAAAAACAATTCAAAAACAGTATCTTTTTTCATAGAGTCACCTCTTTCATCTATACAGAATAGCAGATTTCCAAAGAAAAGTAAATAGCGGCAAAAACGGAAACAGTTATTGACAGATATCGACATTCCTGTTACAATTATTTCATAAATCCCAACAGCGGTTATTGAAAAACTGATAGATATAAAGGAGCGAATCCCTATGATCCGCATCATTTCCGACACCTCCACCATGTATTCCACCACCCAGGCCATTGATGCCGGTTTCCACGTCTCTCCCCTGTCTGTGACCATTGCAGGCAAGAGCTATCGGGAATTTGATGAGATCAGTGCCGAGGAATTCGTCGCCATCATCCGCCAGGGCCACATGCCCACCTCCAGCCAGCCTGCCATCGGTGAGGTGGAGGAGCTGTACCAGCGCTTCGCCGGGGATGAGATCATCAACATCGCCATGGCCTCCGGCCTCTCCGGCACCTACAATTCTGCCGTAGCCGCCGCCCAGATGTGCGACAATGTCGATGATATCACCGTCATCAACACCCGTACCCTCTGCGGCCCCCACCGTTACATGGTGGAAAAAGCTGTACAGTGGGTAAAAGAGGGCCTGAACAAGGACGCACTTGTGGAGAAGCTGAATGGGCTGATGGACTCCGCCAAAAGCTATCTGGTTCCCGCCGACTTTGACTATCTGCGCCGGGGCGGACGGCTGTCTCCTCTGGTCTCCTATGTGGGCAAGGCCGCCAATCTGACCCCCATTATGACCCAGACTGAGGGCGGCGAGCGGCTGACTGTGGCAGGCATCCGCCGGGGCTATCCCCATGCCGTCAAGTACATTGCCGACCAGCTGAAAAAAGCCGGCATCGGCAAGGGCTGGCAGGTTCAGATCTCCCACGCCGGCGCCCTGGACAAGGCCGAGCTGACACTGAAGGCCCTGAAGGAATCCATGCCCGAGGCAGAATACAAGGTCTATCCTCTGAGCCCCGCCTTCATCACCCAGGGCGGCCCGGGGTGTGTGGCGGTGCAGTATGTGAAGCTGTAATAAAATAATAAAATAAATGTAGGGCGGGAATGTATTCCCGCCCTACATATTAGATATTCCTTACTTTTCCAGTGCCATCAGCTTATCGATTCTTCTCTGATGCCGTGCTTCGCCGGAGAATTCGGTGCCCACCCAGGTGTCCACGATCTCCAGAGCCAGGTTTTCACCAACAACACCGGCGCCCAGAGCCATCATGTTGGTATCGTTGTGCAGCCGGGTCATCTTGGCAGACCAGACATCGCTGAGCAGGGCGCAGCGGATGCCATCGATCTTATTGGCGGAAATGGACACGCCAATGCCGGTGGTGCACAGGACGATGCCCTTGTCGCATTCGCCGGAGGCAACTGCCTTGGCAGCAGCGGCAGCAAATTCGGGATAGTCGCAGGAATCGGGGGTGTGGGTGCCGAAGTCGACGACCTCATGGCCCTGCTTTTCCAGATGGGAAACGACCTTATTCTTCAGCGCCAGCGCGCCGTGGTCACAGCCGATAGAAATTTTCATATGATTATATCTCCTGAATGTTAGTTTATATTGTAGGGGAGGGTCTTGACCCTCCCGCTAGGTAACACAATCTGAGTGGTAAAAACTGTGCGAAAATAAACCGTTTTGGGTTGAATATTTCTGCGTATTGCCTGTAAGGTCGCGGGAGGGACAAGTCCCTCCCCTACGATAGGAACAATCAGATTACATAGCCCCCATTGACCGGCAGCACCTGTCCCGTGACGAAATCCGCATCTGCCAGATATTCCATGGCTTTCGCCACATCCTCCGGGGTTCCGTTGCGGCCCACAGGGGCTTCCTCTGCCATTTCCGCAAGCACTGCCGGGTCTACGCTTGCGCACATATCCGTCAGAATCACACCGGGGGCAACGCAGTTGACCCGGATACCGCTGGGGCCCAGCTCCTTGGCCAGGGCTTTGGTCAGCGCAATGACCGCCCCCTTGGTAGCAGAGTAGGCCGCCTCACAGGAGGCACCCACCTGTCCCCACATGGAGGAAACGGTGATAATGCTTCCGCTGTGCTTTTGCAGGAAAAAGGGCATTGCCCCGTTGACGCAGTGGTAGATTCCCTTGACGTTTACGTCGAAAATCCTGTCCCAGGACTGTTCCTCCATCATGGACATAAGGCCAAACCACATGGTACCGGCGTTGCAGATGAGGATGTCCACATCGGGAATCCGGGAAAAGGCCGCCTTCACGGCAGCGCCGTCCGCCACATCGCAGCAGATGGCAGTGGCACCTGTTTTTTCCGCCACAGCCCTGGCCGCCTCGTGATTCTTTTCATACAGAAAATACACCCGGTCACCCCGGGCAGCGAACAGCGCGACAGCCGCAGCACCGATCCCCCGGGAACCGCCGGTGATGACAACAGTCTGCAAAATACGCACCCACTTTCGTGAATGCAAAATGCAGAATGCAGAATGCAAACCAACCGCTGTCAGCCTGCGCCCTACTTCATTTTGCATTTTGCATTTTGAATTCTGCATTTAAAAACGGGCGAATTTCGCCCGTTTTTACTTATCTTCTTCTCCTGCGGCCCTGGTCGGCATACTGCTTCATGCCGGAGAGCTTGCTGTCAGATTCGGTCATAAAGGCCTTCAGCTTCTCTTCAAACAGCTGGTCGGCAGTCTTGGGGGCTGCGGGCTGAACGGGGGCACGCTGGGGCCGGGGCTGCTGGTTCTGCTCCCGGTTCTGGTAGCCGCCTTCCCGGCGCTGGAAATTGTTATTGTCCCGCCGCTGGAAGTTTCCGCCCTCCCGGCGCTGGAAATTGCCGTTGTTCTCCCGCTGGGGTTTGGGCTCCAGACGCTTGATGGACAGGTTGATCTTGCCGTTATCGGTACCGATGACCATGACCTTCACATCCTGGCCCTCGCTTAAATGCTGGCGAATATCACTGACGTAGGCATTGGCCACCTCAGAAATATGTACCATGCCGGTCTTATTCTCCGGCAGCGCCACAAAGGCACCGAAATTGGTGATGGATTTGACTTTTCCTTCTAAGACTGCTCCTACGGTTAACTCCATAATCTACTTTGCTTCCTCCATATATTACTCCGCTGTCATTGTAAGGCTTTGCCCGATGTGACAATCTCCTTTGCTTTTCCGGGGATCACCACGCCGGAGTGGGCACCGGCTCACGATGACATCAATTCTTTAATTGGGATGTATGACCACCGTATCCGGATCCTCCAGCCCCAGCTCCTCCCGGGCGATGTCCTTGACGCTCTGGACGGAGCCTAAATCTCCAATTTTTTCTGTCAGTTCCGCGTTTTCCGCCTCAGCGGCGGCTGCTTCCTGGGTCAGATTCTGCGTTTCTTCCCGGATACCGTTGTGCACCCACCGCAGGGCCAGCAGCGCGGCCATGGAAAACAGGATCAGCAGACAGGCCGCGATCTTCAGCAGCGGCGGTGCGGGCCGGACGATGAATTTTTTTCTGACGGGCGGATTGTTCTTTTCTGCCATGGGATGTATCTCCGCTCCTTATGTTCGTAAAAATTTCGTTACACTTTATTGTAACCCATTTTTCCGCAGATGCAAACAAAATTTTTGCAAAATCCAAAAATTTTTTCACAGGAATCAGAACCATACCCAAAACCGCTGCCATTGTTTTCCAGATTCTCCCGGAGATCCTTTTTCCTATCCTCCCAACTGCCATTTCCCAGGCCGCAAGGCCTGCCAGCTGTCCCAGATAGCAGCCCATACGGATATCCCCGCCGCAGATGGCAAAATTCAGATACAGCCAGGCCCAGCCGAAAAAAAGCAGAAACAGCCCGTCCGTCAGATTCCGGTGCCGTTTTCCCAGGGGCCACAAAAAATCGTACACCGCTCCGGAGCCAGCCCCCAGCAGCAGGCTCCACCCCAGCCGGTAAGCCGCAACCTCCGGACTCATCCCAGCCAGCGCCGCCAGCCATTGGGCCGGGGCTCCTCATAGATCAGCGCTGTGATTTTCCCATCCACCGCCACCTGTCCCCCATCAAGAGACAGGGTCTTCAGTTTCAGCTCCTGCCCCCGGACAATGAGCGTTCCCAGGCTGGTATTCAGCACCACCACATTTTCTTCAAAGCTGACCACCTCCGAAACCCCGGTCATGGTCAGCTTCTCCCTCTGAACCAGCTGCAGCTTATGCCCCGCTTCCTCCATCGCCATTCCTCCTTTGGGGCAGTATACGCTCCATCCGGAAGAAGTATGACCGTGGGCGGCCATCGGCTGGTTTCTCATCCGGGACTCCTGAGTGGTCGGCCCGATACGAAGCATGTTACCAAATTGCAGTTTATCGGGCAGTTCACAAAGCCTTCCCCCGGGGGGAAGGTGGATCGCCGAAGGCGAGACGGATGAGGGATGGCGTGCACTGAAAGTCTGGAATAGGCCTAAAACATAGTGCTGAATCTAACATTTCCGCCCGCATTCCTCATCCGCCCCAGTGTG
>JAGBAI010000012.1 GCA_017939025.1 Oscillospiraceae bacterium
TGCAAGAACAAGATCCAGATCGGTGAGAAGCTCACCGGTGGTATGGGCGCAGGCTCCAAGCACGAGATCGGCAAGAAGTCCGCTGAGGAATCCCGGGCTGCCATTGCCAAGGCTCTGGAAGGCACGGATATGGTCTTTATCACTGCCGGTATGGGCGGCGGCACCGGCACCGGCGCAGCACCCATTGTGGCTGACCTGGCCCATGAGGCCGGCATCCTGACCGTTGGCGTTGTGACTAAGCCCTTCAAGTTTGAGGGTGCCAACCGTATGCGTCAGGCTGAGCAGGGTATTTCCGACCTGAACGGCAAGGTGGATTCCCTGATCATCATTCCCAATGACCGTCTGAAGTACGTCACCGACCAGAAGATCACCTTCGCCAACGCTTTCGGCATTGCCGACGATGTGCTGAAGCAGGCTGTGACCTCCATCTCCGAGCTGGTTGGCTTCTGCAAGAATGTCATTATCAACCTGGACTTTGCCGACGTTTCCGCCGTTATGAAGGACGCAGGCCGTGCCCACATGGGTGTCGGCACCGCTTCCGGCCGGGAGAAGGCAGAGCAGGCCGCTTCCGCCGCTGTGGCCAGCCCCCTGCTGGAGACTTCCATCAACGGCGCTACCGGTGTGCTGGTGAATGTTACCGGCTCTGCCGAGATGACTCTGGACGATGTGGAGACCGCAGCCGGTATCGTGCAGGAAGCTGCAAATCCCGATGCCAACATCATCTTCGGCGCCACCATCGACGAGACCTTCCAGGATGAGATGCGTGTTACCGTCATTGCCACCGGCTTTGACAATGTGCCTGAGCACTATGTGAGCTTTGCGCCCAAGGCTTCCGGTAAGGCTGCCCCCGCTGCCAAGCCCGCTGCTCCCAGCTTCGTCCCCGAGGATATCGATACCCCTGTGGCTGCTTCCCGTCAGCCTGCAAAGCCTGCTGACATCAGTGAGATTGACGAGATCTTCAGCATTTTCAAGCGCTAAAGGCTTTTTTGAATCCCGACCCAAACCGGGTCGGGATTCTTTCCTGTACAAAGAAAGGGATTTATTTATGGCAAGCAGCCAGGAATATTTACGGTTTGTGCTGGAGCAATGTCCTGAGGGCGTTACCTGCCGAGCTATGATGGGAGAATATATCCTTTATTACCGGGGGAAAGTTTTTGGTGGTGTCTATGATAACCGTTTTCTTGTAAAGCCCACAAAATCAGCGGTTGCTTTGATGCCGGAGGCTTCGTGGGAGCAGCCCTATGCGGGAGCGAAGCAAATGCTTTTGGTTGAGCGGATCGAGGACAAAGAATTTCTGGAGATACTTTTAAAATCTATGGATCCGGAACTTCCGGAAAAGAAAAAGCGCAGCCCCAAAGTATAGAAAGAGGAATTGCGAATATGCGTATTCTGATCGTTAACGATGATTCTGTTTCCGCACCGGGAATTGCAGTGCTGGCAAAGGCGGCACTGGCCTTTGGCGAAGTTACCGTTGTGGCACCGATGCACCAATGCAGTGCCATGTCCCAGAAGCTGACCATTCACGGGGATATGGAGCTGAAGCAGGTGCCGGATTTTCCGGTGCCGGTGAAGGACGTCTGGGCGCTGGAGGGAACCCCGGTGGACTGCGTGAAGGTGGCTCTGAATCATATTCTGCCGGAAAAGCCCGATGTGGTGCTCTCCGGCATTAATAACGGCTATAACACAGGCTTCGATATTGCCTATTCCGGTACCCTGGGTGCTGCCTTTGAGGCGGCAAGAAACGGCATCCGGGCCATTGCCCTGTCGGTTACGGGAGATGCCCATCTGGACGGTGTTGCACCGTATCTGACGGACATTCTGAAAGAACTGATGGAAACACCGCTTTCTGATGGTATGGTCTGGAATGTCAACTTCCCGGCCCATAAGCCCGGAAACCCCAAAGGGATCCTCCGGGACAGAGTTCCTGCACCCGTTTCCCTCTACCGGGAGACTTACATAGAAGCCCGGCGCAGCGACGGCACCATCACCGTAAGTTGTCAGGGAATTCCCACACCTTTGGACAATCTGGCCGAGGGAACCGATGCCCGCGCCGTAAAAAC
The DNA here is from genome assembly GCA_017939025.1 of Oscillospiraceae bacterium. The sequence goes on from JAGBAI010000012.1 coordinate 2,061, forward strand.
CGGCTACATATCCATCGGAACTGTCAACGCAACCATAGAATAATTTTCAATCGCGAAGGAGTGATCCAATTGGATGCGTACCATGAGCTGGCAAAAAGCTATGACCGGCTGACCAATGATGTGGATTATGAGGCTACGGTGGCCTTTTACTACGAAATTTTAAAAAAAGAGGGGCTCCGGCCCAGAACGGCTGTGGACCTTGCCTGCGGCACCGGCTCCGTGGCCATGATCCTGGCCCGGGATGGCTTGCGGGTAACAGCGGTGGATATGTCTGAGGAAATGCTCACCGTTGCTCAGCAGAAGTCTGTGGAGCTTGACAATCCGCCGCTGTTCCTGTGCCAGAGTCTCCAGGAGCTGTATCTGCCCAAAGGGGTGGATATGGCAGTCTGTGCTCTGGATTCCCTGGACTACATCACCGATCCTGCGGACTGTGAAGAAGCAATCCGCAGAATTTATAAAGTATTAAACCCCGGCGGCATCTTTATCTTTGATGTGAACACGCCTGAAAAGCTCCGGGCTATGGATAGTCAGGTGTTTTTGGATGAGGATGACGATGTGTACTGCGTCTGGCGGGGAGAATTTGACGAAGAAACCAACATCTGCTCCTACGGCATGGATCTGTTCCAGAGAACCGGAAACCTATGGGCACGCTCCTTTGAGGAACACAGGGAATATGCCTATTCCGCCGCCCAGCTGGTGGGCTATCTGAAAAAAGCCGGCTTTAGCCATATCCGGGTCTATGCCGACCGGGAATTGATCGCACCCCGGGAAGGGGAACAGCGGATCTATATCAAAGCGAGAAAGGGAAAAAGAAAATGAGTGATTATTTGGTTCGCGGAATGACTATGGACGGCTTCGTGAAAGCCGTGGCCATCCGCTCTACAGAATTGGTAAGCCGCGGCGCCCAGATTCAGGGCACTACGCCCAATGCCACTGCAGCCTTTGGACGGGCTCTGACGGCGGCATCTATGATGGGCAATATGCAGAAGGTGGAAAACGGTTCCATGACCCTGCAGATTCGGGGCGGCGGCCCCATCGGCACCATTACCGTGGTGTCTGACCCGGAAGGCAATGTCCGGGGCTGCGTCACTGAGCCGAAGGTAGAGCTGGTGGAGAAATTCCCCGGCAAGCTGGATGTAGGCGCCACCGTGGGCACGGATGGTACCCTGACAGTTATCCGGGATCTGCAGATGAAGGAGCCCTATGTGGGATCTACGCCTCTGGTTTCCGGCGAGATTGCAGATGACATCACCGCTTATTTTGCCCAGAGTGAGCAGACCCCCACTGCCTGCGCTTTGGGTGTCCTGGTGGATCGGGATTTAAGTGTTAAGGTTGCCGGCGGCTATATCGTCCAGCTGCTGCCTGGCGCGCCTGATGACATCATCGATCGTCTGGAAGCAGGCATCCAGCGGGCAGGTGCTGTGACCCCCATGCTGGAGGCAGGGATGACTCCTGAGGACATTTTGGGACAGGTCTGTGGTGATCTGGGTGTGGTATTCCTGGAGACGCAGGAGGTTTCCTATAAGTGCTACTGCTCCCGTCACAGGGTGGAAAGTGCCCTGATCAGTCTGGGCCGCAAGGAGCTGCAGGAAATTGCTGACGAAGGCAAGGACTTTACCGTGGAATGCCAGTTCTGTGACACGGTATACAGTTTTACCCCTGATGAAATCCGGGAACTGATAAAAAACAGTTGACAAATCAAAAAAGTCTGCTATAATTGGTGGAGTTGAGAGGTCATCAGGCTTCTGAAACCGGGAACCGAAAAAAGATGAAAAAACTTGAAAAAAGTTCTTGACAAATCAGAATCTATGATGTATAATCAATCACGTCGCTGAGGTGAGCAGCCAGAAGCGAGAACGGGAGCATAGCTCAGCTGGGAGAGCATCTGCCTTACAAGCAGGAGGTCACAGGTTCGAGCCCTGTTGTTCCCACCACCAAATATGGCCCTGTGGTGCAGTCGGTTAGCACGCCAGCCTGTCACGCTGGAGGTCGACGGTTCGAGTCCGTTCGGGGTCGCCATAAAGTCGCAAATTTGCGCGGTGAGGAAGATTTTCTTCCTCATATGCCTCTGTAGCTCAGTAGGTAGAGCAGCGGACTGAAAATCCGCGTGTCGTTGGTTCGATTCCGACCGGAGGCACCAAATTTGCGGGTGTAGCTCATCCGGTAGAGCGCCACCTTGCCAAGGTGGAGGTAGCGAGTTCGAGCCTCGTCACCCGCTCCAAAATGGCAAGGAACGTTACATGCGTTCCTTGTTTCATATGGTACCGTAGCCAAGTGGTAAGGCCCCGGTCTGCAAAACCGTTATTCGCCAGTTCAAATCTGGCCGGTACCTCCATTTTTAGAGAACACTTTAGATGCAACTTCAAAAAAGTTGCCATCTGAAGTGTTTTCTTTTGCTTTGGACGATTTTGAAGCATAGAAAGTATCCAAATACCAACAAAAATGTTAACACGCATTTTTTGATTTCCATAGATGCATCCCTCATAATAACAGGTGGAACCTTGTCTATACAGGATGGCAGCTCGATATATAACTTGATTTGCGGTGCCTTTTTTGAATTCTGGTTCTATGTCAATAGTTGGGGTAGAGCCAAAATGAAACATCTAAGGATCGTGTCGGAGCGGCAGCTCCGGCACGATTTTTATGTATTACAGAAGAGGATTCTCTTTCTGAAATTATTGAAGTTTCTCATACCAAAACAA
>JAGBAI010000110.1 GCA_017939025.1 Oscillospiraceae bacterium
GAATAACCGCCCGACCTATCCGACACAATGGCCAAGTGTCGGATAGGAACGGCAAAATTTTTTGCACTTCTATTGCTTCTTTATCACACATAAGCAAAGTCCCAGGGTATGAAGCAGCTCATGGCTGGCGGCGGCGTTGCCTTGATCGGCATTACCCTGGTGCCTCAGCTGAGCGGCCTGTTCGGTTGATCCGTTAAGGGCGTAATCGCTTATGGGCGGCATACTCGACAAACTTGACGAGTGGCTGCGCGGGCTGCTCACCGATGGTATCAAAGGAAACCTGACGGGCATGTTTGATTCGGTCAATACCGAAGTAGGCGAGATCGCCGGACAAGTGGGAATGACGCCGCAAGGCTGGAACGGCGGCGTCTTTTCCATGATCCAGAATCTTTCCGAAACGGTGATCGTACCCATTGCCGGGGTGATCCTGACCTTTGTTATGTGTTATGAGCTGATCCAGCTTGTGACAGAACGAAATAATCTGCATGATATCGATACCTGGATGTTCTTTAAGTGGGTGTTCAAAACATTCTGCGCTGTGCTGATCGTCACCAATACCTGGAACATCATTATGGGTATCTTCGATGTAGCTCAGAATGTGGTCAATGCCAGTGCTGGTGTAATCATCGGGGATACTTCGGTAGATATCAGCAGTGTTATATCCAATTTGGACGCGCAGATAGAAGCCCTTCCCACAGGAGAATTGTTCGGACTATGGTTCCAGTCCATCTTTGTGGGCCTGACCATGAATATCCTATCCATCTGCATTATGCTGGTGGTCTATGGCCGGATGATCGAAGTGTACCTGACTACCTCTGTTGGACCGATCCCCCTTGCCACCATGACCAACCGGGATTGGGGCACTACCGGACAGAATTACCTTCGTTCCCTGTTCGCTCTAGGCTTCCAGGCGTTTCTTATCATGGTGTGCGTGGGTATTTACTCCGTGCTGGTGCAGAGCATCGGTGTTGGCAGTGATGTATCCGCTGCCATCTGGACCTGCATGGGCTATACGGTGCTGCTGTGCTTCGCATTGTTCAAAACAGGCTCTCTTTCCAAATCCCTGTTCGGTGCCCATTAAAGGAGGATGAACGAATGGCGTATGTAACGATCCCCAAAGACCTTACCAAGGTCAAATCCAAAGTGCTGTTCGGTCTGACCCGCCGGCAGCTTATCTGTTTTGGAGCAGCGGTACTTGTGGGAGTGCCGCTTTTCTTTTTGCTCAAAGATGCGGTGGATTCCAGTACAGCCACCCTCTGCATGATACTGGTCATGCTGCCCTTTTTCCTGTTTGCCATGTATGAACGGCATGGACAGCCTTTAGAGGTCATTATCGGGCAGATGGTCCAGACCATGTTTGTACGGCCCAAGGAACGACCCTATCAGACCCACAATTTTTACACTGCTGTTCAGCAGCAAATAAATCTGGAAAAGGAGGTACGCGCGGTTGTCCAAAAGTCCAAAGCAGGAAGAACGCGTAAAAAAGCCAAAGCGTAAACTGACCGCTGCGGAACGAAAAGAGATCCGAAAGATCATGGAAAAAGCCAGAGGTGACGGAAAACCTCATTCGGCTCAGGATACCTTACCCTTCCGGCAGATGTACCCGGATGGGCTGTGTAAGCTGGATGATACCACCTGGTCCCGGTGCATTGAGTTTGAGGATGTGAATTATCAGCTGGCTCAGCCGGACGACCAGACGGCTATCTTTGAAGCCCTCTGTGAC
>JAGBAI010000111.1 GCA_017939025.1 Oscillospiraceae bacterium
AAGAATCTTCCGGTAGAAGAGATTGTTATTGACTTGCCGGAATCCAGATTGACTTGTGACAAGTGCGGCGGTACATTCAAGCTCATTGGCAAGAAGCTGATCCGCCGGGAACTCATTATTATTCCTCAGTCCGAGAAGATCCTGGAATACTACAGTTGTACCTATGCCTGCGACAAATGCGAGAAGGATACTGGTTTTGCCCATATTATTACCACCAAGACGCCCCCTCCTCTTATGAAGCATTCCCTGGCATCTCCCTCTACTGTGGCAGATGTCATGACCAAGAAGTATGTGGACGGTGTTCCTCTGGCCCGGCAGGAGAAAATCTGGGCAAGACAGGGTGTGGAGCTGAGCAGAGCTACTATGGCTAACTGGGTGATCCAGTGTACTCAGAGCTGGCTGAAACCGCTGTACAAACACATGAAGCAGCAGCTTCTTAACCAGTCTGTCATTCATGCGGATGAGACTGTTGTGCAGGTGCTGAAAGAGGACAACAAGCCAGCTACTTCCGAGTCCAGAATGTGGCTCTATGCCAGCGGTGAGTACTGCAAACAGCACATCCGGATCTTTGAGTACCAGCCCGACCGGAGCGGCAAACGTCCGGAGAGCTTCCTGAAAGGTTTTACCGGATGTCTGATTACAGATGGCTACGCCGGATATAATCAGGTGCAGAAGGTCACCCACTGCGGCTGCTGGGCTCATGCCAGACGGAAATGGCGGGAAGCCATGCCGGATGGTGCGACTGTGAAAACCAGTAAGGCTGCAGTTGGATTCCAGTACTGCACAAAGCTGTTCTCTCTGGAGAAGAAGTACATATACGCAGACGTGAAAGCTCGTAAAGATTACCGCCAGAATGTGGTTTGGCCTCTTCTGGAGGAGTATTTTGCATGGCTGAAAACGATCCATCCCGAAAAAGGCAGCAAACTGGAGGATGCGGTACGGTATTCTCTGAACCAGAAGCAGGCTCTCTGCGCATTCCTGGACTATGGAGATGTACCTATCTCCAACAACCTGGCTGAAAATGCCATCCGCCCCTTTGTGGTAGGACGAAAGAATTGGCTGTTCTGTGACAGTGTCAAGGGTGCGGAATCCAGTGCCATTGTCTACAGCTTGGTAGAAACGGCCAAGGCCAATGGTATTGAACCTTATGAGTATCTGATGCTGGTACTGTCCATGCTGCCTTACCTGGGCAAATCCCCGGCCCACGAGGAACTGGAGAAACTGATGCCCTGGCACCCGGCAGTCCGGCACCGGGAACATATGCGGAAATGAACGAACGGCAGGATCCCAGACCGGGACCCTGCCGTGATTTTATTGGCGGGTGATTATTAAGCGCTTACGATTGGCGATTTCAGTTGAGCCCAAATTGGCTGTTTCTGCCGGGCTCTAACACGGCGTCCTTTCTGGCGGCTTTCACAGCACCCTTGCTGTAAGCATACAAAAGAACATTAGGAGGAAACAAAAATGAAGAAGATCCTTGCTCTGCTGCTGGCTCTCGTCATGGTTCTGTCCCTGGTGGCCTGTGGCGCGAAGGAAGAGGCTCCC
>JAGBAI010000013.1 GCA_017939025.1 Oscillospiraceae bacterium
TTGATCGGGGACGTGGAAATTCCGATTGGCGATGCAAATACACTGGTAGATGAAACTGGGGAGCCCTACTGGATCAAGGGCGAGCCTGACTATAAGGAGAAGCTGGGCCTGTCGAATATCTTCGGCAACTGGTACTACAAGGGCGATCACACCTCGGAGTACCAGTTGGTCCTGACGTTGAATGAGGACGGGACATACACCTTGGGCAACACGGAAGAGGGGACCTATACCTGTGAGGAGGTGGAGATCTCCGTCACGGATGCGAATACAAATGAGACGACAAACGAGCTTCGCCAGGAAGTCAGGCTGTCCGGTGGTTTTATGGGTAACACCTTCTATCTGGTTAACGACGGGCAGGTCCTGGTGGACTGGGCCAAGGTCAACGAGGGGGACGAGTTTTACATTCACGAAAGTGCTCTGGAGAATGGGGAGCTTTTTAAGCTGTACCGGATCACGGACGGAAACAGCTACTGGGGCGCGGATTATACGCTTCAGTTCCTCCGGGATAATACCCTGTATCGCAACTACTTCAATGGATCCCAGGATCCGGTGCGCGGGACGTGGGAGCTGTCCGGTGATACGGTAACGATTATCTGGGATGACGGCGAGACGGATGAGGCAACTCTGGACCCGGAAAATCCTGCTTCGCTTACGCTAAGCTCCACCGGTGAAACCTTTGCAAAGCTCTTTTAAAAGAGTCCAAATTCTTTCTTGTGATTCTCGCCCCTACTGGGGGCGGGAATCACAAGACCACTCTCTACGGGAGATAATAGCAAATTGGAAATGAAAAGAAAGATTTAATGGAGGACAATATGAAAAGTCTGAAAATAAATTTTCAGACCGGAAAGGAAGACTTCGCTATGCCGAAGTCATGGTTATAAAATGATGAATCTTTTGAAAAAGAATCTTGCGCTTCTGCTGGCAGCTGTTTTCTGCCTGTGCCTGGCGGCCTGCGGCGGCAACGGCGACGGTTCGCATGGCAGAAAATTGCGCGACACCGATGTGATTATTGACTATGGCATGGTTACGCGGGGCGGGGAGCAGACCATTGTGTTTGCCGTCTGCGATCAAAATGCGATATATCTCTATTGCGATGACGATGAGCACGCGTTATTTGACACGGCCATGCTTCCGACAGAGGAACTCTATGATCGGGATATATGGAATGAGGACTGGGTGCTTGGCTCCATGGATTTCCGTGATGTTACCGGTGACAACAACGGTGATCTGCAGGCAACCCTCTATCATTTGAATATGAGCGAATCGAATATTTCGTGGCATTGGGAGGAAGACGGGGGGTATGTTTATCAGCCGGATGGCTCCACGTTCTACCAATCTATTGTGGTCAGATATCCCGATGAGGAGCCGGAGGAACCGGAAACGTCGGAGGAATCGGAATATGATTTCAGTAAGTACGAGGGGCTCTGGAAGGGCGGTGCAGATGCGGGCAGCAAATATGATCGCGAGGAAGTATACCTGGAGTTTGACGCCTATGGCTGCTGGACGCTCTATGCCGGTGGAGATTCGATAGACGTTGGTTCCCTGTGGTATGAACCGGACTGGGACGCCACCTATGTCTACTGCTACCAGGGCGGCGCCATCGGCAGCTCCATCAACGGCAGACAAATCGAGCTGGAGAGTGACCAGCTCTCCATCTCCGACTGCGGCATCTTCAGCCGCGAGGAGCCCCGGACGTACCATTTGGCTGCTTCGGCGCTCCAGGGCACCTGGTACCTGGACAACGACCGTTCGGCGGAACGTTACATCGTCATCGACAGCGCTGGCAGCTGGAGCCTCTGCCAGCGTACACCCGGCAGCGCAGAGGCTGCGGAAATAGACCATGGCACATTCTTCTTCGAAACAGATGGGCCCAATATCTTCTGTGCGGATTCTTCCGTGCGTGAAATGAGCCTTCGGGTGTTTTACTTTGCGGAAGACGGGGAGGATGGCGTCATCGTCTGGGGCGAGGAGGACACATATTACCGGATGGAGCGGTAAAAGGAAGGAGGCAGCACGAACGCAGTGTGGAACAAGAATCTTGCGCTTCTGCTGGCGTCGGTTCTCTGCCTGAACCTGGCGGCCTGCGGCTTTAACGGCGGCATCACCGGTACCGATTAGCGCACATGGGGCATTGTGGCCGACGGCGGCACCATCACCCGCGGCGGTGAGGGCACCGACATCCTGGTATGTGTCCACAAAGCAGACGCCACGTTTTATTACGACGAGGAGGTCCAGACCCTGTTCGCCTATGTGGACTATCCGATCACCCTTGCGGACAACGCGTGGGGGATGTATCAGGGCATAGACTTCTCTGATTTGAACGGCGACGGCAACAGCGATGTGACCATGAAGTTCGACGACGGCGGCGCAGAGATCAAGCTGGTGTGGTTCTGGGACACGGAGAGCGATGAGTTTGTGTACCAGCCCGATCATTCAAATATACCGGCCTGATAATTAGAAGAAAGGAAAAATAAAAGGAGAAAATCAAAATGAAAAAAAGAAACATTGCACTCTGCATCATCTTCAGCATCATCACCTTCGGCATCTATGGACTCTATTGGTTCGTACATATCACCAACGATGTCAACACACTGGCCAATCCGGAAAAGAAAACATCCGGAGGCGTGGCGCTTCTGCTGACGATTATTACCTGCAACATTTACGGAATCTACTGGGCGTATAAGATGGGCGGACTGCTGGACAAGGCGCAGACGGACAGAGGCAATCCGGCACAGAACCGCGCCGTTCTGTATCTGATTCTGGAGCTGATCTTCGCCCCTGTTGCTTGGATCCTGATGCAAAGCACGATCAATTCCATGATTGAAA
>JAGBAI010000112.1 GCA_017939025.1 Oscillospiraceae bacterium
ATGCTCATGCCATGACCATCACCCTGCTGCTGAACAGCGAGGGCAAGAAGATGGGCAAGACCGCCAAGGGCGCTGTCTGGCTGGATCCCAATAAGACCACGCCCTACGACTTCTACCAGTACTGGCGCAATGTGGAGGATGCCGACGTGATGAAGTGCATCCGGATGCTGACTTTCCTGCCTCTGGAGCAGATCGATGCCATGGCAGACTGGAAGGATGCCCAGCTGAATGTTGCCAAGGAGATCCTGGCCTTCGAGCTGACCAAGCTGGTGCACGGTGAGGAAGAAGCTGCCAAGGCCCAGGCTGCTGCCAAGGCCCTGTTCGTGGGCGGCGGCGACGATGCCAATATCCCCACCACTGAGATCAGCGCAGACAAGCTGGTGGACGGCAAGATCGGCTTCCTGAATCTGATGGTTGCCTGTGGTCTGGCACCCTCCAACAAGCAGGCCCGGCAGCTGGTTCAGCAGGGCGGTGTCCTGGTCAACGACGAGAAGATGGATGATCCCACTTTCGCCGTCACTGAGGAAATGCTGAAGGCTGGTGTGAAGATCCGCAAGGGTAAGAAGGTTTTCCACAAGGCGGTTCTGGCTTAATGCTTCAGCTGGCAAGAATACAAGACCGGGAGGCAGTGGATGCGCTGGCCCTGCAGGCCCACAAGCTGCATGTTCAGTGGCGGCCGGATCTGTATGAAACGGTGGATGTACTGTATCCACCGGAACGGTTTGAGATGGCAGTGAAACAGCGGCAGCTGTATGTGGCGAAGATCGACGAAATTGTGGTTGGTTACGTTTCCCTGTTGGAACGAAACTGCGATTGGCCCGGTGCTGTAAAACGCAGAATCATGATCATTGATGAATTCTGTGTCCACGAATCCTGCCGGGGGCAGGGTATCGGAAAAGCTATGATGGCTGATGTCCGGGCATTGGCGCAGGCATTTGGTTTCACAGACCTTCAATTGGGTGTATATCCCCAGAATGACGATGCCGTCGGTTTCTATCAGAAATGCGGCTTCACCATCCGCAGTATTGAAATGCAGAGAAAAGTATAACAATAGCGGCCTCCCGTGGGAGGCCGCTTTCCTTTATTTCATAGATGCCCGGTATTGCGCCATATCGATGACTTTCCCTGTCAGGCGGGCCTCTTCAATGGCACAGGCCATCAGGTGGCTTTCTACGCTCTGGGAAATGGAGCTGCGGGATTCGGCTGTTTCTGCGCTCAAGCTGGCTGTGAAATCTTCCATAATTCCTTCATCACCTCCGCCGTGGCCGGAAAGGCGGCTGCCCACAGTAATGGTACGGCTTTGTGCAGGCTCTGCCTGGCAGCGGCGGAAATGGGAGACGGTGATGGTTCCTGCCAGATCGTCCGCTTCAATTTCACCGTGCTGACACATAATGTGGATATTGCGGTGGATGTCACTGGTCTGGGCAGTAAGGGAGAAAGTGGCAGTAATGCCGCCGTCAAATTCCATCAGAACGCTCATGTGATCGCAGACATTATTGTCGCAGTGGTAAACGCAGCGGCCATAGGGCCCGGTACGGAGCGCCTCCCGAAGGGCCTCCTCTGTCTGCTCCAGGCAGACAACATCCGTGGGCCACTGACCCAGCATGGGCTGGTAGGCCTGCCACGCACTGAAGCGGCAGTCATCAGAAAGGAGACAGTCCAGGCACCGTAATGCAGCTCCCTCCGGTGCATTTTCCGGGCGGAAGTAATGAAGTCCGCCAAAGGCGGCGACCCGCTGACAGTGGGCATTGGTGAGCCACAGGAGAATATCCAGATCGTGACAGCTTTTTTGCAGAATAATGGGGCTGGATGTTTGGCTGTTGCGCCAATTGCCCCGGACGAAGGAATGGGCCATGTGGAAATTTCCGATGTTCTCAGCGTGTTTGATGGCAACGACTTTGCCCAGCTCTCCGGAGTCAAGAATTTCTTTCAGCTTCATAAAGAAGGGGGCATAGCGAAGAACGTGGCACACCGTGATTTGCCGGCCCAAAGCATTGGCCTTTTCTTCAATGGCGATACATTCCCTTGGGTCGGGAGAAATGGGCTTTTCCAGGAGAATATCGTAGCCTGCATCCAGGGCCTGCATCACATGGTTGTAATGATCCCTGTCCATGGTGGCGATGATGGCGGCATCGGCAATTTTTCCAAGATTCAGCAGATCCTGTGCTTCCCGGAAGCACATTTCACGGGGAACCTGAAGCTGCTTCGCCGCGTTTTCCAGCCGGTCAGGCCTCAGCTCAGCAACGGCGGCTATTTCAATACCCAGATTCTTTGCACAGATGCCGTAAGTCATACCCCGGGAACCGGCACCGATGAGAATGTATTTCATAACCATGCCTCCTTTTTCTTCAGTATAGCATGGGCTTAATTGGGGAGCAATAACTTTTTCAGTATTGTAACGGTTTCTTTTGTAGCAGAGGTAAGAGGCAGACGGCAGCTGCCGCAGTCGTAGCCTATGAGCTTCATGGCAGCCTTGACAGGAATGGGGTTGACTTCTCGGAAAAGTGCTTCCGTCAGTGGAAGCAGGCGGATTTGAAGATCTGCCGCCGTGTCAAAATCCCCATCAAGGGCGGCTTTTGCCATTGCCTGCATTTCCACAGGCAGAACGTTGGAGACTACGGATATGACACCGTCGCCGCCCAGGGACAGGACTGCGGCAGTCTGGTCATCATTGCCGCTCCAGACACAGAAATCCCCAGAGCAGGCGGCCTTGATCCTGGCGATTTTGGAGATATCCGGGGATGCTTCCTTGACACCGATGATATTTGGGATCCGGGACAGACACTGGTAGACCTCTACAGGAATGTCTACACCGGTTCGGGAGGGCACATTGTAAAGAATGATGGGAATATGTACGGCGGACGCGATGGCACTGTAATGGGCCAGAAGGCCTTCTGAGGTGGCTTTGTTATAATAAGGACTGACGACCAGCAGGGCATCTGCGCCGGTTTCCTCCGCAGCCTTACTCAGGCAGATTGCGTGCTCTGTATTGTTTGAACCGGTTCCTGCGATGATCTTGCAGCGGCTTCCGGCGAATTGTTTGGCTCTGCGGAACAGCTGGAGCTTTTCTGTATCAGACAGGGTAGGGGATTCTCCTGTGGTGCCGCAAAGCACAACGGCTTCGATGTTGGCATCGATTTGCCGCTGGATCAGCCGCTCTGCCATGGGATAGTTGACAGCATCTCCTAAAAAAGGTGTGACAAGTGCGGTGCAGACTCCTGTAAACAAGCAATTTTTCATAAACTGATACCTCCATGCCAGTCTATGCAAAGGAGCTATGTTTTGCCTGTTGCAAAAATTGCAGAATTGGAGTATACTGTATTTTGGCATATTATGTTGGAGGAAGAATTATGAAAACCCATGATTTTTGGTATGACCTTCCCGAAACGCTGATTGCCCAGACCCCTCTGGAAAAGCGGGATACTTCCCGTCTGATGGTTCTGGATAAAAGCAGCGGGGAAGTTGTGCATAAACATTTTTACGATATTATTGATTACTTGCAGCCCGGTGATTGTCTGGTGATGAATGACTCCCGGGTACTGCCTGCCCGGCTTTTGGGGCACCGTCCTACCGGTGGTGCTGTGGAGGTGCTGCTGCTGCGGGATGCCGGAAACAAATGCTGGGAATGCCTGTGTAAGCCTGGCCGCAAGATGCAGGTGGGAAACGAAGTGATCTTCGGCAACGGCGAGCTGTCCGCCACCGTGAAGGAAGTAAAGGAAGATGGAAACCGGATCGTGGAATTCCATTATGAAGGAATCTTCCTGGAGGTACTGGAACGTTTAGGCAAGATGCCTCTGCCGCCCTATATCAAGGCAGAATTGCAGGATCAGGAACGGTATCAGACGGTCTATTCCCGGGAGCTGGGCTCTGCAGCGGCTCCCACTGCCGGCCTGCATTTTACCAATGAGCTTCTGGATAAGATCCGGGAGAAGGGTGTGAAAACGGCCTTTGTGACACTGCATGTAGGCCTGGGAACCTTCCGTCCCGTAAAAGCGGAAAATATTCTGGAGCATCATATGCACAGTGAGCTGTGCATGATGGGAAAAGAAACCGCCGCAGTGCTGAATGAAACAAAGGCAAAGGGCGGTCGGATCATTTGTGTGGGTACTACGTCCTGCCGCACTCTGGAATCCCTGGTCAATGAAGATGGCAGCTTCGAAGAAAAGTCCAAATGGACGGAGATCTTTATTTATCCCGGCTATACCTTTAAGGCCATGGATGGACTGATCACCAATTTCCATCTGCCGGAGAGTACTCTGGTAATGCTGGTTTCTGCCTTTGCGGGACGGGAGCATGTGTTGGGTGCTTATGAGCAGGCAGTGCAGGAAAAATACCGGTTCTTCAGCTTTGGCGACGCGATGTTTATCGAGTAGTGATGCCGAAAATTCAAAAACGGAGAAATCCGAACTTTTTGAGGAGAAATGAAAATGCGTCACGCTTCCCGTGAATGTCGGGGATGCCATGTGTATACTGTAAGGAGATTGTATGTTTGAATTAAAGAAAACAGAAGGAAAGGCCCGGCGGGGTGAATTTACCTGTGCCCACGGCACGGTGCAGACCCCTGTCTTTATGAATGTGGGCACTCAGGGTGCTATCAAAGGTGCACTCAGTGCAGAGGATCTGAAAAATATCGGCTGCCAGGTGGAACTTTCCAATACCTATCATCTGCATCTGCGGCCTACGGACAAAGTGGTGCGGCAGATGGGTGGCCTGCACAAGTTTATGACCTGGGACGGCCCCATTCTGACTGACTCCGGCGGATTCCAGGTATTCAGCCTGTCTTCTCTGCGGAAGATTAAGGAAGAGGGCGTATATTTCTCCTCCCATATTGACGGACATAAGATCTTTATGGGCCCGGAGGAGAGTATGCAGATCCAGTCCAATCTGGGCAGTGATATCTGCATGGCCTTTGATGAATGTATCGAGAATCCTGCGCCCCGGGATTATGTTCTGAAAAGCGTTGACCGTACCTACCGCTGGCTGGAGCGCTGCAAAGCGGAAAATGCCCGGCTCAATGCGTTGGAAGACACAGTCAACCGGCAGCAGATGCTCTGGGGCATCAATCAGGGCGGCACCTATGCAGACATCCGCGTGGATCATATGAAACGGATCGCGGATCTGGATCTGCCTGGCTATGCCATTGGCGGTCTGGCTGTGGGTGAGACAGCAGAGGAGATGTACGACATCATCGAAGCAGTGGAACCCCATATGCCGAAGGAAAAGACCCGCTATCTGATGGGCGTGGGTACACCCACCAATATTATTGAAGCGGTTGCCAGAGGTGTGGACTTCTTTGACTGTGTTATGCCCGCAAGAAATGCCCGCCATGCCAGGCTCTTTACCTGGGAAGGCGCAATTAACCTGAAAAATGCCAAGTACCAGTTGGACGAGCGGCCCATTGATCCCAAGTGCGACTGCCCCGTATGCCGCCGTTACAGCCGGGCCTATATCCGGCACCTGTTTGTGGCAGAGGAAATGCTGGCCATGCGGCTTGCGGTCATGCACAACCTGTATTTTTACAATAAGCTGATGGAAAAAATCCGGGATGCCCTGGACGAGGGCCGGTTTGAAGCCTTCCGGCAGGAATATTCCGCAAAATTAGCCAGAAGAATCTAAACTAGCCCTTGCTTTTTGCGCAAAGGATGCTATAATAAACAAGATTATTACACACGAAGGAGTTTTTCCAATGAATTTTCTGACCACCACTACTGCCGCAGGCGGCATGGGCAGCACCATCGTGATGATGGTTATCATGATCGCCATCTTCTATTTCATGCTGATCCGTCCCGAGAACAAGCGTAAGAAGGAAGCAGAAGAAATGCGTGCTGCCGTTAAGAAGGGCGATAGAATTGTGACTATCGGCGGCATTGTGGGTATTGTTGTTGACGTTAAGGAGAATAAGTTCGTCATGGAGACCGGTGCTGACCAGGTTCGCATCGAGTTCGAAAAGTGGGCTATTTCCTCCAATGAGACTGCCTCCCAGGCCAAGAAGGATGAGGCAAAGAAGGCTGAGGAAGCCAAGGCTAAGGCTAAGGCTGCCAAGAAGGCTGAAAAGACCAAGTAATTGCTTGCATAAGAAAACAGGATTCCTTCGGGAAACCTGTTTTCTTTTTGTTTTTACAGTGGATTATTTGGAAAAGATACGTTATAATGAAAAAAATAACACAGGGAGGAATCTGCATGAAATCCTATACCAAAGCCAGCTTTATTCCGGATGTGACCCAGCGGGAAAAGGACAATCTGCGTATTGCCTACGAAGCAGCCTGCGAGGGCATGGTACTTCTGAAAAATGACGGCACATTGCCCTTTAAACACAAGAAGGTTGCTGTCTATGGTCCTGGTGCCTCCATGACCATTAAGGGCGGTACCGGCTCAGGTGAGGTCAACGAGCGCCACAGCGTTACCATTCTGGAAGGCCTGGAGGATCGCGGCTTCGAAATTACCACCAGGGACTGGATTGCGCAGTTTGAAAAGGACTATGCCGTGGCAGAGGCTGCCTATAAGGAAGAGAAGAAAAAACGCGTCAATATTCTGAAGCTGGGGACACTGATGAATATGCTGCTGGATGATTTCCGGGCTCCCATCGGTGCACCTCTGACCGAAGCGGACGTAGAAAAGAGCGATACCGATTCCTGCATCTATGTTCTGCGCCGCCAGGCGGGCGAAGGTGGCGACCGGAAAGCAGAAAAGGGTGACATGTTCCTGACCGACGAGGAAAAGGCAGCCATTTCCTTCTGTGCAGAGAAATACGCGCATTTCCTGCTGGTCATCAACTGCGGCAGTTCCATCGATATGGCCTTTGCTCAGGAGATCCCCGGCATCAATGCAATCCTCTATTTGTGCCAGTTGGGTACCGAAGCCGGTCATGCCTTTGCGGATGTGGTCAGCGGCGCTGTGACTCCTTCCGGCAAACTGTCTGACAGCTGGGCAAAGCAGTACAGCGATCTGCCCTACGCCAATGAATACAGCTATCTGAATGGCAATTTGCAGGATGAATATTACAAAGAAGGTATTTATGTAGGCTACCGCTATTTTGATTCCTTCGGTGTGGAGCCTGCTTATCCTTTCGGCTTTGGTTTGAGCTATACGGATTTCTCTGTTCAGTCCGGAGGTATTACGGTTGACGGTAGCCAGGTCACTGTAAAGGCCCTGGTGACCAATACCGGTGATTGCTTTGCAGGCAAGGAAGTGGCACAGCTGTATGTTTCTGCGCCTAACGGCAGGCTGCATAAGGAATATCAGACCCTTGCTGCGTTTGGGAAGACCAGTTTGCTGGCACCCGGCGGGAAAGAGGCTGTGGAGCTGTCCTTCGACCTGCGCAATCTGGCCAGCTATCGGGAGGAAGATTCCTGCTACGTGCTGGAGTCCGGCAGCTATATTCTGCGATTGGGCAATTCTTCCCGAAATACTGTGATCATCGGCGTTGTGGAGCTGCCCCGGGAGATCATCGTTTCCCGGCATACGGCTGTGTGTCCGGTGAAAGCGCCCATTGAGGAATTGAAGGCAGAGCATTTTGACTTTGAAGCTATTGCTGAAGGTTTGCCTCATGTTGAGATCAATCCTGATGGGGTACAGACAGTGGTTTATTCCTATGAGACGCCTGAGATCTGTGTGGACGAGCGGGTACAGACCTTCCTGAAAACCCTGACACCCAAGGATATGGTGGACATCGTGGTGGGCATCGGCATGTTTGGCGGTGAGAAGAAGTTTGATCTGCCCGGCTCTGTGGGCAATACCACCTCGAAATTCTGGAACCGGGGGCTTGCCAATGTGGCCCTATGCGACGGCCCTGCGGGTCTGCGGATCCAGAAACGCTCTGCGTTGACAAAAAAGGGTGCGATCAAGCCCATTGATATGGCTCTGTCTGTGATGGAGGCCTTCCCGGATTTTGTTAAGAACATGATGACCGGTGATCCGGAAAAAGATACGGTGCTGTATCAGTATACCACAGCCTTCCCTGTGGCCAATGCCCTTGCCCAGAGCTGGAATACGGAGCTGCTGGAGGAAGTCGGTAAGGCAATCTACAGGGAGATGAAAGAATATGGATGTACCTACTGGCTGGCTCCTGCGCTGAACATTCACAGAAATCCCCTCTGCGGCCGTAACTTTGAGTATTATTCTGAAGATCCCCGTCTCAGTGGCACTGTGGCGGCTGCCATCACCCGGGGTGTTCAGCAGGAGGAGGGCTTCTACGTTACAGCCAAGCACTTTGCCTGCAATAACCAGGAGGACAACCGTACCGGTGTTTCCAGCAACCTGTCTGAGCGGGCGCTGCGGGAGATCTACCTCCGGGGCTTTGAGATTTGCGTCCGGGATGGAGGGGCAAAGGGCATCATGACCTCCTACAACAAGATCAACGGCATCTACGCCCCCAACAGCCACGACCTGTGCACCAAGGTGCTGCGAAACGAATGGGGCTTCGACGGTGTGGTTATGACGGACTGGTTCTCCACCAACAAGGGCCAGGCCAGCAGTGCCATTGCTATGCGGGCCGGCAACGATCTGATCATGCCCGGCGGCAGCTACCATAAAAAGGAACTGCTGGAGGGTATCAAAAACGGATTGGCAACGGAAGAGGATCTGCGCCGCTGCTGCGCCAATGTAGTAAAATCCATTCTCAACAGTGCGACTCAGAAGGAATACATTGGTTAACAACTGCAGCCCGGTACAAATTGTACCGGGCTGCTTCCTAGGTAAAATATGAGCGGGACTTCCATAAGGAAGTCCCGCAAAAAATATCAATCAAAGGAAACGTAGTCCATGGAAATCCAACCGGTGGCAATCTTGCCCCAGACGGTGCCGTTGACGGTGGTCTGATCCAGAATGGTGACCTTGTCGCCCTTATCTAGGGAACCGACTACAGCATAGCCGGTACCTGCACCGCTGCGGATGTTCAGACCGCTGGCGAAAATGGTGCCAGTCTTGCCGGTGGCATCCGTGGTGGTGTTGGTAGTGGTATTGTTGTTGGTGCCTGCGTTGGAAGCGCCATTGTTCACATACTGCATGGAGATCCAACCCTTGTTGGTGCAGCCCCAGGTGGTGCCGTTGTAGGTGAACTGTTCCAGAATGGTGACCTTGTCGCCGGAGTTGTAGGAACCGACTACATCATAGCCGGTGCCGGGGCCCTGACGGATGTTCAGACCGTTGCCAGTAATGGTGGCATTGGAAATGGTATTCTTACCGGTGGTGCCGTCCTGATAGACGTAATCCAGATGGATCCAGCCCTTCTTGGTACGGCCCCAGCTGCCGCTCTTTTCCAGAACTTCCACACGATCACCGTAGGTGTACATACCGACACGGTCGGAATCGGTGCTGGCGCTGGCGCGGATGTTCAGCTCGTTGACACGGACAACGCCCCGCAGCTGGACTGTGGTGTTGCCATTTCCGGAAACATTGCTGTTGGTGTTTGTGTTGGTATTCGTGTTGGTAGTGGTGTTGCCACTGGTGGTGGTCACATAGTCCATGGAGATCCAGCCCTTGTTGGTACGGCCCCAGCCATTCTTGGTTTCCAGAATGGTGACCACATCGCCCTTGTTATAAGCACCCTGGACGTTGCCGTTCTTGCTGGCCTCACTGCGGATGTTCAGGCCGTTGGCATTGATCACACCCTTAATGCTCTCTGTATTGGTGTTGCTGCCGGGAGCCTGGGTGGGGGCGGTAACTTCACCATTGCCAGCAGGAGTGCTGGTGTTTTCCTGAGGTGCCTCTTCAGTGGGGATATCCATTTCCACGAACTCCATCACGATCCAGCCGGCGGTGGGGGAGATGATGTAGGCCCAGTCGATGCCGGTGACTTCCTCACGGCGGCTGATTTCCACTTTGTCACCTGCATAGAGGTTACCGACAACGGTGGCCTCGGTGCTGGGGGAGGAACGGATATTCAGCTGGCTGGTAACGGTAGCGGTGTTTTCGTTGATCTCGGGAGCAGCGGTAGTTTCCGGGGGCTCCGTCTGGGTCTCAGTGGGGGTATTGTTCTGGGTAAGATCCAGGTTCAGACCTGCTTCAGATGTATCCTCGGGCTGGTCGTCCTTTTTACATCCAGCAAAGAGGGTGGTCATCATGACAAAGACCAGAACCAGACTCAGAATTTTTCTGAATTTTGCATTAACGGAGAAATTCATGGGGTTACCTCACTTTCGTCTCATTTCTCGACGTTATTATACTCTCAAAGGATACCTCTTGTCAATAGTGTAAGAATTTCTTAAGAAATTCCCAAGGAAATTCATGGAAAAAGAAGGGGGAAACCTTGACAAATCCCTGTGTGCAATGGTAAAATATATCGGAAATTTCATATCGCGTTGATCGGAAAGAGTACCGTATCCGCTTCCTATTCAGAGAGCCCGGACCATCGGCTGCAAGCCTGGGCAGGTGAGCCTACGGGAAAGTGCGTCCGGGAGCGAATCTGCGTACCCCATGAGCGATAAATGAGAGTGGAACCGCGGCCTTAACCGCCTCTTGTACTTAATGAAGTAAGTGCAGGGGGTTTTTATTTTTGTAAATCAACAGGAGGATGAATCTATGTATCTTTACAATTCCCTGACGCATAAGAAGGAACTCTTTGTTCCCAACAATCCCGAAATCGTCAAAATGTATACCTGTGGCCCTACGGTGTATCATTTTGCCCATATCGGCAATCTGCGCACCTATATTATGGAGGACGTACTTGAAAAGGCGCTGCGTTACTCCGGCTACAATGTCAGGCGTGTTATGAACATCACTGACGTTGGCCATCTGGCCTCTGATGCCGATACCGGTGAGGACAAGATGCTCAAGGGTGCCAAGCGGGAAAATAAGACCGTTCTGGAAATTGCCCAGTATTACACCGACGCTTTCTTTTCCGATTGCGACAAGCTGAACATCAAGCGGCCTGATGTGGTGGAGCCCGCCACCAACTGCATTGATGAATATATCCACATGGTTCAGTCTCTGCTGGAAAAGGGCAGCGCTTATCTCGCTGGCGGCAATGTTTATTTTGATACCTCCACGCTGGATAAGTACTATGTGTTCAATGACCACGACGAGGAGGATCTGGCTGTTGGTGTCCGGGAAGGCGTGGAAGAGGATACCAACAAGAAGAACAAGAACGACTTCGTTCTGTGGTTTACCAAGAGTAAGTTTGAAGATCAGGCACTGAAATGGGATTCTCCCTGGGGTGTGGGTTACCCCGGTTGGCATATTGAGTGCTCCGGTATCAGCTTAAAGTATTTGGGTGAGGATCTGGACATTCATTGCGGTGGCATTGACAATGCTTTCCCGCACCATACCAATGAAATTGCCCAGTCCGAAAGCTATTTGGG
>JAGBAI010000014.1 GCA_017939025.1 Oscillospiraceae bacterium
CGCATCAGGCGGACAGAACCTTGCGGCCCTTAGCACGACGGCGGGCCAGAACCTTGCGGCCGTTGGAAGTAGCCATTCTCTGACGGAAACCGTGAACCTTGGAACGATGACGGCGGCTGGGCTGGTAGGTACGCTTCATAACACTTACACCTCCTAATATTTTCTTTTCATATGCTCGACAGTCTATAATAGACCGCAGCAACACATAGTCAATGACTTACACAGTCATGCCTGACCATTATAACCGAAAAATGCGGTTTGGTCAATCTTTTTTTACGTTTTTATCAGCAAATTTCTGATATTGTAGAGGCGGGGCATTGCCCCGCCCGCAATCTCAACCATACGATGATTCCGGTAATTCATACCGTTCACATTTCCGGAAGATTTATTCTGCTCTGTCATCCAAGGGTGCGGGAGGGGCACTGCCCCTCCCCTACAATGGTATTTCCTGAATCAGCCGTTCTCCTGAGCCCGCTTCTTCATCAGGTTGCGCATACGCACTGCGTGATCCAGTTCCCGCTTGCGGATGCGCAGGCTCTTGGGGGTGCATTCCAGCAGTTCGTCATCTGCCAGGAATTCCAGGCACTGTTCCAGAGACAGGATTCTGGGAGGCACCAGACGGATGGCCTCGTCAGAGCCGGAGGCGCGCATATTGGTCAGCTGCTTGCGCTTGCAGACGTTGACAGTCATATCTTCATTCCGGCTGCAAATACCAACCACCATGCCTGCATAGACAGGGGTGCCGGGGCCGATGAGCAGGGATCCCCGCTCCTGGGCAGCACCCAGACCGTAGGTAACAGCTTCGCCGGATTCATGGGCAATCAGGCTGCCCACCAGACGGCGTTCGATCTCGCCCTTCATGGGGGCGTAGGAATCCAGTACGCTGGACATGATACCTTCACCCTTGGTATCGGTGAGGAACTCGCTGCGGTAGCCGAAGAGGCCACGGGAGGGCACCAGGAACTCCAGACGGTAGCGGCTGCCCATGGGGGTCATGCCCAGCAGATCGCCCTTCCGGCGGCCCATTTTTTCGATGACGGAGCCCATACACTCTTCGGGCACGTCAGCAACCATTCGCTCGATAGGCTCGCAGACCTTGCCGTCGATGACCTTGGTCAGAACACGGGGCGTGGACACGGAGAACTCGTAGCCTTCTCTTCTCATGGTCTCCATCAGAATAGACAGGTGCATTTCGCCGCGGCCTGCCACGTTGAAGGCATCGGTGTTTTCCTGCTCGGTAACATGGAGGGAGACGTCCTTCATCAGCTCCTTTTCCAGCCGGTCACGGATGTTCCGGGAGGTGACGTACTTACCCTCCTTGCCGGCAAAGGGAGAATCATTGACGGCAAAGGTCATTTCAATGGTAGGATCGGAGATCTTCACAAAGGGCAGCGGCTCGATGCAGTCGGGGGCGCAGAGGGTACGGCCAATGGTAATGTCTGCCATGCCACTGAGGGCCACGATCTCACCGGCATGGGCTTCGGGAACAGGATTCTTGCCCAGACCGTCGAACTCGTACAGGGCAACCACTTTGCCCTTCTGCTTGATGGAAGGATCGTGGAAGTCACAGATGGTGACCTCCTGGTTAACCTTAATGGTGCCCCGCTCCACGCGGCCCACGGCGATACGGCCCACATATTCGTTGTAGTCGATGGAGGAAACCAGCAGCTGCAGGGGCTCCTCCTGATTGCCGCCGGGTGCGGGAATATAGTTAATGATGGTCTCGAACAGAGGCACCAGGTCGGTACCCACCTGATCGGGGCTGTAGGCAGCAGTACCCTGACGGCCGGAACAGAAAACGGTGGGGCTGTTGAACTGCTCATCGGTAGCGTCCAGATCCAGCAGCAGCTCCAGAACCTCGTCCATGACCTCTTCAATACGGGCATCGGGCTTGTCGATCTTGTTGACGGCAACGATGACCTTGTGGCCCAGCTCCAGGGCCTTCTGCAGCACGAAGCGGGTCTGAGGCATGGGGCCCTCGGCAGCGTCCACCAGCAGGATGACACCGTTGACCATTTTCAGAATACGCTCCACCTCGCCGCCGAAGTCCGCGTGGCCGGGGGTATCCACAATGTTGATCTTGTAGTCCTTATAACGGACAGAGGTGTTCTTTGCCAGAATGGTGATGCCGCGCTCCCGCTCCAGATCACCGGAGTCCATGACCCGGTCCTGGGTAGCCTGATTTTCCCGGTAAATACCGCCCTGTTTTAAAAGCTCGTCCACCAGGGTGGTCTTGCCATGGTCAACGTGGGCGATGATGGCAATATTGCGGATATTCTCCTGAGATACCATATATAAAGTCTCCTTTTAGACATAAAATGCAGTAAACTTCCAACTTGGTATTATAGCACTTCAACAAATGGAATGCAATATATTTGGTGAAATTTACGAAGATATTTTCCTTCCTGCACCAGAAAAAACCGCCGCACCAATCGGTGCGGCGGTCAGCTGTGCAATTACTGCTGCTGGGCAGCCTTTCCTTCCTTCAGCATCTTGATAAAGAAGCGGAAGAACATGAAGGTGGTGACGGCAGCGGCGATGATATCGGACACAGGCTCAGCCAGGAACACGGCGAAAGCCTTGTCAGCAAAGAAGTTGGGCAGAATGAAGATCAGAGGGATCAGCAGGAATACCTTCCGGAGCAGTGCCATGACCAGAGAGATCTTGGCCTGGCCCAGAGCCATGAAGGCCTGCTGGCAGGAGATCTGGAAGCCCACAGAGAAGCCGCAGGCCAGGAAAACCCGCAGTGCCCAGGCGGTGTAGTCCACCAATGCCACATCGCTGGTGAAGATATTGGCAAAGACATTGGGCATCAGCATGATCAGTGCCCAGAAAACGGTGGTATAAGCCACGCAGACACCGAACTGGCAGAAGAAGGCTTCCTTGACACGGTCGTACTTTTTGGCACCGTAGTTGTAGCTGATCAGAGGCTGACCACCCTGGCAGACACCGGACAGGGGCATGGTGATCAGCTGGTTGATGGAGGTCAGAACCGTCATGGCACCGACAGCCACGTCACCGCCGTAGCGTGCCAGAGAAGAGGTGAAGGAGATGGACAGGATGGACTCGGTGGAGACCATGACAAAGCTGGAAATACCCAGTCCCAGACAGGGCAGGATGATGCTGGGTACCAACATCATGTTCTTGGGCTGGAGCTTCAGGATGGTCTTCTTGCCGCAGAGGAAGAACAGGATCCAGACGGCGCTGACGGCCTGGCTGCAAACAGTTGCGATAGCAGCACCCTTAACGCCCATGTTCAGGCCGAAGATCAGGATGGGATCCAGAATGATGTTGATGCCGGCACCGATGACAGTGGTCAGCATGGAGATCTTGGCAAAGCCCTGGGTGGTGATGAAGGTATTCATACCCATGGTGATCAGTACGAAGACAGAGCCCAGAACATAGATCCGAGCGTATTCCAATGCGTAAGGCAGGGTTGCATCAGAAGCGCCGAACCAACGCAGCAGGGTGGGACTGGTGACGTAGAATACAGCCGTCAGCAGCACTGCCAGAATCAGCAGAACGGTGAAGCAGTTTGCCAGGATCTTTTCCGCCTTTTCCTTATCGCCCTGGCCCATGGCAATGGCAGCCCGGGGCGCGCCGCCGGCACCGGCCAGCATGGAGAAAGCGGTGATCAGCATGAGGATGGGGGTGAACAGGCCGACACCCGTCAGTGCCAGACCGCCGATCTCGGGAATGTGACCGATGTAGATACGGTCAACGATGTTATACAGCAGGTTGACCACCTGACCAACCAGCGCGGGCACCGCCATCTGCACCATCAGCTTCTTGACGGAGCCGGTACCCATATCCTGCTTGGGTTTTTCTGCTTTTGCCATGATTATGGACCCCTTTCAAAATTTATGTATAGTTTTATTATAATGCAAATTCTGCAAATTGCATCTGTTTTTTTTGGAACTATTCGATAACTTCCTCGATATTTTTGATGTTCTCATTGACTTTTTTGCCAAACTCCACCATCAGATCGATCTGCTCCTGGGTCACCCCCTGGTGGAGGTAGGAGAAAAAGCGCTTCTGGGCCAGCCGCCCTGCCTCCGCGATTTCCTCCGCCTTATCCGTCAGCTTCAGATGCACCGTCCGCTTGTCCGCCGGATCATTGTGGCGAATCAGCAATCCTTTTTCCTCCAGACCACTGATGGACAGGGAAACATGGCTTTTGGAAAGTCCCCGGTTGTTGACAATATCCACCGCCCGGTCAAACTGGGGGTTATTTGCCAGAAACAGCAGCACATCCAGCTCATTGCGGGTCAGGTCATATTTCTTACAGATGGGATCCAGTAAACGGGCGTAACCCTTCTGCGCCTTCGCCATAATATCAAAATAGTTGAATTCCATAGGAGCCTCCCAGATAGTTCGTTTTTGAACAATACCAGTATAGCAAGGTTCCGTTAAAAAGTCAAGCATTATTTTGTTCAATTTTGAACTTTTATTCAAATTGCAGTTTAGCGCGCAGTGCGCGCTTCCAATACGACTCGCTAAGAGCCGCCTTCGGCGGTTGCTCGCATGCACGCGCCTGCGGGCGCAGTGGTGTGACTATAGTCCGGTAATCAACCAAGACCATTGGGTACCGCCCGGTTCGATAACGTGTACAAATGGCATCATCGAACCGGGCCGACCACCCAGGAGTCCCGGATGGCAAACCAGCCGAAGTCCCGCCATTGTCCGCGGCCACTGGCCGCACAAACAGCAATTTGACGAGAAAAAGACCTCCCAAAGCTGGGAGGTCTTCTATGTTACATATAGCTCTTGATGGTTGTGATCAGGATATCTCCCGCCACCACCCGGTCTTCTGCAGCAAAACCCTCGGCAAAATTGTCAGAGTACAGCACCTGGGCATTGGGTGGGAATTCGTCGTCCCCCTCCCATACCAGAATCTGCATCTGATAGCCGCCGATGAGGTCGAAGCGGTAGCCGGCATCGCCATGCTTCACCATTTCTGCCCCCATTTTTTCCGCGGCAGCCTTAAAAGCTGCCACCCGGGTACCAAAGGTGAAAGCCGCCCGGGTCAGAACACGGCCGGTATAGGGCTTGATGTACATTTCGCCCCAGGGCATCTCCCGGAAGGTCTTCCACTGGCCTGCCCAGCTGACATCCCTGCTTTCCAGCAGATAGCGCAGCAGAAAGGTCTGGGTAGGCAGCGGCGGCAGCTTGCCGCCATCCAAGGCCCGGATGGCATAACCGGGATGAGAAATGGCAAACTCCCGGCCCAGCAGCTTTACGGTAAATTCCTTACCGTCCCACGCCACATCCTTCAGACGTTCGGCAACAGAAGCCGGCTCCAGAGCTTGGAATCTTTCTTCATAATGGGCAAAGGGAACTTCTTCCTTGTGATTTTCGATTTGCATTTGTTTCAAATTATCCTTTATCTTTGTCGTAGGAGCCGATGCCCACATCGGCCCTATGTACCACTGGCATATTAAGAAAAGGGCCGATGTGGGCATCGGCCCCTACGATCACTCGTGTAATTCCAAGGGCAGGCCGTCGGGATCGTAGAAGAAGCAGATCCGCTTGCCGTTGGAGGCGTTGACCATGATGGGATCCGTTTCGATACCCAGGGCATTCAGCTCGCCGATGGTCTTTTCCAGGTCAGGAGCATAGAAGCACAGGTGCCACATACCGCAGCGGGTAGGCTTGCCATGGTTGGGTTCGGGATCCTTCTTGCCAAAGATCTCGATGGTGGCATTTGCCAGTTTCACTTCCAGTTTGATGTCGTTCTGAGGCTGACGGTGCTCTTCTTTGATGACCTGGAAACCCAGCTTGTTGACGTAGAAATCCTTGGACTTTTCATAGTCAGAGGCGATGATGGCAACATGGTGCAGATTCTGTAAGATCATATCGATTCTCCTTTGATAAAACAAAACCGTAGAGGCCGATGCCCACATCGGCCCTTGTAGAAGGTACGGTGCGGGAGAGGGCCGATGCGAGCATCGGCCCCTACGAAGATACGTCGTCAGTTTTTACTCGTGCAGTTCCAGGGGCAGTCCGTCGGGATCCTTGAAGAAGGTGAACCGGCCGCCGTTGCAGGTATCCTCCCGGACAGGCTCCGTCTCAATGCCCATACTGTTCAGCCAGGCTACTGCCGGTTCAATATCTTCTACATGGAAGCACAGGTGCCGCAGTCCCATTGCCTCGGGATTGGTCACCCGGGCAGGGGCATCAGGCTTGATGAACAGTTCCAGAACGGTATCGCCCTGGCGAAGCATCCGCAGATAGTCGTCCATGGCAGGACGGTAAACTTCTCTATACATTTCAAAGCCCAGCTTGTCGATGTAGAATTCCTTCGCCTTTGCCCAGTCGCTGCAAATGATGGCGATGTGATGTTGTTTGCTTAAATACATCCAAATCCTCCTGTAGGGACCGTCATCCCTGACGGTCCGTCAGAAAATCTGACCTCGATGGGCAGATTTTCTGCTTGGCTGTTATCGTAGGTTTCGGACCGTCCGGGAGGACGGTCCCTACGGTTTACATTTCCTGTACGCTATGGGGGAACAGTCTGGCATCGGTGTGGGGCAGGAAGCAGGCAGCCACGAAGGAATCCATGTAGCCGGGATAGGTAGACAGTTCCAGATAGGTCATGTTGGCAGCCACTTCATGGCACTTGGCGTTGGCTTCGTCGCTGACCACCATGGCGTAAGCGCCGGTGAGGGAGGAGTTGCCGATGTACTGGAACTTTTCCAGCTCCACATCCGGGAACATGCCGATGTTCACCGCATTGTGCATATTGATACCGGAACCGATGCCGCCGGCAACATAGACCTTGTCGATCATATCCACGGTCATATCCACGCTCTGAAGGAGCGTATCGATGGCGGAGAAGATGGCACCCTTGGCCCGGATGAAGTTGTCGATATCCACTTCGTTCAGGGAAACCTCCCGTCCGGTCTCACTTTCCTCGGGGAAGGCCACCACGTAGCGGCCCATGCCGTGCTCGTCCCGGCGTACACGCTTGCCTTCTCTCTGGAAGAGGCCCTTGGCATTGATGATGCCGCAGCGGAACAGTTCGGAGATCATGTCGATGATACCGGAGCCGCAGATACCGACCACTTTCTGCCCCGGCTCACCAATGATGTCCAGAGTGGGCTCCATGGTGTCCTTGTCAATGACGCAGGCTTCCACAGCGCCGTCAGTGGCCCGCATACCGCTGGAAATATCGCCGCCTTCAAAGGCAGGGCCGGCGGAGCAGGCACAGCTCATCAGGAAATCCCGGTTTCCGAAAACCAGTTCGCCGTTGGTGCCCAGGTCGATAAACAGGCTCATTTCATCCTTGTCCCAGATGCCCGCCGCCAGAGTACCGGCGGTAATGTCACCGCCAACATAGGAACCAATGTTGGGTGCGATGAGAACAGGGGCCAGAGGGTTGGCAGGCAGCTTCAGATCTCCCGCCAGCAGACCGTCCCAGCTGAAGAAGCTGGGGATGTAGGGCTCCATGCGCACAGGCTCCGCATCCACGCCCAGCAGCAGATGGTTCATGGTGGTGTTGGAGCCAACACTCAGCCGTAGGATGCTCCGGGCAGAAATGCCGGCACTCTTGCACAGATTGCCAATAATGGGATTCAGGGTTTCCTTAATAATGGCATTTTGCAGCTTTGCCTTACCACCGGTTCTGCCCTGTTCAATAATACGGTTGATCACGTCCGCGCCGTAGCGGATCTGGCCGTTGCCGGAGGAACCCTTTGCCAGCAGCTTACCGGACGTCAGATCGGTCAGCACCATGGTGACAGTGGTGGTGCCGATATCGATGGCACAGCCCACAATGGCGGTGTCGGCAGGATCGCAAACTTCCATGCAGACGAAGGTATCGCCCCGGAGTTCACCCTTAGCGCAGACAGTCCAGTTATGCTCTCTCAGAACATGGGCCATGCGAACCATGACCCCATAGGGAATGTGCACCTTCTCCACGCCAAAGGCTTCCTGAATGGCCCAGGTCAAACGCTCTACGTCAGGCATGGTGTCATCCAGGGTCGGCTCTGCCATGGTAATGACGGCAGCACGGAAGTTATTGACAAAATGGATGCCGCTTTCCCGGAGGTGGTTCTGGCAGTCCTCAAAAATGGCGATTTCCTTGGGGCTGCTGAGATCCGCAGTCTTCATGCGGCTCTGGTAAGCACTGGCAATGTCCGGCACGAAAACAGTGCAGTCGGACAGCACCTTGGAATTGCAGCTTAAACGCCAGCCGGCCTCCCATTCCTCTTCAGAAATATGGCGGCTCTTGAGAGAATCCAGCTGCCCCTCCACCAGCTTCACCCGGCACTTGCCGCAGGAGCCGTTGCCGGAGCAGGGGGCGTCAATGGCCACATTACCACGCCGGGCCAGCTCCAGCAGATTGTCGCCTAAATTGCATTCCAGAATGACAGGGGTAGCCCCCTCAATTTGGAAGGTTACTTTCATAATTTGAAAATTTCCTTTCGGATGATCTATTGCTTTTTATTGCGGGAGGGGCAATGCCCCTCCCAATTGTTTTCGATTTCAAGAATGTAATCGAATCGGGCCGTCCACCCAATGGGCCTGGACTTAAGACCGGTCAAAGTCACGCCATTACCAGCGGCGGTTCGCCGCTTACATCAGAGGCTCCATGCCCAGGACGGGATGGTTCTTTTCGGTCAGCCAGTTCAGCAGCTCTTCGCAGTCGGTGGTGATGGTCTCGTCGGCAACGTAGTCGGTGAAGTTCTCGATGCCGTACAGCTCCATAGCGGTCTTGTTCAGCCGCTCACCCACGTCGTCCTTCAGTTCCTTGGGCATCCAGACGATACGCTCAATGCCGCCCTCAGCGGAAATGAACTTCTTGGAGGAGATGAAGTGACGGCCATGGCCCATGTAGCCGGGGGTCTGAACACCGCCGCCGGTGCAGGAGGCCAGCTCGCCGAAGGTCATACCGGCAGGCGTCATGCCCTTGAATTCCCGGTTGACCACGATGAAGCCGTTGGACATAGGCTCGATGCCGCAGATACATTCGAAGCAGCCGCAGCTGGTCA
>JAGBAI010000113.1 GCA_017939025.1 Oscillospiraceae bacterium
CAGGCCAGCAGCCAGGGCATCAATCAGGATATCGGACTGGTAATAGTATTTGGCAGCATCCAGCTGGTCGGCGTTGGTGTAGCGCTTTGCACCGTTTTCCAGACCCAGCGCCCGGAGGAAGTCAGCGCCCTTTACCTTGTCAACGCCATACAGCACTTCCACATGGTTGTCGGTACGGCCATCTGCTTCGGACTCGGAGAACTGGACGATATCCGCAATACGCAGATAGGTGAACTCAACACCCTTGATGGCGTAGCCATAGCTGACCTCGCCGTTGCCCAGGTCAGACTGGTTATCATTGTCACCAGCCCGGACAGCGCCGCCCAGAATATTGTTGACACCTTCTTCATCGTAGCGGCCAGTGGAAACATAGGAGCTGTCCCACACACCGTCCTTTTCGGCGTTGGTCAGATCGTACTTGTAGATGGTCAAAGAGCCGGTGCGGTCTTCATCGATGAGTACATCTTCAGCGGGATTCATAATAGGGGTGCTGGGAGCTGCTGCGGATGCGCTGACAGGGAAAGAGAGAATCAGCATCAGGGAAAGACACAGGGCGATTGCTTTTTTCAGATTTTTCATTGCAAAAAGTTCCTTTCAAAAAATATGAGATAGAATGATTTGAATTTGGGTGGGAATGAAAAATGCCAGGGGCGGTCCCTGGCATGGTATGGAATATGGATCATTTACTGCTCCTTCTTACGAAGATACAGCATGGAAGCGATCAGCCCCAGCAGGCAGCCGGACATACTGATAGAGGAAAGCATCAGAGATACGGAGCCAGTTTCGGGCAGGGTGAAGGTGCGGCTGTTGATGACCTTGACTTCCAGAGAGAAATCTTCCTCGGGCAGCTCACCCTCATAAGCGGGTTTTCTCAGCTTGCTAAAGCCACGGGGAGCCTTGGTTTCCGTCAGGCGATACTGCAAGCCGGGATGCAGATTGTCCCATACCAGCTTGCCGTCAGATCCGGTGGTCAGCAGGCCGTCCACCACATTGGGGTTGGAACAGCAGCCTTCTTCTACGGTTTCGGAATCGGAGTATTCAATGGGCCACCAGATGGAACCATCCTCGCTCCATTCCAGCAGGAAGGTTGCGCCTGCCAGAGAGTTGCCCTTGATGTCCACCTTGTCCAGGGTGATCTTGCCGGGACGCAGTGCGTTGGTGAAGGTCACTTCTGCGGTCTGACCCTGGGCAATGGTGACGGTCTGGGGATTCTGGGAGGTACAGTGATACAGGGAATCCTTCGGGATCAGCTCCTCGATGGTGTACTTTCCGGGAAGCACCGTGGTCAGAATCTCGCCGTTTTCATCGGAAGTGAAGGGGGAACCTTCTATTTCCTTGCCCTCGGCATCGGTGACTTTGAACTTCCAGCCAGCAACGCTGCCTTCGCCCTCCATGGTTTTGATGATTTTCACCTTGCCGTACTGGACATTGGTGAAGATGATCTCGGTATCCTCGTGGGGCTTGATTTCAAACTTCTGGACAGTTTCATCCACCATCCAGTATTCATCCTCAAAACGTCCATACTCGTCACCGGTTTCTTTGGCCCAGTAAATGCCGGGGTCCATGTAGTATCCGGTGCGTCC
>JAGBAI010000114.1 GCA_017939025.1 Oscillospiraceae bacterium
AAAACCAAAGGATCTTTTCTGAGTAAAAGTGAAATATTATTGTACTTTATCCTGTCTTTATGCTATAATAAAGGCAGGATAAATCTATTTTCGGAGGAAAACCATGGCCGCAGCAGATAAGAAAATTACATACACTGCTGCGGAAGTAGCAGAGCTCATTCGCCCTCTGAGCCAGTCTGTTGAGGCATTGCAGAAAGAAAATGCTGAACTAAAACGCAAACTGGAGCATATGAACGAAGTCTTTGCCAACGCCCAGAGAACCCAGTACGGTCAGTCCAGCGAGAAGAAGACCTATGTCTTGAATGAGGACCAGATGAACTTTTTCAATGAAGCAGAGGACTGCCAGGATCACAAGGCGGAGGAACCCACCGAGGAGACTTTCACCGTCAAGGCCCACGCCCGGAAGAAGAAGCGCACCATTGACGATCTGGCGAAGAACCTTCCCGTGGAGGAGGTCATCTTCGATCTGCCGGAATCCCAGCGCACCTGCGGTAAGTGCGGCGGTACCTTCAAGCTCATTGGAAAGAAGCTGATCCGCCGGGAGCTGGTGGTCATTCCTCAGTCCGAGAAGATCCTGGAATACTACAGCTGTACGTATGCCTGCGACAAGTGCGAGAAAGACACCGGCTTCGCCCATATCGTTACCACCAAGACACCGCCTCCGCTCATGAAGCACTCCCTGGCGTCCCCCTCCACAGTGGCAGATGTCATGACGAAGAAGTATGTGGACGGCGTTCCTCTGGCCCGACAGGAGAAGATCTGGGCCAGACAGGGCGTAGAGCTGAGCAGAGCGACCCTGGCCAATTGGGTGATCCAGTGTACCCAGAGCTGGCTGAAGCCCCTGTACAAGCACATGAAGCAGCAGCTTCTGGAGCAGTCCGTGATTCATGCGGATGAAACAGTGGTGCAGGTGCTGAAGGAGGGCGGTAAGCCTGCCACCTCCGAGTCCAGAATGTGGCTCTACGCCAGCGGAGAATACAGCAAGAACCATGTGCGGATCTTTGAGTACCAGCCTGACCGAAGCGGCAAGCGGCCGGAGAGCTTCCTGAAGGGCTTCACGGGCTGTCTGGTGACGGACGGATACGCCGGATACAACCAGGTGCTGAAGTTCGTCCACTGCGGCTGCTGGGCCCATGCCAGACGGAAATGGCGGGAAGCCATGCCGGACGGTGCCACCGTGAAAACCAGCAAGGCGGCAGTGGGATTCCAGTACTGTACGAAGCTGTTCTCCCTGGAGAAGAAATACATATACGCAGACGGAAAGAGCCGGAAAGCCTACCGCCAGAATGTGGTTTTGCCCCTTCTGGAGGAGTATTTTGCATGGCTGAAAACGGTGCATCCCGAAAAGGGCAGCAAACTGGAGGATGCAGTGCGATATTCCCTGAACCAGAAGCAGGCACTGCGCGCATTTCTGGACCACGGTGATGTCCCCATCTCCAATAACCTGGCAGAGAATGCGATCCGTCCCTTCGTGGTAGGCAGAAAGAACTGGCTGTTCTGCGACAGTGTCAAGGGTGCAGAATCCAGTGCCATCGTCTACTCACTGGTAGAGACGGCGAAGGCAAACGGAATCGAGCCATATGAATACCTGCTGCTGGTACTGACCATGCTGCCATACCTGGGCAAATCCCCGGCCCATGAGGAACTGGAAAAACTGATGCCCTGGCACCCGGCAGTGCGGCATAGGGAACATATACGTAAATAAGTGAACGGCAGAGTCTCGTGAATGGGACTCTGCCGTGATTTTTATAGGCGGTTGATTATTGAGCGCTTACGGTTGATTATTGAGCGCTTACG
>JAGBAI010000115.1 GCA_017939025.1 Oscillospiraceae bacterium
ACTGATGCTGAATCTGAATATTGGCTCTGTGAAGATCTCGGCGGGAGAGATACTGCGTATGCTTTTTTCTGGCGATGATGCGTCTACGGAAAGCAGAATTATCTGGAGTATCCGCATTCCCAGAATGCTGCTGGCAGCAGTCTTAGGCGGTGCGCTGTCCGTATCTGGCTTCCTGCTGCAAACTTTTTTTCGAAATCCCATTGCAGGCCCATTTGTGCTGGGTATTTCCAGCGGCGCCAAGCTATTGGTTGGCATGACTATGATCTTCTTTACCCAGTATCTGTCCGGAGCAAGCTCCGTTACGCTGATCATTGCGGCCTTCATTGGCTCGCTGATCATTACGCTGATCGTGCTTCTGTTTTCTCAGCGCATCCGGAATATGTCCATGCTGCTGGTGATCGGCATTATGGTTGGCTATATCTGCGGCGCGGTCACGGACTTTTGTGTGACCTTTGCGGATGAACATGACATTGTAAACTTAACAAACTGGTCCATGGGCACCTTCTCTGGTGCCAGCTGGGACAATGTAAAGACAGCGGCTGCCATTTGCTTTCCGGGTGTGATCGGAGCCTGGCTGCTGAGCAAGCCAATGGGTGCCTATGCTCTGGGAGAAGGCTATGCCCAGAGCATAGGAATCCGGGTAAAGCCCTTCCGCTTGGCATTGATTCTGCTGAGCAGCCTGCTTTCTGCCTGTGTCACGGCACTGGCAGGCCCGGTTTCCTTCGTGGGAATTGCCGTTCCCCACATTACCAGAACGGCGCTGAAAACCTCCCGTCCATCCCTCGTCATTCCCGCAACCTTTTTGTGCGGTGCGGTATTCTGCATTTTCTGTGATCTGATTGCCAGAACAGCTTTTGCACCCACAGAGCTTGCCATTGGAACGGTGACCTCTGCATTTGGCGCACCCGTTGTGATCTACATGATGGTAAAGCGCCGCACAAGGGAGGAATCCTGAAATGGAATATTACTTTGAAACCAAGGATCTGGCCGTTGGCTACAATGGCCATATATTGATCCATGACATAAATATTGATGTTGAAAAAGGAAAGATTCTGACCCTTATTGGCCCCAACGGCGCAGGAAAATCCACAATCCTGAAAACCATTACCCGGCAGCTTGCCGGGATCCGCGGAACAGTTCACATTGGCAAGCAGGAAATCTCCTCCTGGAATCCGAAGGATATGGCAAAGGAAGTTGCCGTGGTGCTGACGGACCGCATCCGTCCGGAGCTGATGACCTGCGCAGAAGTGGTCGCCATGGGCCGCTATCCCTACACCAATATGCTGGGAAGACTGACCTCAGAGGATAAGCGGATTGTATCTGAGGCGCTAAACCGGGTTCACGCAATGGATCTGGCGCAGCAGGACTTTTCCACCCTTTCTGACGGACAACGGCAGCGGATCATGCTGGCCCGTGCCATTTGCCAGCAGCCGGAAATCATCGTGCTGGATGAACCCACGGCTTACTTAGACATCCGTCACAAAATTGAACTGCTGGATATCCTTCGGGAAATGGCCCACGAAAAGGGAATCACAGTCATCATGTCTCTGCACGAGATCGATCTGGCAGCAAAAATCTCTGACTATCTGGTTTGCGTCAGGGGCGAGACCATTGCCGCTTTCGGAAAACCCGAGGAAGTGCTGCAGCAAGGAGCTATTGAGAAGCTATACGATATTCGCAATGGCTCTTACAACCTGCTTTTTGGCAGTGTGGAGCTGAGCAAAGCAACGGGAGAACCGAAGGTGTTCGTCATTGCCGGAAACGGCTGCGGAACCCACTGCTACCGTGCCCTGCAAAAAAAGCAGATTCCCTTTGCTACAGGAATCCTCTTTGAAAATGATGTGGATACCCAGGTTGCCCGGGAGCTGAGTGACCATGTGATCACTGCCCCTGCCTTTGAACCTATGAGCGAGCAGCAATATAGGCAGGCAGCGGAGGTTCTGCTTCGCTGTGAGGCAGTTATTGACGCAGGGACTGCCATCGGCAGCCTGAATGCTATGAACGAAAAGCTACTGACCCTTGCAAAAGAGAAAGACATACCCATTCACCGGAAGGAGGCGCTGCTGTGAAAATACCCAGAATCATGCTGGCAGGAACAAACAGCGGCTGCGGTAAGACCACTGTTACCTGTGCCGTTTTGCAGGCCCTGGTAAACCGTGGCATGAAAGTCGGTGCCTTCAAATGCGGCCCGGACTATATCGATCCCATGTTCCACAGCCGGATCATCGGGGCGAAAAGTGCAAACCTGGATCTCCATTTCTTTTCAGAGAACACCCTGCGCTATCTGCTTACAAAGAATGCCGAGACTCAGGATGTGAGCATCATTGAGGGCGTTATGGGCTATTACGATGGCATGGGTCTGACTACCACCCGGGCCAGCTCCTACGACGTAGCGAAGGTAACAGACAGCCCGGTGGTACTGGTTGTGGGTGCCAAGGGGGCATCTCTTTCCATTCTTGCCATGATTCAGGGCTTCCTGTCATTTTATCCGGATAACAATATCAAAGGGATTATTCTGAACCAATGCAGCCCCATGACCTATGGGGCATTGGCAAAGGCCATTGAAGACCGGTTTGGAATCCGCGCCTTTGGATATCTTCCCCAAATGGCAGACTGTGCCCTGGAAAGCCGTCATTTGGGATTGGTAACTGCCGCAGAGGTGGAAAATCTCCGGGAGAAACTGGGAATCATGGCGCAGCAGGCAGAAAAGACGATTGATCTGGAGGGCCTTTTGGCTCTGGCCCGGGAAGCGAACGAAATCGCCTGCGAGCCGGTAATACTTCCCCGGCAGGAAACCGTCCGCATTGCTGTGGCAAGAGATAATGCGTTCTGTTTTTACTATGAAGACTCCCTGGAAGCGCTGCGGGAAATGGGGGCGGAAACAATCGAATTCAGTCCTGTTCACGATAAAAACTTGCCGGAGAATATCCATGGTCTGTACCTAGGCGGCGGTTATCCGGAGCTATATGCCAGACAGCTTAGCGAAAACAAAACAATGCTGGAATCTGTCCGCAATGCTCTTGAAAAAGGGCTTCCCTGTATCGCAGAGTGCGGCGGTTTTATGTATCTGGCGGAATCCATCGGAGAATTCCCGATGGTAGGGTATCTTCCCGGAAGCTGCTTCGATAATGGCAAGCTGACCCGGTTCGGTTATGTGACCCTCCGGGCAAAGGCAGACAATATGCTTTGTAAGGCAGGAGACGAAATACCAGCCCATGAGTTCCACCATTGGGACTGCACCCAGCCGGGGGGCAGCTTCACGGCGGCTAAGACTACCGGAAAAAGCTGGGACTGCGCTGTGGCAACAGATACGCTCTATGCCGGTTATCCCCATTTTCATTTCTATGCCAACGTAAGCTTTGCGAAAGGCTTTTACGATACCTGCTTAAAGGAGAAACATCGCCATGATTGAAAATATCAAACCCATGGATATTGAAAAGCGCAGCTTCGAGATCATAACGGAGATTTTGGGAGACACCCCTATCAATCCGGAAAACGAACTGGTCATCAAGCGGGTCATCCACACCACTGCGGATTTTGAGTATGTGCAGAATCTGGTGTTCTCCGACCATGCGGTACAAAAAGGCATCGAAGCATTACGCAGCGGCTGCGATATTGTCACCGATACTCAGATGGCGAAGTCCGGCATCAATAAAACGATACTGGGGCGGCTGGGCGGTCATGTTCACTGTTTCATGTCTGACCCGGATGTGGCAGCAGAGGCCAGGGAGCGGGGCATCACCCGGGCCATGGTTTCCATGGAGCGGGCTGCGAAACTTTCCAAGCCCTGTATCTTTGCCATTGGCAATGCGCCCACAGCGCTGATTTCCCTCCATGAGCAGATTACCGCCGGGACACTGAACCCCGCATTGATCATCGGTGTTCCCGTTGGCTTCGTCAATGTGGTGGAGAGCAAGGAAATGATTATTGGATCTAAGGTTCCTCACATTGTAGCCCGTGGCCGCAAAGGCGGCAGCAATGTGGCAGCAGCCATCTGCAATGCCATGCTGTATCAGATTCTGCGATGATGGAGCAGTACATTGAAAAGGACGGAAAGCGGCTCCGTCTGGGCTATACCACCGGTTCCTGTGCCGCTGCAGCTGCGAAGGCCGCAGCCTGGATGCTGCTGACCGGCAGCCGGAAAGAGGAAATTACCCTGGATACCCCCAAGGGCATCCGCTTGATGCTGGATGTGAAGGAAATCCGAATCGGAAAAGACTCCGTTTCCTGTGCGATAGAAAAGGACAGCGGCGATGACCCGGATGTAACCAGGGGAACTCTGATCTTTGCCACGGTTTCCAAAACAGAGATTCCTGGTGTGGCCATAGACGGTGGCTTCGGCATCGGGCGGGTAACCAAACGGGGGCTTGACCAGCCGGTGGGGAACGCTGCCATCAACTCCGTTCCCCGGCAGATGATCCGGGAGAATGTGGAGGAGGTTATGCGCTTGACCGACTATCCCGGTGGATTATCCATTGTAATTTCCGCCCCAGAGGGGGAGAAACTGGCCAAGAAAACCTTCAATCCCAGACTGGGAATCGTGGGTGGTATCTCTATCCTTGGTACTACGGGCATCGTAGAACCCATGAGCGAAAAGGCATTGGTGGATACCATTCG
Organism: Oscillospiraceae bacterium; assembly: GCA_017939025.1. Next base: position 4,618 of record JAGBAI010000115.1, read on the forward strand.
GGTAGAGCTGAACCAACGAAAGGCAAACGGAGCGGAATATGTGCTGCTGACCCCCGGCAATTATGGCTCTGATTTTATCCACAAAGAACTGGGGCTGGACATGAAGCTTGCGGTACAGGTGAGCAATTTCATTGGCGATGCACTGGACATCTGCAAAGAGCTGAACTTCAAAGGTGCGTTGCTGATCGGACATGTGGGAAAGCTGGTAAAAATCGCCGGTGGCATGATGAACACCCATTCCAAGTACGGCGACTGCCGTATGGAAATTCTGGCAGCCCATGCAGGTGCGGCAGGTGTCCCGGCAGAAACGGTCGCAGAAATTCTGGACTGCGTCGCCTGTGATGATGTACTTCGCCTTTTGAAGGAAACCGCTTATTACGAAAATACTTTGTCTCGTGTGACAGAA
>JAGBAI010000116.1 GCA_017939025.1 Oscillospiraceae bacterium
CCTTTTCGAAGCGCCTCCCCTATGTCGGCTTCTTTTGGTTCTTTTCTTGCCGATCAAGAAAAGAACATTACTGCACCGATGGTTACAATAAGGTATACCTTTCAACAAACGAAGAGGACGCACATTTCTGTGCGTCCTCCGTTTCTATTGGAAGTTATTCGCCATAACCCATGGGGTTCTGGGACTGCCAGCGCCAGGAATCCCGGCACATGTCCACCAGATTCTTCTCAGCCTTCCAGCCCAGCTTTTCAGCGGACTTGGCAGGATCTGCGTAGCAGGTAGCCAGGTCGCCGGGGCGGCGGTCTACGATCTTGTAGGGCAGATCCAGGCCGTTGGCATCGTTGAAAGCCTTAACCATGTCCAGCACGGAGTAGCCGGTGCCGGTGCCCAGGTTAAAGACTTCGCAGCCCAGGTTCTCGACAGCGTACTTGACAGCGGCAACGTGACCCTTAGCCAGGTCGACCACATGGATGTAGTCCCGGACACCGGTACCGTCGTGGGTATCGTAGTCGTTGCCGTAAATGCTCAGGAACTCCCGGCGGCCAATGGCAACCTGAGTGATGTAAGGCATCAGATTGTTGGGGATACCACGGGGATCCTCACCGATGGCACCGGACTCGTGGGCACCGATGGGGTTGAAGTAACGCAGCAAAACAATGGACCACTCCTTATCGGCGTGAGCCATGCCGGAGAGGATCTGCTCGGTCATGTACTTGGTCCATCCGTAGGGGTTTGTGCAGTTGCCGGTCTTGGAAGTCTCCCGCAGGGGCATCTCGTTATCGCCGGAGTAAACAGTTGCGGAGGAGGAGAAGATGATCTTCTTGCAGCCAACCTCTTCCATAACCTTGGTCAGCACCAGGGTGGAGTTCAGATTGTTGTCATAGTAGCGCCAGGGCTGGGCCACGGACTCACCCACAGCCTTCAGGCCGGCGAAATGGATGACAGCGGAGATTTCATTCTCGGCAAAAATCTTACGCAGCAGAGCCTCGTCCCGGACATCGCCCTCGTAGAACTTGGGCTTCTTACCGGTGAGCATTTCCACCCGGTCCAGGCTCTTGGGATTGGAGTTGCACAGATTGTCGATGACAACCACACCGTAGCCGGAGTTAAGCAGCTCAACGCAGGTATGGGAACCGATATAGCCGGCACCGCCGGTGACCAGAATGTTCATTGGAATATCCTCCCTTTAGTTTAGTGTGGAGTTTGGAGTGTGGAGAGTGGCGTTATCCCCTTTCCACAGCTTCCTTTCTAAATAAAATAATACTATATTTACAAGTTACATGTCAAGTATGGCAGGAGGTGAAAGCAGAAAAAATCCACGCTCAACACACCACACTTACTTGGCGTATTTGCGCACCACAGCGCCCATTTCTTCAAACTGTGCTTCCATATCGGAAACCAGCTTGAACTGGGTACGGCAGCGATCCAGGTTCTGCTCGGGGTAGTGGATACGGAAGTAGTGGTCACCGTCCAGGTAGTCGGTCAGGAAGCGGATACCGCACTCCAGGGTCATCAGCCGTGCGCCCCAGGGCAGGTATTCCAGCTCGGCATCGGTCAAAGAGCCCTGGGCGCCTTCCAGGAAGCCCCGGGTATAAACTTCGTACAGCTCAATGTCGAAATTGACCTTGCTTAAGTCCTTCTCATCCTCCTTGGAGTGGTTGGCACCGAAGCGGATGGAATCGCCGAAATCGTTGATGGAAAGACCAGGCATGGTGGTGTCCAGGTCGATGACACAGATGCCCTCATGGGTTTCCCGGTCGATGAGAATATTGTTCAGCTTGGTATCGTTATGGGTGACCCGCAGAGGCAGCCTGCCATCCCGGAGGGCCTGCAGAGCAACGGAGCAATCGGCCTTCCGGTCCAGAACGAACTGGATCTCCGGCTGGATGTCCTTGGCACGGCCCAGCTTGTCAGCCTCCAGAGCGGCAATGAACTTTTCAAACCGGTTCTCTGTGTCGTGGAACTTCACAATGGTCTCATGCAGAGTTTCAGCAGGATAACCCTGGAGCATGTACTGGAACCGTCCGAATGCCCGGGCAGAGGCTTCAAACAGCGCAGGAGTTGCGGACTGGAAGCAGTCGGTATTTTCGATAAAGGGGGTCAGCCGCCATACCTTGCCCTTGGAATCGGTAAAGAAGTCTCTGCCGTCTTTGGTCTTCACCAGGCTCAGGGTCTCCCGCATAGGGTCGCCGCCCTTGGCGATGACCTTTTCCCGGAGGTAGGAGGTAATGCCGATGAAATTCTCCATCAGTTCCTCCGGATGGGGGAAAGCGGCACTGGACAGGCCCTGGAGGATGAAGCGGATGCAGTCACCCTCCTGAGGCTGGCACAGAACGCAAAAAGTGTCATTGATATGACCCTGACCGTAGCGGACAGCACCCAGCAGGGTTGCGGGAAAATCGTAAGCGCCGAGAACCTCGGCAATGATGGGATCTGCTTCGGGAATGGATAACTGACGCATGACATTGCTCCCTTCTGATACTATGTAAATTTTACCGGTATGTCAAAAATTACATCAAATAAAATAAGAGTTGAAAAATGCAAAGAAGCATTCATTTTTCCCTTATTTTGTTCCAGTATACCATATAGAACACCCTGTTGCAACCTATTTTGATGTATTTATCTTCAAAAATCGTTACGGAAAATTGTGCAATTTGGAATCGTTCCCATTGCGAAATCATCCAATTTTGTTCAATTCGCCCAAGGAACACCCCATTGCCGCCGTTTTTAATTGACTTCTCCCTAACGGCAAGGTCGAAGTTACCATGATCGCTGCCCAGTACGGCAACGAGACCGCTGACTGGTGGGCTGATTTCGTGGTGAAGTTTGAGGAAGCTCACCCCGAGATCGACCTGACTGTTGACGTCGTTTCCTGGAACGACATCTACACCGTCGTCAACACCCGTATCGCCAACGGCGAGGCTCCTGACCTGCTGAACATCGACGGCTTTGCCGATTACCAGGCAGACGGCCTGCTGCTGCCCGCTGAAGACTGGTGCTCCGAAGAGACCTACGCTAAGTTCTTCCCCTCTTTCCTGGCTGCGTCCGTCGTGGACGATGTGGTCTGGGCTGTTCCCGACCTGGCTTCCGCCCGCGCTCTGTACTACAATGCTGACATCCTGGCTGCTGCGGGGCACCTTCATGTCCATCTCCGTGGAAATGGAACAGGCCGCCACCATCGACGGCTGCAACCGGATCCAGGCCATGATCAAGGTTCTGCTGCCTGTTGCCGCACCCGGCATCGTCACCACCCTGATCTTCATCTTCATCAATGCCTGGAACGAATACACCGTGGCCCTGTGTCTGATTTCCACCGACACCATCAAGCCTCTGACCGTTGGTATCAACATTTTCAACGGCTACAACATCATCGAGTGGCAGTATCTGTTCGCAGCCTCCATCTTCGCCATTGTACCCGTTGTCATCCTGTTCATGTCCATCGAAAAGAACCTGACCAGCGGCCTTACCGCCGGCGGTGTCAAGGGTTAATCCCAAACCTTCCGAATTCCGTCCCGACCGGGACGGAATTCTTTTTTGCATTTTCCACAATTTCGACATTCCTCTTGCATAATCTTCTATGCAATGTTATAATAGAAGGCAAATTCAACCACAAGGAGTGTTTTGATCCGTGGATCCTGCCAGTTGTATACTGTATGTGTTTTTCCTTCTCTGCTCCGGCTACTGTGCCTGTTCGGAAACCGCCTACACCGCCGTCAGAAAGGTGCGCCTTCGCACGATGGCGGATAAGGGCAACAAACGCGCCAAAAAGGCCCTGTGGGTTTGCGACCGTTTTGACAAGACCCTGACTACCATCCTGATCGGCAACAATGTCTTCCACGCCGCCTGCGCCTCGTTGTCGGCGCTGCTGGTGATGCGGCAGTTTGACGCGGAATATGTGGTCTACGGCACCTTGCTCACCACACTGATCGTTTATCTTTTTGCGGAAATGCTGCCCAAAAGCTTTGCCAAAGCCCGCAGCGAGGAGATCGCCCTGGCCTTTGCCGGCAGCATGGTGTTCTTTGTGAAGCTGCTGACTCCCATTTCCGCCCTGTTTTCCGGTATCTCCCGGATCATGTCCAAATTCTTTTCCTCCGGTGATGGCAAAACCGTCACGGAAGAGGATCTTCTGAATATCATCGAGACCATCGAGGACGAGGGTGTCCTGGATCCGGAACAGCAGGCCCTGGTGAACTCCGCTATGGAATTCCGGGAGAAAAAGGCCGCCGATATCATGATCCCCATTGAATTTGTGATCCGGGTATCCAGCGCCACACCGATACCGGAGTTGGCAGAAGCAGTAAAATCCATGCCCTATTCCCGTATCCCCATCTATGAGGGCAGCGAGGATAATATCGTCGGTATTCTGCCGGTGAATCTGTTCCTGAGTCATTACGTCGCCGGCAAACCCATTGTCCTGCGCAAGCTCCTGCTGAAACCCTACGTTTTCGACCGTCAGACAGAAATTTCCGTTCTTTTGCAGCGGATGCGTTTAAATAAGCTCCATATGGTCTTTGTCACCGATGAAAACCGGAAAAAGGTTGGCATCATCACCATGGAGGATCTGCTGGAAGAACTGGTAGGCGACATTCAGGATGAATCCGACGCAGGCGAAGGCCTGCATCTGGACTGAGGAGGTGGGCGCTATGTCATATCTTCTGATCGTGTTTCTTCTGATTGGTTCCGCTTTCTTCTCCGGCACGGAAATTGCCTATACATCCTTAAGCAAGCTGAAAATGAAACGGGACAACGGCAATTCCTCCCTGAGTCAAAGACTGGTTGGTTTCATTTACAACCACTACGACTATGCCCTGTCTACCGTGCTGGTGGGCAACAATCTGGTAAATATCGGTGCTACCTCTGTGGCTACCGTGCTGGCAATAAACCTGGCTGCCAGAACTGCCATCTCCGATGACACCGCATCCACCATCGTCACCCTCATCATGACGGTACTGATCCTGATCATCGGTGAGATCACCCCAAAAATGATCGCCCGGCGGTGCAGCGAGCAGATCGCGAAATTTGCCGCCTGGCCCCTTCTGGTGCTGATGGTGCTGTTTTTCCCGGTGGTATGGCTGACCACTATTATTGTCAATCTATTCAGCCTTCTTTGGAAAAAGAAGACCCAGTCCGTCACCATTACGGAAGAAGAATTTGAAAACCTACTGGACACTGCCGAAGACGAGGGAGTCTTCGACGAAAACGAGACAGAGCTTTTACAGTCCGCTCTGGAATTTACTGATCTGGATGCGGCGGATATCCTGACGCCCCGAATCGATGTGATTGGCTTTGAACTGAAGGACAGTCTGTCCTATATTCTCGATACCATCGCAGAAACCCAGTTCTCCCGGTATCCGGTGTATGACCGGACCATTGACCATGTAGTAGGCATTCTGTACGTCAAGCACCTGCTGAAGGAGCTGGTAGATAACAAAGATGTAGCCTTGCAGGATCTGCTGCTGGAGCCGGTGTACATCCCCAAAACCATGAAGCTCCATGACATCATGGATCAGTTCCGTACCCACCAAAGCCATATGGTTATTGTCGCCGATGAATATGGCGGCATCATGGGCATCGTCACCATGGAGGATGTGCTGGAACAGCTGGTTGGCGAAATCTGGGATGAAAATGACGACATCGTTAACGATTGGCAGCAGCTGGCTCCTCACCGCTGGGAATGCTCCGGCGACATGAATTTGTCGGAGTTTTTTGGCAATCTGGATCTGGATGACGAGGAGCTGGAAACTGACTGCACCACCATCGGCGGCTGGGCAACAGAAAACATCGGTGCCATGCCGGTGGCCTTCGATGCCTTCGACTATCTGCAATTTACGATTCTTGTAAAGCATGTGGACGAAAACCACCGCATCACCCGGCTTCTGGTTCTGGAGCATACCTACCGAATCCCGGCGGATGACGAATAACCCATCACTGTAGGGCGGGGATCCATCCCCGCCCTACATCGATATACCGCAAGGAGGTAATTCTATGGATCCCATTCTTCGTTCCCATGCAGATGCCATTGTCTCTGCCGCCATCCGGGCTGTTCAGCCCGATGATGCTGTCAAACGTGCGCTGGAAGGGCAAGTCTTTCCCGGCCGGGTGATTCTGGTCGCCGCCGGCAAGGCCGCCTGGCAAATGGCAAAAGCCGCATCCGGCTGTCTTTGTATCCAGGAAGGCATTGTCATTACCAAATATGGGCATGTAATGGGAGAAATTCCCAACTGCCGCTGCTTCGAAGCCGGACATCCCGTTCCGGACGAAAACACGTTTACTGCCACCCAGGAGGCAGTGGCACTGACGGCAGGGCTTTCTGCCAAGGATACGGTGCTGTTTCTCCTTTCCGGCGGTGGCAGCGCTTTGTTTGAAAGCCCGCTGATCTCCGGCGAAGAATTGCAGGACATTACCAATCAGCTGCTGGCTTCCGGTGCGGATATCGTACAGATCAATACCATCCGCAAGCGGCTGTCTTCCGTGAAGGGCGGACGATTTGCCCGGCACTGCACCCCGGCACAGGTTTTCTCCATTGTCCTGTCGGACATTCTCGGTGACCCGCTGGATATGATTGCCTCCGGCCCTGCCGCCCCAGATTCTTCCACCTGTGCGCAGGCCATCGCCATCGCGAATGCTTATCATCTGAAGCTGAGTTCCCAGGCCCGATCCCTGCTTGAACAAGAGACCCCCAAGGAACTGACGAACGTTACCACCCAGATCACCGGTTCTGTCCGGGAACTTTGCAATGCCGCCGCCAAAGCCTGCCGGGAGCTGGGCTACGAACCGGTGCTTCTGACAGACCGGCTGTGCTGCCAGGCAAAGGAGGCAGGCTCCTTCTTATCCTCCATTTTGAAGACCCACGCTGGCTGCGGCAAAAAACTGGCCTTCATCGCAGGCGGCGAAACGGTAGTACAACTGACCGGCACCGGAAAAGGAGGACGGAACCAGGAGCTGGCCCTTGCCGCCGCGGAAGGCATTGCCGGAATTCCCGGCGCTGCCATTTTCAGCGTCGGCAGTGACGGTACCGACGGCCCCACTGATGCCGCCGGTGGATATGTGGACTACGAAACCGCTGCCGCATTGGATCAGCAAAACATTTCCATTTACGAGACACTCCGAAATAACGATGCCTACCACGCCCTAAAGGCTGTGAACAGTCTCATCATCACCGGCCCCACCGGTACCAATGTCAACGACGTGGCAGTGGCTTTGCTGAAATAGTTTGGTATTTGTAGCGTATTTTACCGCAGGGGGCGGTTCTTGACACTCCCCTACAGGAGATTTCTCTACAGGCTGTAACTTTTTCAGTGACAAATCCTATTCGCTATGATACAATGGAAAAAATACCCAAAATAAAAATCCGGGAGGAACACAATATGACTTATCAGGAAGTTTTAGCAAATGCCCGCGACCCCAAGAACAAGTGCAAGGCCTGCCCCGTCTGCAATGGCAAAGCCTGTGGCAACTCCATCCCCGGCCCCGGCTCCAAAGGCATGGGCGACACTGCCATGCGCAACTATGAAAAGTGGCGTGATATCCGGGTGAATATGGACACCATCAGTGATGTCACTACCCCCGACGCATCTCTGGAGCTCTTTGGTAAGAAATTCCGTTTCCCCTTCTTCGCCGGCCCCGTGGGTGCCGTGGTGGCCCACTACTCTGACAAATACAATGATGCCAGCTACAACAACGTCCTGGTGAAGGCCTGCGCCGAGGGCGGAATTGCCGCTTTTACCGGTGACGGTCTGGATGCCAACGTCATGAAGGGTGCCTGCGCTGCCATCGCTGCCAATGACGGTATCGGTGTACCTACCGTGAAGCCCTGGAATATGGAGACCATTGCCGAGAAGATGGAACTGGTCAAAGCTTCCGGCTCCTTCGCCGTGGCTATGGATATTGATGCCGCCGGTCTGCCCTTCCTGAAGGGTATGAATCCTCCCGCCGGCAGCAAGACTGTCGCACAGCTGGCTGAAATCGCAAAAATGGCAGGCAAGCCCTACATCGTCAAAGGCGTTATGACCGTAGCCGGTGCTCTGAAGGCCAAGGAAGCCGGTGCTGCCGGTATCGTGGTCAGCAACCACGGCGGCCGTGTTCTGGATCAGTGCCCCGCAACAGCCGAAGTTCTGGCTGATATCGTGGATGCCCTGAAGGGCAGCGGCATGAAGATCATTGTCGACGGCGGCATCCGCAGCGGTGTGGATGTATTCAAGGCTCTGGCCATTGGTGCAGACGCTGTCATCATCTGCCGTCCCTTCGTGCCCATGGTCTACGGAGGTGCTGAGGAAGGTGTGAAGCTGTACATCGACAAGATTGGTGCCGAACTGGAAGATACCATGGCCATGTGCGGTGCCAAGACCCTGGCCGACATCAACCGGGACATGATCTTCATGAAGTAAGAATATTTCCCTCACCGGGAGCGGAAAACCGCTCCCGGTGATTTTTTACGGCAAATTGCAGTTTGGCGCGCAGTGCCCGCCAAACAAAAATTTGACTTTCCCAGCATTCGTCCTCATGTGGCGCCCATCTGTCCGCTCTTGAAAGCACTTTTAACTATACCTTAACTTCCATTTTTTCTTCCGGTGCTTATAATAGGCTTCGAAGGGCAACGGAATCGTTTCCAAACGATCCCCACAATAATTTGAAGAGAAAAAGAAAAGGAGCTTACATCTATGGCAACCTTTATTATCGGTCTCGTGATCCTGATCGTGGGTGCTGCTGTCTACGGCAAGTTCTGCGAGAAGGTCTTCGGACCCGATGACCGGGAAACTCCCGCTTACACCAAGCAGGACGGCGTGGACTATGTTCCCATGAAGTCCTGGAAGAACATGCTGATTAACCTGCTGAACATCGCAGGTACCGGCCCCATCTTCGGACCCATTCAGGGCATCCTGTTTGGCCCCATCGCTTTCATCACCATTCCCATCGGCAACATCATCGGCGGTGCTATGCACGACTATTTCTCCGGCATGATCTGCCTGCGCGACGGCGGCACCCAGATGCCCGAAATGATCAAGAAGTACTCCAATAAGACCATCTTCTGGATCTATCAGGTCTTTGTCTGCCTGCTTCTGCTTCTGGTCGGTGCCGTGTTCATCTACACCCCCGGCGACATCGCTGCTACGCAGGTCTTTGGCTTCTCCGGCGCTGCCAGCGATCCCACCACCTGGATCATCTACGGTGCCATCTTCGTATACTACCTGGCTGCAACCGTGTTCCCCATTGACGCAGTTATCGGCAAGGTCTACCCCATCTTCGGCGGTATCCTGCTGTTCTCCGCTGTGGGTGTCTTCGCCGGTATCTTCCTGAAGGGTTATCCCCTGACTGAGCTGTGGACGGAAGGCTGGGTTGCACCTCTGGCCTACGTCATGGTGGACGGCGCCGCCACTCCCTTCAGCTACGCTGACTACTTCTCCGCACAGCACTTCTTCCCCACCTTCTTCATCACCGTTGCCTGCGGCATTCTGTCCGGCTTCCATTCCACTCAGACTGCCATCATCTCCCGTACTATGAGCTCTGAGAAGGAAGGCCGTAATACCTTCTACAACATGATGATCCTGGAAGGCTTCATCGCCATGGTCTGGGCTGCCGCTGCAATGGGTGCCTACAACCTGGGTATGCGCGAAGCCATCGCCTCCGGTGCCACCGCCACTGTCGGCGCTGTCTGCCGGGATCTGCTGGGTAACTTCGGCGGCATCATCGCACTGCTGGGCATCATTGTCCTGCCCATCACCTCCGGCGATACCGCACTGCGCGGCCTGCGTCTGACCGTTGCAGAGTCTCTGAAGATCGACCAGAGCACCAACGCCAAGCGTCTGACCCTGTCCGGTATCATATTCGCACTGGTTGCCGCTATTCTGGTCTTCGCTAAGACCAACGCCAACGGCTTCAACATTCTGTGGCGCTACTTCGCATGGTCCAACCAGACCCTGTCCCTCTTCGCTTTCCTGGCCATCGCTGTCTGGATGTTCGAGAACGGTAAGGGTAAGTACGTCTGGATCCCCCTGATCCCCGGCGGCTTCTATGCCTTCGTCACCGTTACTTACATCGTCAACGCCAAGATCGGCTTTAGTATGCCCTGGGGCGTTGCCTACGCGGTCGGTGCCATCGCCTGTGTAGCTTACATTGCCGCCATTATCTTCTATGGCAAGAAGCGTGCTTCTGCTCTGAAGAAGTAACTTCTCAAAACCGAAAATGCCCTTACTCCGGGCCGCAGAAATGCTCTGCGGCCCGGTTTTATGCTTCTGTTCAAGATTACTTTTCAAGCAAATTTCTCTTTACTAAAACGTTTACGCATCTTTACCAATTTTTATCATTTCTTAGTCGCCCCAGTTTTGCAACATTCACAAATCGTTCATATTATGGACATTTGTACTTCACAAATAGACAATGCGGGTGTATAATCTGTTTGATATTTCCGTCAGGACAAAAAACCTTGCAAATCAGAAAGGAACGCGCTATGGATTTCACTCTCAGCCAGCGGCTGGATAAGCTGCTGGACGCTTATTCTCACCAGTATGATATTGAACGGGACGTTGTGGAAAACAACACCAGTTGGATCGCCACAGCCACCTATTTCCTGCGGGATGAGAATTATCTGATCTCCAAAAAGCACGTTCTGTCAGCGGTAGAACAGCACGAATACCTCTATTTCTATCTGACCGACCATCTGACTGCCGCTGACCTGCAGGAGAAGATCGACCTTTCCCTCCAGGCCGGCCTTGCCAAGGTAAAGCCCCACAAGGATCACATGTTCTCCAATGTTGGGCTCATCGTTCTGGCGAATACCATTGAACCGGAAGCGCTGAAGATCATCAAAAAGACCCGCTTCCGGAAAAATTACAGGCTGAGCTTCTTTGGCTGGACAGAGTATCAGCTTGCTGTTATGGACGCATCCACCAATTGCTTCTTCTCCAATCCAGCAGGACAAGGAGCCCGGAAACTTATGGAGCAGAATTTCGCTCCAAGAGACGGCAAGAAAAAGTGATCTTGCCGGAGAGTTAAGAAAGGAGTCACTTTATGAACGGCATTACCCTGTTGCTGGTCAGCGTTGCCCTCCTGGTCATCGGCTACATTTTCTACGGCCGGTATCTGTGCAAGAAGTGGGGCGTCGGCGAACTCGACACCGAAACTCCCGCACATACCATGGAAGACGGCATTGACTACGTCCCCGCAAAGGCCCCTGTTCTGATGGGCCACCACTTCTCCTCCATCGCTGGCGCCGGCCCCATCACCGGTCCCATCAACGCTGCTGCTGCCGGCTTCGGCTGGGGCGCATGTGCGCTGTGGATCATCATCGGCGGCATCTTCTTTGGCGGTGTCCATGACTTCGGCGCTCTGTTTGCTTCCGTCCGTCATGGCGGCAAGTCCATCGGTGAGATTATCTCCGCCAACATGAGCAAGCGCGCAAAGCGTCTGTTCATCATCTTCGCTTACCTGACCCTGATCCTGGTTGTTGCTGCCTTCGCTTCCATCGTTGCCGGCACCTTCGCCGCAACCTTCGTTGAGGGCGCTGTTGACTATGCCGCATCTGAGGCCAACGCCCGCGTTGCCATGGTTTCCATCCTGTTCATCATCATCGCCATCATCTTCGGCTTCGCTGTCTATCGCCGCAATGTCCCCATGGGCACTGCTTCTGTCATCGGCGTTCTGGCCATCGTCGGTATTATCGCCATCGGCCTGAACTTCCATCCCATCTACCTGTCCAACAGCACCTGGATGTGGATCGTGGGCGTGTACATCTTCGTGGCTTCCATCGCTCCTGTGTGGATCCTGCTGCAGCCCCGTGACTATCTGTCCAGCTTCCTGCTGTACGCTATGCTGGCTCTGGCTGCTCTGGCTGTCTTCATGGGCAACCCCTCCATGTCCAGCATGCCCCTGATCGACACCCCCAACAATGCAACCCCCGTTTTCCCCGTCCTGTTCACCACCATCGCCTGCGGCGCTATCTCCGGCTTCCACTCCCTGGTTTCCTCCGGCACCACCTCCAAGCAGCTGGATAAGGAAACCGATGCCAAGCCCATCGCCTACGGCGGCATGCTGCTGGAGTGCGTTCTGGCCATCATGACCCTGATCGCCACCGCTTACGCTTACAGCCTGAAGGGTACCGAGTTCGAGCTGACCGGCGCAACTGCCATCTTCGGCGGCGGTATCGCAGGTATGATCGATCCTTCCCGCGGCGGCGTGTACACCACCCTGTACACCCTGCTGGTTCTGACCTACTCCGCTTTCTGCCTGACCTCTCTGGATACCGCCACCCGTCTGGCCCGTTTCATGTTCCAGGAGTTCTGGCTGGACGGCACCAAGGGTGAGACCCCCGAGAACGTCACCGGCTACAAGAAGGTTCTGTCCAACCCCTACTTCGCCACTCTGATCACCGTTTTCCTGGGCATCATGCTGGGTCTGAACGGTTATGGTAAGATCTGGGCACTGTTCGGCTCCGCCAACCAGCTGCTGGCTGCTCTGGGCCTGCTGGCAGTTGCTACCTGGCTGGGCAACATCGGTAAGGACAACAAGATGTTCCTGATCCCCATGGCCTTCATGCTGTGCGTCACCATCGCTTCCCTGTGGATCAACACCACACAGCAGATGGCTCTGATCTCTGCCGGCGGTGCCGACTGGGGTCCCTATGTGCAGGCCATCCTGGGCGTCGTTATGATCGTCCTGGCTGTGGTTCTGGCCATCGAGGGTGTTATCACCATTGCCAAGCAGAAGAAGGCTGTTAAGGCCTAAGCTTCCAACAATCGATCCGGGTGCTTCGGCACCCGGATTTTTCTATTATTGTGCGGCCAGTGGCCGCGGACAATGGCGTGACTACAGCCCGGCAATCAACCAAGACCATTGGGTACCGCCCGGTTCGATCACGTGTACAAATGGCATCATCGAATCGGGCCGACCACCCAGGAGTCCTGGATGACAAACCAGCCGAAGTCACGCCATTGGAAGCGCGCACTGCGCGCTAAACTGCAATTTAACAAAAGGAATTTCCCCTCTTGCACTTCTGCGCAAAAGGTCTATAATGGTTCTAAACAAAACTTACAGGAGGATCTGCCATGAAGCGCCGAAACCAGAGCATGCTGGAAGGGCCATTGTTCGGAAACATCATTCTCTACACCATCCCCATCATTCTGACCAGCCTTTTGCAGCTGTTGTTCAATGCCGCAGATCTGGTGATCGTTGGCAGATTCTGCGGCAGCATCAGTGTGGCTGCGGTAGGTGCCACCGGTTCCATTACCAATCTGATGGTGAATTTCTTCATCGGTCTGTCCGTCGGTGCCGGTGTTACGGTAGCCCATGGCCTGGGCAGCCGGGAGGATACCGTTGTGCACAACACTGTCCACACCGCCATTCCCACAGCATTGCTCAGCGGCGCTGTGCTGACGGTGGTGGGCGTTCTCTTCTCGGAAACCTTCTTGAAGATGATGGGAACCCCGGATACAGTCCTGCCCCTGTCCGCTGTCTATATGAAGATCTACTTCGCTGGCATCACCTTCACCATGGTGTATAACTACTGCGCTGCCATTCTCCGGGCCGCCGGTGATACCAAAAGCCCCCTGATATTCCTGTCCATTGCCGGCGTGGTCAATGTGGTGCTGAATGTGTTTTTCGTCACCGTGTTCCACATGAATGTGGCCGGTGTAGCTTTGGCAACCACCATTTCTCAGGGTATCTCCGCCGTGCTGGTGGTCATGGCACTGATGAAGCGTACCGACGCCTGCCGTCTGGACTGGAAGAAGCTGGGCTTCCACAAGATCCAGCTGATTAAAATGCTGCGCATTGGTCTGCCTGCGGGACTTCAAAGCTCCCTGTTCGCCATTTCCAACGTGATGATCCAGTCCTCCATCAACTCCTTCGGCGATGTGCTCATGTCCGGCAACGCCGCCGCGGGTAATCTGGAAGGCTTCGTCTACACCTCTCTGAACGCCTTCCATCAGACTGCCGTCAATTTCATCGGTCAGAACGCCGGTGCCCGGCAGTATAAGCGGGTGTCCAAAACCTTCCTTATCTGCCTTGGCAGTGTGACCGTCACCGGTCTGGTGCTGGGAACCCTGTTCTATGTTCTGGGCCCCACGCTGCTGTCGCTGTACATCACCGACTCCGCCGAAGCCCTCCACTGGGGCATGGTCCGGCTGAGTCTGGTCTGTATTCCCTACTTCGTCTGCGGACTGATGGATGTGTCCACCGGTGCCCTCCGGGGACTGGGAGAATCCTTCATCCCCATGGTGATCTCCGTGCTGGGTGTCTGTGGTATCCGCATCGGCTGGATCATGACCATTTTCCAGCTTCCCGCCTTCCACACTCCCGAAAGCCTGTACATCTCCTACCCCATCTCCTGGGGCATCACCTTCCTGTGCCAGCTGGTGGCATTCCTGTATGTGTACCGGAAGCATACCAAAGAATAAACAAAATCGGGCGGGGTCACGACCCCGCCCTGCATGTTTACTTCGTCATTTTCTCCTGCTTCACCTTATGGTCGATGATATGCCGGGATGCCAGCTCTTTCCGGATATCCTCCACCGAAATGCCCATCTGTACCATCAGCACCAGCACATGGTAGGCAAGGTCAGCGATTTCGTAGACCGTTTCTGCTTTGTCATCGGCCTTTCCGGCAATGATGACTTCGGTGCACTCCTCGCCTACTTTCTTGAGGATCTTGTCGATGCCCTTCTGGAAGAGGTAAGTGGTGTAGGAGCCCTCGGGTAGCTCAGCCTTCCGGCTCAGCAGCAGGTTATACAGCCCTTCCAGCTGAAATTTTCCGGCATTTTCCCCCAGAATGGGATTGTGGAAGCAGCTTTCCGCACCGGTATGACAGGCTGGGCCGTCCTTTTTGACCCGAACTTCCAAAGCATCGTAGTCACAGTCAGCAGTGATGGAGACGATATGCTGGTAATTGCCGCTGGTCTCCCCCTTCAGCCATAATTCCTGCCTTGACCTGCTCCAGAAGCAGGTCATTTTCTTTTCCAGAGAGATTTCCAGGCTCTCCCGGTTCATATACGCCAGGGTCAGTACCTTGCCGGTGTCGTCATCCACTACGATTGCAGGAATGAGGCCCTTTTCATCAAATTTCAGTTTTTCGATATCCATATCATAACCTCACGGGAATGTTGTTTTCTGCCAGCGTCCGCTTCAGATCAGGAATCTGCACCTGTCCGAAGTGGAAAATGGAAGCCGCCAGACCGGCATCTACCTTGGGCAGTGTCTTAAACAGGGTAATAAAATCTTCCTTGCAGCCTGCGCCGCCGGAGGCGATCACCGGCACATCCACGGCATTACTCACCGCTTCCAGCATTTCCAAATCGAAGCCACCCTTGACTCCGTCTGTGTCGATGGAGTTGAGCACCACTTCTCCGGCACCATTGTCCACGCACCGGCGTATCCAGGAAATGGCCTCCATACCGGTATCCTCCCGTCCGCCCTTGGCAAAGACCCGGAATCCGCCATCCACCCGCTTCACATCAGCAGACAGCACCACACACTGGTCGCCATAGAGCCGGGCCGCTTCCCGCACCAGATCCGGATTGCGGATGGCACCGGAATTGACGCTGACCTTGTCCGCACCGCATTTGAGTACCCGGTCAAAATCCGCCACGGTGTTGATACCGCCGCCCACAGTCAGCGGAATAAAAATGGTGGATGCCACTTCGGTAAGAATATCTGTAAACAGCTTTCGGCCTTCGGCAGAGGCGGTGATGTCATAAAACACCAGCTCATCGGCACCGTTATCGGAGTAAAATTTGCCCAGCTCCACAGGAGAGGACACATCCTGCAACCCCTGGAAATTGGTTCCCTTCACCACCCGTCCATTGCGGACATCCAGGCAGGGAATGATGCGTTTTGTGATCATATTGCCGCCTCCACTGCTTCTTTGAGATCAATGGCACCGATATAGTAGGCTTTGCCGATAATGGCACCGTGTAGCTTCATTTCCGCCAAAGCCTTCACATCCTCCATGGTAGACACGCCGCCGGAGGCGATCAGGTCGATGGCATATTTTTCCGAAAGCCCCTTGTACAGCGCCCGGTTGGTTCCCTTCATGGCTCCATCCCGGGAAATGTCGGTACAGATGATGGTTTTCACGCCCATGCGTTCCATTTGGGAAAAGAACGCATCGGCAGTCAGCCCGCTTTTTTCCGTCCAGCCTTTAATGGCCACGACGCCATCCTTCAGATCCACACCAACCGCGATTTTCTCGCCGTATTTTTGAAGGGCAGCTTCCAGGAATTCCGGGTCGGTTACTGCCGCTGTGCCCAGAATCACCCGGTCGACACCAATGGCAAGATACTGTTCCACGGTTTCCATATTTCGGATACCGCCGCCTACTTCTACAAACAAATCAGCAGCACCGATGATTTTCCGAATGGTATCCAGATTGGCAGGTACACCCTTCTTTGCACCTTCCAGATCCACCAGATGAATGTGTCTGGCTCCGGCTTTGGCAAAGGCTTTCGCCACCTCCGCCGGATTTTCGCTGTAGACCGTCATCTGGGCATAATCGCCCTTATACAGCCGCACGGCTTTTCCTTCATATAAATCAATGGCAGGATAAATGTACATATCACACCTCGCAGAAGGTTTTCAGAATGGAAAGGCCCACATTACCGCTCTTTTCCGGGTGAAACTGACAGCCGAAGATGTTGCCCTGCTCCACCGCCGCGGTGATGGGGATGCCGTATTCCGATACTGCCGAAAGGGAATCGGCGCAGTTTTCTGCATAATAGGAATGGACGAAATACACATACTGTCCGTCCACCGCCTGTAAAAGCTTTCCCTGCTTCACTTCCAGCCGATTCCAGCCCATGTGGGGGATTTTCAACTCAGAGGGCAGCTTGCCAGCCATGGGAACCACCTGTCCCTTTAATAGCCCCAGACCTTCATGCTCACCATACTCAAAGCTCTTTTCAAACAGCAGCTGCATGCCAAGGCAAATGCCCAGCAAGGGCTTTCCTTCCGCCGCCTGCTGCCGGACAAAGCTGTCCAGACCACTTTGCCGCAGCTTTTTCGCCGCATCCTCAAAGGCTCCTACACCGGGCAGCACCAGCCGATCGGCCTTTGCCAGCACCTGCGCATCTCCGGAAACAAACGCATCCACACCAATGGCTTTAAAAGAGGATTGGAGAGAAAACAAATTTCCTACGCCATAATCAATAATGCCGACCATTACAGCACCCCCTTGGTGGATGGAATCTCATTGCTGCCATCCAGGTCCACCGCCGCCTTCAGCGACCGGGCCAGAGATTTGAAAAGGCCCTCCACGATGTGGTGGCTGTTCTTTCCTGCCAGCTGTTTTGCGTGCAGACTCATGGGGCAGTTACGGACAAAGGCCAGCAGAAATTCCTCCACCAGCTCCGTATCGAAGGTGCCGATTTTTTCCGTCGGAATTTCCAAATCATAGCACAGGCAGCTTCTGCCGGAAATATCCACCGCCGTTAAAATCAGAGCTTCGTCCATAGGCAGCAGGAAAGAGCCGTAGCGGGTGATGCCCCGTTTGTCCCCCAACGCTTCCTGGAAGGCCTGCCCTAAGCAGATACCGATATCCTCCACGCTGTGATGGTCGTCTACAGCGACATCGCCGTCACAGATCACCTTCAGATCAAACTTGCCGTGAGCGGCGAACAGGGTCAGCATGTGGTCCAGAAAGCCCACGCCGGTATTGAGAAACCCTTTTCCGGTTCCATCCAGATTTAGCCTAAGGGAAATATCCGTTTCCGCAGTTTTGCGGTTGATTTCATAAATTCTCATTAGAGCACCTCTTTCAGGGTATCGATCAAAACGCTCATCTGCTCCCTGGTTCCAATGGTGATACGGTTATATTGGCTGATTTTAGGATTGGAGAAGTGACGTACCAGAATGCCCTTTTCCTTCAGCTTTTCATACAACGCACCACCGTCCATTTTGTCGGTTTTGGCGAATAAAAAGTTGGTCTGGCTGGGTAAAACTGTAAAACCAAGGCTCTCCAGCTGTTTTTTCACCCACTCCCGGGTTTCGATGATTTCTGCGCACTTTTCCTGATAGTACACTTCTGCCTCTATGGTTTTTTCTCCCAGCAGCAGGGTCAGACGGTTGACGTTGTAAGGATTGGTGGAATATTTGATCTTTTCCAGATCCGCAATCAGTTCCTTACTGCCAAAGCCGTAGCCCAGCCGGCCACCGGCCAGGCACCGGGATTTGGAAAAGGTGCGGGTGATCAGAAGATTATCATATTCTTTGAGCAGCGGCAGGGCCGTTTCCCCGCCGAAGTCCACATAGGCTTCATCAATAAGCACCACATTGTCCCGGTTGGTTCTCAGGATCTCTTCGATTTGCGCCAAAGAAATGCTCATGCCTGTAGGGGCATTGGGATTGGCAATGACCACCATTTTGTTTCTGCCGCAGTAGTCCCGGTAATCAATGGAAAAATCTTCTTTGAGGGGTATTTTTTTGTAATCCAAGGCATACAGATCCCCGAAAACCTCATAAAAGCCATAGCTGATCTCCGGGAACACCACCCCGCCTTCCCCAAAGGCCAGAAAGGCAAAGTTCAAAATCTCATCGGAGCCGTTGGAAACGAACACATTCTCCGTTTCCACGCCGTAAAGTTGCGCAATTTTTTCTTTCAGGCCCTTTGCAGTCGGGTCAGAATACAGCCGCAGCAATTCCACCTGCTCCCCGGTCATAGCCTCCACCACGGAATGTGCCGGGGGGTAAGGAGACTCATTGGTGTTCAGCTTGATGTACTGCTGATCCCGTGGCTGTTCGCCGGGGGTATAGGCATCCAGATTTTGCAGCTGCCCTTTCAGAAACCGGCTCATATTACCGCTCCTTTCGCACCATGGCGCTTCTGCCGTGGGCATTCAGCCCCTCTTTGTTTGCAAAATAATCGATCTTTTCCGCCACCTGATCAAAGGCATCGGCGGTGTAGTAAGTAAATTGGCTCTTTTTCACAAAATCGTCCACACTTAAGGGACTGGAGAACCGGGCCGTTCCGGAGGTGGGCAGGGTATGGTTGGGGCCTGCGAAATAGTCACCCAGCGCTTCGGGGCAGTTGCGCCCCATGAAGATGGAACCAGCATTTTTGACTGCATCCAGATAGGCGAAGGGATCATCCACCATCAGTTCCAGATGCTCCGGTGCAATTTCATTGGAAATAGCAATGCCCTGCATGAGATTTTCCGCCACGATGATTTTTCCGTTGTTATCAATGGAGGCCCGGGCAATTTCTGCCCGGGGCAGCAGGGGGATCTGCCGCTCCAGTTCTGCGTTGACTGCCTGTGCCAGAGCTTCACTGTCGGTAACCAGCACCGCAGAGGCAAGCTTATCGTGCTCTGCCTGAGAAAGCAGGTCTGCGGCAACATGAACCGGGTCACTCCTGCCGTCGGCAATGACCAGGATCTCACTGGGGCCTGCAATCATATCAATGGACACCAGACCGAAGACCTGCTTCTTCGCCTCTGCCACGAAGGCATTGCCGGGGCCCACGATCTTATCCACCTTCGGGATGGTTTCCGTTCCATAGGCCAGTGCCGCCACCGCCTGAGCGCCGCCCACTTTAAAAATAGCATCCACACCGGCGATTTTTGCCGCCGCCAGGATCACAGGATTGATCTTTCCCTCTGCATTTGGCGGGGTCACCATAGCGATATAGGGGCATCCTGCGATTTTGGCCGGAATGGTATCCATCAGAACGGTGGAAGGA
The DNA here is from genome assembly GCA_017939025.1 of Oscillospiraceae bacterium. Next base: position 19,661 of record JAGBAI010000116.1, read on the forward strand.
TAGGCTGCCGTACCGCCGGGGACATAGACACCCACCTTTTCAATGGGGGTCACCTTCTGCCCCAGCACGATGCCGGGCTTGTCCGCGATCACAAAGCTGTTTCGTACCTGCCTGGAATGGAAAGCACGGATATTTTCCGCTGCTTCCCGCAGAATGGAGAGAAACTCCGGTTCTACGGAAGCAAAGGCTTCCCCGATTTCCTCCTGCGTAACCAGCAGGGAATCCAGCTGCGCCCTGTCAAATTTCAGATTGTAATCCAAAACGGCCCTATCGCCCTTTTCCCGGACGTTGGCAATAATGTCCGCTACGATTTTCTCCACATTCACCGTGGGACTGACCCGGGTGAAAATTTCATCCATTGGGACTTCGCCGTATTTTAAAATCTTAATCATAGTTTTTCCACCTGCATTTTCAGTTTGTCACAGATGGCGTTGATTGCGTCATCTTTAAATTGATAGCTGGCTGTATTGGCGATCAGCCGGGCGCTGATGGGCACGATGGTCTCATAAACCACCAGATCATTTTCTTTCAATGTGCTGCCCGTTTCCACAATATCCACGATCACATGGCTCAAATTCAGAATGGGTGCCAGCTCGATGGAACCGTTCAGCCTGATGATATCAATGTCCCGGCACTTACTGTTATAGTAGTCCGTAGCAATATTGGGGAATTTCGTGGCAACCTTCAGTGTCCTTCCAACGGGATCCCGGAAATCCTTTTTACCCGCCACAGCCATGCGGCAGCAGCCCATTTTCAGATCCAGCAGTTCATACACATCCGGGTCATATTCCAGCAGGATATCCTTACCGACAATACCTAAGTCAGCAGCGCCCCGCTCCACATAAATAGCCACGTCGCTGGGCTTCACCCAGAAATACCGTACACCCTTTTCGGGATTCTCAAAAATCAGCTTCCGGCCCGGGTTTTCGATCTCCGGACATTCATAGCCGCTCTTCTTTAACATGTTGTAGGCCTTTTCGCCCAAACGGCCCTTGGGCAGGGCAATGTTGAGAAAATCCTTCATTCCACCCGTGCCCCCTTTTCAAACCGGATCACCTTTTTAAAATTCTGATCTTTCGGATATACCCGGCTGACCAGGATGGTACCGTTTCTCGCTGCCTCCTCTGCTTCTGCAGTCAGCGCCGCTGTCTCCACAGTGCCGTCGTGAAGGATCAGTGTATCTGCCCATCTGTCCTGTTCCTGGCTGTAAAGATCCTGCAGGAGGTCTAAGTAAATGGCAAAACCGATGGCCCGGGCCTTTCTGCCCATTTTCCTCGGCAGTTTGTCGTACTGTCCGCCGGAAAGAATGCTCTCCGGAATTCCTTCCAGGTATCCTTTGAACACCACACCGCTGTAGTAGCCCATGCTGGTTCCCACCGAAAAATCCAGACGCACGTTGCTTCCGTACCCCGCAGAATCCAGAATATTCCACAATTCAGCCAGTTCCCGCAGCGCTTTTCTTTCTTCCTCCGTGGTCAAAATTTTCTCAATGACCGCCAGCTGTTCTCCTCTGCCATGACAGCGAAGCAGTGAGGACAGCTTCTCCCAGCCCCGCTTATCGCCACTGCAAAGCACTTCCAGCTCGTGGAGATTCTTTCGCCGCAGACATTCCATGGCTTTTGCTTTGTCTTTCAAGGTGCAGCTGTTCAGGATTGCTTCGATCAGTCCCATATGGGAAATATCCAGCACATAGCGCCCGCCCAATGCTTCCAGGCTTTTTACTGCCAGCAGGACCACTTCCGTGATCTCATAGGCGCTCAAATCACCTACGCATTCCAGTCCTGCCTGGAGGATCTCCCGGTAATCCCGGTAGACATTTTCATTATAATAAACCTTCTGCACCACTCCCGGTTCCTCCGGGGCATTTTTCACGATGGAGAGCGTCACGTCCGGTTTCAGTGCCATCAACTTTCCCCGGTCGCCGGAAAAGGTGATGATCTGCTCCGAAACCAGAAAATCTTTATTTCGCACATACAGATCATATTCTTCAAACCGGCTCATTTTGTAAGGGACATAGCCGTAGCGCCGATACAAATCTCTCAGGGCAAACATTGCCCGTTCCTCATTCTTCAGGATTGCGTCCGTCATCATCCAGCTTCCCCGCCTTTTTCAGATTGTCCAGGGCCGTGCGGTAGCCATTGCCGTAATTCAGGCAGCGGTTCACACGGCTGATGGTTGCCGAACTGGCACCGGTGGCTTCGGAGACTTCCAGATAATTGCTTCCGCTATCCAGCAGGCAGGCCACCCGGAACCGCTGAAACAGAGACTGCAGCTCCTTGATCGTGCAAATGTCCTCCAAAAACAGCCGGCAATCCTCTGTTGTCTCCAAAGATAACAGCGCCTCGTAAAACAATTCCTCACCAGGGTGTCGAATCTTGCCCATAATAGAAAATCCTTTCTCTTCATCCCATCCGCAGAGGGACGATGTGTTCTTTGTTTGTATACTTTAACACTTTAGCGTTTTAAAGTCAAGAAGTATTTGTAAGCAATTGTAACCAAAATCGCAGTATATTCAAAGCGGACATTTGTCTTTCAAGAAGGAACATTTTTCTTCAAAACCTATTGACCTTCGCATTTGACAGTGCTAAAATAAGAAAATCGAAAAAACGCAAGAGGTGTATCAATATGGAAAAGAAGAACATTGACTGGGGCAATATTGGTTTCGGTTACGTCCAGACCGATCTGCGCTATGTCTCCAACTATACAAATGGCGAATGGGATGAAGGCTGTCTGACCGCAGATGCCAACATCACCATGAACGAGTGTGCCTGTGTCCTGCAGTACGCACAGACCTGCTTTGAGGGCATGAAAGCCTATACCACTGAGGACGGCCACATTGTCTGCTTCCGGCCCGACCTGAACGCTGTGCGTATGGTGGAATCCGCCGAGCGTCTGAAGATGCCCGCCTTCCCTGTGGAGCGGTTCCTGGATGCCATCCGTCAGGTTGTCAAGGCCAATGCCGCCTGGGTGCCTCCCTTCGGCTCCGGTGCTTCCCTGTATATCCGTCCTTACATGTTCGGCTACAACTCCGTCATCGGTGTCAAGCCCGCTGCGGACTATCAGTTCCGTGTCTTTGTCACCCCTGTGGGTCCCTACTTCAAGGGCGGCGTGAAGCCTTTGACCGTCCGGATTTCTGACTATGACCGTGCTGCCCCCAGAGGCACCGGCCATGTGAAGGCTGGTCTGAACTATGCCATGAGCCTGTACGCCATCGTGGATGCCCATGAGCAGGGTTATGACGAAAACATCTATCTGGACTCCGCCACTCGTACCCACATCGAGGAAACCGGCGGCGCCAATATCATCTTCATCAAGGGCAATACTCTGGTGACCCCCAAGTCCGATACCATCCTTCCCTCCATCACCCGCCGTTCCATTGTCCATGTGGCCAAGGAATATCTGGGCATGGAAGTGGAAGAGCGGGACGTGGCCCTCAGTGAGATCGACCAGTTCGAGGAGTGCGGCCTGTGCGGCACCGCTGCCGTTATCTCCCCCGTGGGCACCATTGACGACCACGGCAAGCTGATCCACTACGCAGGCTTTGGCCCCAGATTGCAGAAGCTCTACGATACCCTCACCGGCATCCAGATGGGCCGCATTGAGGCTCCCGAGGGCTGGATTGAGGTCATCGAGTAACCGCATATCCAAAGGGCAGGTCGATGACCTGCCCTTTTACCACGCTACTGTAGATTTTCCAAAACCGCCTGGCAAACGGCTTTTATACCTTGTGTCGCGGACTTTTGTATTTCTGTGCTTGACACTTTGCGGTTTCTATGCTATAATCCCTCTCACATAAAGCACAACGCTTTGAAGAGGAAAAAGCAATTCCAGTTCTGCGTTCAGAGAGCTGCCGGTTGGTGCGAGGCAGCTGTGGAAGGGATTGTATACTGGCCTCTGAGCGGCCTTTCCCAAAGCCCTGGCAAGTAGGAAGGACGGAGCCCGACCGATACAGCGGGAGACGGTTGTTGGATCGTCATGAGTGGCTGCGTAATTGGCAGCAAGAAGAGTGGTACCGCAGGTTTTTATGTAGGTAAAGCCCTGTCTCTTTGTTATAGGAAGAGACAGGGCTCTTTTTATAACTATTATTTAAAGGAGATACAGTATGCTTACCATTGATAAGGTTTTCCACGCATCCCTGGTTTTGAAAGATATTATCCGCCCCACCCCTCTGGCAAGAGCCTATGGCTTCGCCAAGGATTTCGAGCTCTATTTTAAGCCCGAAAATCTCCAGCGAACCGGTTCCTTCAAGCTTCGGGGCTCCGGTTACAAAATTTCCCAGCTTTCCGACGAAGAGAAGGCCAAGGGCGTAATCGCCTGCAGCGCCGGCAACCATGCCCAGGGCGTTGCCCTGGCTGCCACCAAGAACGGCATCAAGAGCCTCATCTGCCTGCCGGAATCCGCACCCCTTTCCAAAATTGAAGCCACCAAGGGTTTCGGTGCCGATGTCTGCCTGGTACCCGGTGTTTACGACGACGCTTACAATAAGGCACTGGAGCTGAGAGACCAGCACGGTTACACCTTTGTTCATCCCTTTGACGATGAAAATGTCATTGCCGGACAGGGTACCATCGGTCTGGAGATCCTCAACGAAATGGATGACATCGATGCCGTCATCGTTCCCATCGGCGGCGGCGGCCTCATCGCCGGTATTGCCTTCGCCATCAAGTCTCTGAGGCCCTCTGTGAAGGTCTACGGTGTCCAGGCAGCAGGCGCACCCAGTATGTTCAAGTCCATTAAGGATGGCCGGATTGGTACCCTGGACTCCGTTTCCACCATTGCTGACGGCATCGCCGTGAAGCGTCCCGGCGATCTCACTTACGAAATCGTCAGCAAGTACGTCGACGACATCGCCACAGTCACCGAGGATGAAATCTGCGCCGCGATTCTGAAGCTGATCGAGAAGCAGAAAATGATCGCTGAAGGTGCCGGTGCCGTCTCCGTGGCAGCCGCCATGTTCAATAAATTCCCCATTCAGGGCAAGAAGGTCGTTTCCGTCATTTCCGGCGGCAACATCGATGTCACCAGCCTGAACCGGGTCATCGACCGGGGCCTGCTGAAATCCGGCAGAATTGCCACCTTGATGATCGAGCTGGCAGACATGCCCGGCCGCTTAAGAGACATTTCCCGGATCATCGCCGACTGCGGCGGCAATATCACCGAGATCCACCATGAGCGGGGCAACACCGAAAACATCAAGGATTGTTTCCTCCGGGTGGATTTGGAAACCAGAAACTACGACCATGTGGAGCAAATCGAGCAGGCACTGCGTGCCGAGGGCTTCCATGTAGTTAAAAAATAAAACATGTTTATCGGCTTTCGTCTGTAGGGGAGGGTCTTGACCCTCCCGTCAGATATCGAAACCTGGTGGTAACGATTTATGCGAAAATCTATCGTTTCGGAACAATCGTTACTGCATACTGAATTGCAAGGTTGCGGGAGGGGCAAGCCCCTCCCCTACGGTATACTCTTTGACGTGAGAGCAAAGTCGATGAGCACAAAATACATCCACATAAGGAGAACACGCATATGGACACCAGTAAGTATTCAATCGGCTATTATCCCGCTCCCGGCCGCTATCTGAAATGGGCCGAAAAGGATCACATTGAAAAAGCTCCCAAGTGGTGCTCTGTTGACCTGCGGGACGGCAACCAGAGTCTCGTGATTCCCATGAGCCTGGAAGAAAAGCTGGAGTTTTACCATATGCTGCTTCGCATCGGCTTCAAGGAGATCGAAGTGGGCTTCCCTGCCGCCTCCGAAACCGAATACGAATTCCTGCGAACCCTCATCGAAAACAACATGATCCCCCAGGATGTAACGGTGCAGGTGCTGACCCAGTGCCGGGAGCACATCATCCGCAAGACCTTTGACGCCTGCAAGGGCGCACCCAGCGCCATCATCCATTTCTATAATTCCGTTTCTGTTGCCCAGCGGGAGCAGGTTTTCCGTAAGAGCAAGGAAGAGATCAAGCAGATTGCCATTGACGGTGCCCGGCTGGTGAAAAAGCTGGCCGCCGAATACGAAGGCAACTTCCGCTTTGAATATTCCCCCGAAAGCTTCACCGGCACGGAACCGGAATACGCTCTGGAGGTCTGCAACGCGGTGCTGGATGTTCTGGAGCCAGGCCCGGATAACAACGTCATCATCAATTTGCCGGTCACTGTAGAAATGTCCATGCCCCATGTCTACGCCTCTCAGGTGGAATACATAAGTGAGAACCTCAAATACCGGGAGCATGTGACTCTGTCCCTCCATCCCCATAATGACCGGGGCACCGGCGTTGCCGACACAGAGCTGGCACTGCTGGCCGGTGCCGACCGGGTGGAAGGTACCCTCTTCGGCAACGGCGAGCGCACCGGCAATGTGGACATTGTCACCCTGGCCATGAATATGTACTCCCACGGTGTGAATCCCCATCTGGACTTCACCGATATGCCCGCCATCTGCAAAGTATATGAAGATACCACCCGGATGCACGTTTATGAGCGCAGCCCCTACGCCGGTGCCCTGGTATTCGCCGCCTTCTCCGGCTCTCACCAGGATGCCATCGCCAAGGGTATGAACTGGCGGAAGGAAAAGAAGCTCCACCAGTGGACTGTTCCCTACATTCCCATCGATCCCCACGACATTTCCCGCACCTACGATGCCGATGTGATCCGGGTCAATTCCCAGTCCGGCAAGGGTGGTATCGGTTACCTGCTGGAACAGACCTACGGCTACAGCCTGCCGCCGAAGATGCGCGAGCACTTAAGCTACCAGTGCAAGTCCGTATCCGACCGGGATCACCGGGAGCTGAAAAGCGAGGACGTGCTGGCTATCTTCATGGATCGCTACCTCAACATCAACTCCCCTCTGGACATTCCCGAAATGCACTTTACCCGCAAGGGCGAATCTGTGGAAGCAGAGGTCACCTTCCAGCGGTTTGGCAGAACCAAAACCCTTACCGCTGCCGGCAACGGTTCTTTGGATGCTGTCAGCAACGCGCTGAAGCAGTTCACCGGACGGCAGTTTAACCTGAAGGTCTATTCCGAGCACTCCGTTCAGGAAAAGTCCTCCGGCTCCACCGCTGCCGCTTATATCGGCCTGGAGGATACAACCGGTACTCTCTACTGGGGTGCCGGCACCGATACCGATATCATCAAGGCCAGTGCCCACGCACTGATCAGCGCCTTCAATAATATGACCAAAGAGTAACCTATGCCATCCGTAGGGGCCGATGCCCACATCGGCCCTTTTTCTGAAACGCACCCTGGTATATAGGGCCGATGTGGGCATCGGCCCCTACGAGAAAAGGAGATCATATTTATGGGAATGACCATGACCCAAAAAGTTCTGGCGGCTCACGCCGGGCTGGAATCTGTAACCGCCGGACAACTGATCCGTGCCAGGCTGGACATCGTCCTGGGCAACGATATCACCACCCCCGTTGCCATCAATGAATTCAAAAAGAACGGCTTTGACACCGTTTTCGATAAAGATAAAATCGCCATCGTCTTAGACCACTTCGTCCCCAATAAGGACATCAAGGCCGCAGAACAAAGCAAGCAGTGCCGGGAATTTGCCTGTTCCCACTGCGTCAGCCATTTCTACGACGTAGGCAAAATGGGCATCGAACACGCACTGCTTCCAGAACAGGGCGTAGTCACAGCCGGTGACTGCATCATCGGTGCCGACTCCCACACCTGCACCTACGGTGCCTTGGGTGCATTCTCCACCGGTGTGGGCTCCACCGATATGGCAGCCGGCATGGCTACCGGCACCGCCTGGTTCAAGGTACCTTCTGCCATCCGCTTTGATTTGAAGGGCAAGCTGAATCCCAATTGCAGCGGCAAGGATGTGATTCTCACCATCATCGGCATGATCGGTGTAGACGGTGCCCTGTACAAATCCATGGAATTTGTGGGCGAAGGTGTTTCTTCCCTTTCCATGGATGACCGTCTGTGCATCTGCAACATGGCCATTGAAGCCGGCGCCAAAAATGGCATCTTCCCCGTAGATGACATTACCATGGCCTACATGGAAGGCCGCTGCGAACGCACTCCCGTGATCTATACCGCCGACGAGGATGCGGCCTATGAAAAGACCATCGAAATCGATCTGAGCACCATCGTACCCACCGTGGCCTGTCCCCATCTTCCCGAGAACACCCGTCCCGCTGCTGAGCTGGGAAATGTCAAAATCGATCAGGTGGTCATCGGCTCCTGCACCAACGGTCGGATGGAAGATATGGAAGCCGCTTACAAGGCTCTCAAGGGCAATACTGTTGCTCCGGGCGTACGCTGCATCATCATTCCCGCCACCATGCAGATCTATCGCGAGTGCATTGAACGGGGTTACTTAACCGCCTTTATTGATGCCGGTGCGGTGGTTTCCACCCCCACCTGCGGTCCCTGTCTGGGCGGCTACATGGGTATTCTGGCCGCCGGAGAAAAGTGTATCGCCACCACCAACCGCAACTTTGTGGGCCGTATGGGCCATGTGGACAGCGAAGTTTACCTGGCAAGTCCCGCCACCGCCGCCGCTTCCGCCCTCACCGGCTACATCACCGCACCCAAGGAGGTATGAACATGAAGACACAGGGTCACGTTTTTAAATATCCCGACAATGTGGATACTGACGTTATCATCCCCGCCCGGTACTTAAACACCTCCGACGCAAAGGAACTGGCAAAGCACTGCATGGAAGACATTGACGCTTCTTATGTTTCCAAAGTACAGCCCGGTGACATCATGGTAGCCGGCTGGAATTTCGGCTGCGGCTCCTCCCGGGAGCACGCCCCGCTGGTTATCAAAACCTGTGGCACCGGCTGTGTCATTGCCAAGAGCTTTGCCCGGATTTTCTACCGGAACGCCATCAATATCGGCATGCCCATCCTGGAATGTGAACAGGCCGCGGAAGAAATTCGGCCCGGAGATCAGGTCAGCGTGGACTTCGATACCGGTGTTATCAGCAATATCACCACAGGCAAGACTTACCAGGCAGAGCCTTTTCCGGAATTTATCCAAAATATTATCAAATGCGGCGGATTACTTGCGTCCCTGAAGGAGATGTGATAAAATGACGAAACATATCGCACTCATTCCCGGCGACGGCATCGGCCCGGAAATCATTGCTCAGGCCAAACTGATTCTGGATCGAATCGCCAAAATCTACGGCCATGAATTTACCTATACCGAAGTCGCCATGGGCGGCAATGCCATCGATACATTTGGTGACCCGCTTCCCCAGAGCGAACTGGAGAAGTGCCTTGCCTCCGACAGTGTCCTCTTAGGTGCCGTAGGCGGCCCCAAGTGGAACGACGTTCCCGGCCCCATGCGCCCGGAAAAGGGTCTGCTGCGGCTCCGCGCCGGCATGGGCGTTTACTCCAACAACCGTCCCGCCAAAATCTGGCCCCAGCTGGCCTCCGCCTCACCCCTTAAGCAGGAGATCGTAGAGAAGGGCATTGACTTTATTATTGTCCGGGAACTCATCGGCGGTATTTACTTTGGCAAACACGAAACCGTCACCGAAAACGGCGAACCGGTTGCCATCGACGAGCTGCGCTACAGCGAATCCGAAATTCGCCGCATCGGCCGCATCGGCTTTGAAACCGCCCAAAAGCGGGGAAAGCGCCTTTGCAGCGTGGAAAAAAGCAACGTGCTGGATTCCTCCCGCCTGTGGAAAAAGGTGATGCACGAGCTGGCTGCCGAGTATCCCGATGTACAGCTTGACCATATGCTGGTAGACAACTGCGCCATGCAGATCGTGAAGGATCCCAGCCAGTTTGATGTCATCGTCACGGAGAACATGTTCGGTGATATCCTCTCCGACGAAGCCTCCATGATCACCGGTTCCATCGGTATGATCCCCTCCTCCTCTCTGGGCGAGGGCACCCGGGGCCTGTATGAACCCATCCACGGTTCCGCTCCTGACATTGCCGGAAAGGACATTGCCAATCCCATCGGCACCATTCTGGCTGCTGCCATGATGCTGCGCTTCTCCTTCGACATGGCAGCCGAAGCCGGTGCCATCGAATCCGCCGTATCCAGAGCTCTGGACGCAGGCTGCCGCACCGGCGATATTGCCGCTCCCGGCGAGGAAATCATCGGCTGCTCTGAAATGGGCCGCCGGATTCTGGAAAATCTTTAACGTAGGGGCCGATGCCCACATCGGCCCTTTCCCCAATGAGCACCCTTCACTTAGGGCCGATGTGGGCATCGGCCCCTACGGTTTACATTTCCGTAATTGATCCCCAATAGAAAGGAATGATGACATGAAGCTTTGCGGCTCCGATATCATCGTTCGAACCTTGATCGATCAGGGCGTGGACGTGCTCTACGGCTACCCCGGCGGTCAGGTTCTCGACATTTTCAACTCTCTTTATAAATATCAGAACGAGATCCATCACGTTCTGACTGCCCATGAGCAGGGCGCGGCCCACGCGGCCGACGGCTATGCCCGTGCTACAGGCCGGCCCGGTGTGTGCCTTGCCACCTCCGGCCCCGGTGCCACCAATCTGGTCACCGGCATCGCCACTGCCTTTCTGGACTCTGTGCCCATGGTGGCCCTGACGGGCAACGTGGCCAACACCGTCATCGGTACCGACGGTTTCCAGGAAATCGATATCACCGGTATCACCCTGCCCATCACCAAGCACAATTACTTCGTCACCGATATTGAAGACCTGCAGGAAACCATCCGGCAGGCATTCCGTCTGGCAGCCTCCGGCCGGCCCGGCCCGGTGCTCATCGACGTGGCTAAGGATGTGCAGGTAGCCATGTATGATTACCAGCCGCTGCCTCCCCTGCCTCTGGATGATCCCTTCCCTGCCAAGGATATCCGCATCGAAGCCGCAGCTGAGACCATCAACGCTGCCCGGCGGCCCTTCATCCACTTTGGCGGCGGTCTGCTGACCAGCGAGGCCCAGGATGAAGTCTTGCAGCTGGCAGAGCTGATCGACGCGCCCATCAGCTGTTCCTTAATGGGCATTTCCGCCATTCCCTCTGATTATCCCCGTTTCTTGGGTATGCAGGGCCTTCACGGTCACTTCGCCGCCTCCACTGCCATGAACCAGGCTGACGTGATCATCGCTCTGGGCTGCCGCTTCAATGACCGCTGCACCGGCAACCGCAGCAAATTCGTTCCCGGTGCCAAGATCGTCCACATCGACATCGACGGTGCGGAGCTGAGCAAGTCCGTTCAGGCCACCCACGGCCTCCGGGGTGATATCAAAAAGACCCTCCAGAAGCTTCTGCCTCTGATCCTGAAGCAGGAGCATCCCGAATGGCAGGCCCAGGTGAGCGCCTTGGTGGAAGAGGAAGCCGCCTCTCTGGACAACCGGGACGGTCTGACTCCCCGGAACATCATGAACACCGTCAACGCCCATCTGGCTGAGACTACCCCCGTCTGTACCGACGTGGGCCAGCATCAGATGTGGGCCGCCCAGTATTTGAATTTCAAGAATCCCCGGCGATTCATTTCCTCCGGCGGTCTTGGCACCATGGGCTTCGGCATGGGTGCCACCATCGGAAGCCAGATGGCAACCGGCGAGCATCCCATTCTCATCACCGGTGACGGCAGCTTCGGCATGAATCTGACGGAAATGGCAACCGCGTTTGCCAACAACGTTCCCATGGTAATCCTGCTGCTGAACAACAAAGTTCTGGGCATGGTACGCCAGCTGCAAACCTTCCAGTGCGGCGGAAACTATTCCAATACCGACCTTTCTGCCCGGAATACCAATTTCACCATGGTTGCCCAGGGCTTCGGCCTGAAAGCCGTGAAGGTAAACTCTCTGGAAGAACTGGATAGCGCTCTGGCGGAAGCATTTGCTACCAAAGGCCCCTGCCTCATCGAATGTCCTGTGGACAAGGATGAGCTGGTGCTGCCTATGGTTCCGGCCGGCGGTTCTCTGGGCGATATTATTACAAGGATTGGTGACTGATATGAAGAAATTTACCGTAGCCATTTTGGTCAACAATCAGTTCGGCGTGCTGAACCGGGTCACCAGTATGTTCCGCCGCCGTGCTTTTAACATCACATCCCTGACCGTGTCCGAGACGGAATCCGAGGAGTTCTCCCGGATCACCGTCCAGTCCGAAGGTGACGAGATCAAGAAGGAGCAGCTGATCAACCAGCTGTACAAGCTGCCGGACATTGTTTCCGTTCAGGAGCTGAGCAATGAGGAAACTGTCAACCGGGAGCTTCTGCTCATCAAAATCAAAAACTGCTCTGAGACCCGGGAGGATGTCCGCTCTGCCTCCGATGCCTACGAAGGCAAGGTGGTGGACTACACCAAGGAATCCATTATGATCCAGATGATCGGCGACAGCCGCAAAATCGATAATTTCGTCCATCTGATGAAGGAATTCGGTATTCTGGAAATCTGCCGCACCGGCATCGTGTCCCTGCAAAGAGGCGCCACTACCATCCGCCGGGTGACCAATCTGTAAAACCCTCGCCCCCTCATTTATGAGGGGGTGGACGAGCAACGCGAGGCCGGGGGGGCGCATGCTCCCCCAGTCACGCCTTGCGGCGTGCCAGTCCCCCTCATAAATGCGGGGGCCGAGATATGGTATATATTTTACAAAAAAGAGGTAATTATTATGAATCGTATTTTCTACCAGCAGGATTGTGACCTGCAGAAGCTGGCTAACAAGACCGTTGCCATCATCGGCTATGGCTCCCAGGGCCATGCCCATGCACTGAACCTGAAGGAGTCCGGTGTCAACGTCATCGTGGGCCTGTACAATGGTTCCAAGTCCTGGGCCAAGGCCGAAGCTCAGGGGCTGACCGTTATGACCGCCGCTGACGCTGCCAAGGCTGCCGATGTGATCATGATCCTGATCAACGACGAGAAGCAGGCAGCTCTCTACAAGGAGTCCATCGAGCCCAACCTGACCGAGGGCAAGACCCTGGCCTTCGCCCACGGCTTCAACATCCACTTCGGCTGCATCAAGCCTCCCAAGAACGTCAACGTCATCATGATCGCCCCCAAGGGCCCCGGCCACACTGTCCGCAGCGAGTACCAGGCCGGCAAGGGCGTGCCCTGCCTGATTGCTGTGGAGCAGGATGCCACCGGCGACGCTCTGGACATCGGTCTGGCCTATGCTCTGGGCATTGGCGGCGCAAGAGCCGGTGTTCTGGAGACCAACTTCCGCACCGAGACCGAGACCGACCTGTTCGGTGAGCAGGCTGTTCTGTGCGGCGGTGTCTGCGCTCTGATGCAGGCTGGCTTCGAGACTCTGGTGGAAGCCGGTTACGATCCCAGAAATGCTTACTTCGAGTGCATCCACGAGATGAAGCTGATCGTTGACCTGATCTACCAGTCCGGCTTCAGCGGTATGCGCTACTCCATCTCCAACACCGCTGAGTACGGCGACTACATCACCGGCCCCAAGATCATTACCGAGGATACCAAGAAGGCCATGAAGCAGATCCTGAAGAACATCCAGGACGGCAGCTTTGCCAAGGACTTCCTGCTGGATATGTCCTCCGCCGGCAGCCAGGTTCACTTCAATGCCATGCGTAAGCTGGCCTCCGAGCATCCCGCCGAAGTGGTTGGCGAGGAGATCCGCAAGCTGTACAGCTGGTCTGATGAGGATAAGCTGATCAACAACTGATTTGATTTCTATTGTAGGGGAGGGGCATTGCCCCTCCCGCAATGTAACGTTACCTGTGCTGTCCAAATCGAAGCACATACTCACAAACCTGTCATCCTGAGCGAAGTGAAACGGAGTCGAAGGATCTACGCACTTACGACACCCTTAAGCATATAGTAAGTGCGTAGATCCTTCGACTTCGGGCTTACGCCCTTCGCTCAGGATGACGGGTTTTGCTATATTTCTACAAGAAAGCAGGAATTCCCTATGATGATGAAAGATAAAGTGGTCAACGGCCCTCAGAATGCGGCTCACCGGAGCCTGTACCACGCGCTGGGTCTGACCTATGAGGAGCAGCAGCGGCCACTGATCGCCGTGGTCAGCTCCTATAATGAGATCGTGCCCGGCCATATGAATCTGGATAAGATCGTGGATGCTGTAAAGCTGGGCGTTGCCATGGCTGGCGGCACCCCCATCGTGTTCCCTGCCATCGCCGTCTGCGACGGCATTGCCATGGGCCATGAGGGTATGAAGTATTCTCTGGTGACCCGTGACCTGATCGCAGACTCCACCGAGTCCATGCTGAGAGCCCACGGCTTTGACGGCGTGGTGATGGTGCCCAACTGTGACAAGAACGTACCGGGTCTGCTGATGGCGGCTGCCCGTGTGAACATCCCCACCATTTTTGTCTCCGGCGGCCCCATGCTGGCAGGCCGTGTGGATGGCAAAAAGACCTCTTTAAGCTCTATGTTCGAGGCCATCGGCGCCTACACTGCCGGTAAGATCGACGAAGCACAGCTGAAGGTTTGCGAAGAAGGCACCTGCCCTACCTGCGGCTCCTGCTCCGGTATGTACACCGCCAACTCCATGAACTGCCTGACAGAAGTCCTGGGCATGGGCCTGCGGGGCAACGGTACCATTCCCGCTGTGTATTCCGCCCGCATTGAGCTGGCCAAGCACGCCGGTATGCAGGTAATGGAGCTGGTGAAGCAGAATATCCGCCCCCGGGATATTATGACTGCCGCTGCTATCAAGAACGCCCTGACTGCCGACATGGCGCTGGGCTGCTCCACCAACTCCATGCTCCATCTGCCCGCCATCGCCAACGAGTGCGGTGTGGAATTTGATCTGGACATGGCCAACGACATCAGCGCTGTGACCCCCAACCTGTGCCATCTGGCCCCTGCCGGCCCTACCTACATGGAGGATCTGAACGAAGCCGGCGGCGTTTACGCCGTACTGAAGGAGCTGACCAAGCTGAATCTGCTGGATACCTCCGTGATGACCGTCACCGGCAAGACTCTGGGCGAGAACATCGCCACCGCCGTCAACCGGGACGACACCGTCATCCGTACCGTGGAGAATCCCTATTCTTCCACCGGCGGCATCGCCGTGCTGCGGGGCAACCTGGCCCCCGAGGGCAGTGTGGTCAAGCGCAGTGCTGTGCTGCCGGAAATGCTGGTTCATGAAGGCCCCGCCAAGGTCTTTGACTGTGAGGAAGATGCTCAGGCTGCCATCAACGCAGGTAAGATCGTTGCCGGTGATGTGGTAGTCATCCGCTACGAGGGCCCCAAGGGCGGCCCCGGCATGCGGGAAATGCTGAATCCCACCTCCGCCATTATGGGCATGGGTCTGGGCAATTCCGTTGCCCTCATCACCGACGGCCGTTTCTCCGGTGCTACCCGTGGTGCCTGCATTGGTCATGTGTCCCCCGAAGCCGCTTCCGGCGGTGTCATCGGTGTTGTGAAAGACGGCGACATCATTTCCATCGACATTCCCAATTCCAAGCTGGAGCTGAAGATTTCCGACGAAGAGCTGGCTCAGCGTATGGCCAATTTCGTTCCTCAGAAAAAGGAGCTGTCCGGTTACTTAAAGCGCTATGCTGCCCTGGTCTCCTCCGGTGCCAAGGGTGCAATTCTGAACGTATGAGAAACTTAGCCACCGAATTACAGTCCCTTGCCATTTTCCGCTCTCTGCTGTCTGATCCTGTGGTGCAGGCGCTGTGCGCTTATCTGGAAGCCCCGGAGGTTTCCCGGTATGCCGCCTTTGTCTCCACCCTCTATGAAACGGATAAGCGGACTTTGGCCGGTTACATCCAGCACATCGTCAACAACGACGAAAACGCCTATATCCGCATGATCGGCCGGGGCCTGACCCCCTGGCCGGACATGGAGGAAAATGTATGGCAGGAGCTGGCCATTTTACAGAAGGCTGCGGATCTGACCCCCTCTTCCCTTCGGGATGCCCTTAACTGGCAGGGCTATCTGCCTGTCTTTGGTGTTAAGAAACTGAATCTGACAGAAAGCTACCGGGAGCGCTGTGCCAACATCCACCGCTACGGTTACGGTATTTACGCCAAGCACCGGATGTTCTACCTCGGTGCCGACAACCGGATCATTCCCGTTCAGAATCCCGACCAGACCCGGCTTTCCTCCCTCATCGACTACAAGCGGGAGCAGCAGATCATTCTGGACAACACCATCGCCCTGCTGGAAGGCAAGCCCGCCGCCAACATTCTCCTCACCGGCGATGCCGGTACCGGCAAGTCTTCCACCGTCAAGGCCGTGGTCAACGAGCTTCACGACCGGGGCCTGCGGATCCTGGAAGTCCGGAAAGAGCAGCTCCACGCCATTCCCGCCATTCTGGACGAACTGAACACCAACCCGCTGAAATTCATCCTCTTTATCGACGACCTGTCCTTCCAGCGGGATGACGACAATTTCAGCGCCCTGAAGGCCATTCTGGAGGGCAGCGTCTCCGCCAAGAGCCGTAACGTGGTGATCTACGCCACCTCCAACCGCCGCCATCTGGTGAAGGAAACCTTCTCCAGCCGGGAGGGAGATGAAGTTCACCGCAATGATACCCTCCAGGAAATCATCTCCCTGTCGGAGCGGTTCGGCATTCAGGTGACCTTCCAGAAACCCACCAAGCAGGTGTATCTGGGGATCGTACATCATCTGGCAAAAGAAAAGGGCATCACCATGCCCGAAAACGAACTGGACATGCTGGCAGAGCGCTACGCTCTGGGCCGGGGCGGAAGAAGCGCCCGGGCCGCCACCCAGTTCATCGACGGTTTGGTTGCAAAACAGTGATAACAGGCACGAACCCACCCGGGTTCGTGCTTTTTCTTGCCACATTGGATTTTCTGGGATAATCTACTGTAGGGGGGCTTGACCCTCCCTCTCGGCAGCAATTACTGAGGGCCTATACATGCGCAAACGGTAGATTTACGCATTGATCACTACCACGCAATCCCATCAGGTTGCGGGAGGGGCAATGCCCCTCCCCTACAATACATTGCATGTTATCTGCCAGATAAACTGGTATTGGGGTATCAGATTGACTCTTTCTCAGATAACCGGTATAATGGAAAGAAAAAAGGAGGTATCGTATGAACTTTTTAGAAATTGCCAACGCCCGTCAGTCCTGCCGGGCTTATGACGAAACCCGGCCTGTGGAGCAGGAAAAGCTGGATGCCATTCTGGAAGCTGCCCGGCTGGCACCTTCCGCCTGTAACGGTCAGCCCTACCACTTCACCGTCTGCCGTGGCGAAACAGCAAAGGAAGTTGCCCAGCTGACCCGTGGAATGGGCGGCATGAATAAATTTGCCGTTCAGGCTCCCGTGTGCATCGTCATTTCTGAAATGCCCTACGTCAAATCTGCCGCTCTGGGTGCAAAGGTAAAAAACAACGACTACCGCTCCATCGACATTGGCATCACCACCGCTTATCTTACCGCCGAAGCAACTGCTCAGGGCCTGTCTACCTGTATCTTAGGCTGGTTCGATGATGAGAAGCTGCGTAAGCTCTGCAACATCGCGCATCCCGTTCGACTGGTCATCACCCTGGGCTATGCCGCCGAAGGGGACAAGCTGAGAAAGAAAGTCCGCAAAGATCTGTCCGATCTGGTCAACTATCAGGAGTAAGCCATGAATCATACCATTCTTTCCGCTTCCGGCAAACTAAAGCTCCACTGTGTCCGACTCCACCGGGGTGACGATCTGATGGGCTCCATCAAAACTCTCTGTGCGGAAAAGCACATCAAAGCCGGTGTGGTTCTTTCTGCCGTGGGCTGTATTTCCCAGGGCCGTATCCGGGATGCCAGCGGTGTCACCATCCGGCAGATCACCGACCACTGTGAGATCGTCAGCTTAAATGGCACCGTCAGCGAAGCGCGCTGCCATCTGCACATAGCCCTGTCCAAAGAGGATTTGAGTACCATCGGCGGCCACCTTTGCCCCGGCTGCATCATCAACACCACCTGCGAGCTGGTGATCGCGGAGCTCCCCGGTGTCGCATACGATGTAGAAGCAGATCCGGAAACCGGTTATGACGAGTTAATTTTCAACCGTTTTCAAGACTAAATTGAGGCTTGCGGAGGATACTTCTCCGCAAGCCTTTTTATTTAACTATTGGGTTAAATATTTCTGTTGACAAAATATAGTTGTTATGCTACTATATAATTAACAATTAAGTTAATTGTTAATCAAAGGAGGAACTGACATGGGCTTACAGCAGACGCTCAAAGCTTTGGCCGATCCCACCCGGCGGGAGATCTTGAACCTTCTGAAAAAAGGCAAGCTGTCCGCCGGTGAGATCTGCGACCATTTCGACATCACCGCCGCTGCCATTTCCCGGCATTTGTCTGTTCTCAAGGAGGCCGACCTTATCGAGGATACCCGGGAGGGCAAGTACATTTTCTACGAGCTGAACGCCTCCGTGCTGGAGGAGATCATGCTCTGGATCACCGACCTGAAAGGAGAATGAGCCATGATCCCTGCATCTGTAATTCTGGCCTGCTGGATAACCCTGTTCCTCAGTCTGGTACTTCCCCTTCTGCTTCTTGTATTTTTCGCCATAAAATGGAGGAAACAGGGGATCCTGTCTGCCTGGCTCCTGGGTGCCGCCGGCTTCTTTGTGACCCAAATTCTGATCCGTCTGCCGATCCTCACCACGCTGCAAAGCCAAAGCTGGTTCTTGTCTTTTGCCCAAAACCACGTCTTCTTTTACGTCTTTTCTCTGGCCTTTACTGCCGGACTCTTTGAACTGGCAGGCCGATTCGCCGTGGCAAAGCTGATGGGGCGCAAGCTCACCCGGAACCGCGCTCTGGCTGCCGGTCTGGGCCACGGCGGCATTGAAGCGATCATCCTTGTAGGCATCACTTATATCAACAATCTTGCCTACATCGCCGCCATCAATTCCGGCAGCTTTGATGTTCTCATGGCTCAAACTTCCGCGGCAGGCGCGGACATCAGCCAACTGGAACTGATCCGCAGTCAGCTTCTGGGGACTTCCGCTTCCCTGTTCCTGCTGGCGGGCTTTGAGCGGGTTCTGGCCATGACCGGGCATCTGGCTATGAGCCTGCTGGTGTGCTACGGCGTGGCTCATAAAAAAGTCCTGCCCTGCCTCTTGCTGTGTCTGGGCATCCATACCCTGATGGATCTCACCGCCGGACTCTCGTTGGTGCTGGCCCAGCCCCTTGTCTATCCCATTATCTATACGATCCTCGTCATTATGGCAGTGATTTCCATTTGGGTAATCCGGAAGCTCTGCCGCCGCTGGAAAAAGGAGGATTTCTATGATCCTGAAAAATAAAAAGTTGCTGATCCTCACATCCCTTCTGACGCTGCTGCCCATTCCCGTAGGTCTGCTGCTGTGGGACCGGTTCCCGGAGGTCATGTCGATCCATTGGGGCATCACTGGTCAGGCAGACGGTTTTGCCAGTGTTCCCATAACCGTGTTGGGACTTCCGGTTCTGATGCTGGCAATACACTGGCTGTGCATTCTCTTTACCGCACTGGATAAGAAAAACCGGGGCCGGAATCAAAAAATGTTCCGTGTCGTCCTATGGACGATCCCTGTGATCAGCAACCTCAGTCTGCTGGGATTGTATGCCTTCGCGCTGGATATCGAATTCTCTCCTGTGGCCTGGACTGTTGTACCCATCGGTCTGCTGTTTGCCATTATGGGCAACTATATGCCCAAAACCCGGATGAATTCCACCATGGGTATCAAGGTGCCCTGGGCCTACTCCAGTGAAGCAAACTGGAACGCCACCCATCGGTTTGCCGGCAAAATCTGGATGGCCGGCGGTATCCTCGTTGCCCTGTGCGGTCTGCTGCCTCATCTTTGGGCAGTCAGTGTCATGATCCTGGCGATGGTGATTCTGTGCATCGTTCCCATGGTTTATTCCTACCGCTTCTATCAAAAAGAATTGGCAGAGGGAAAGGTTACAAAAACCGGCTTTTCCACCATGGATAAGCGTATGGGCAAGGCAAGCGTGATTTTTTTGATCCTGCTGACCGTCTTTCTGTGCTTTGTGCTGTTCTATGGCGATATCACTTACACCTTCCAGGAGGATTATCTGTTCATCGACACCAATATGTATTCCGACTATATCCTCCATTACGATACCATTGAGTCCATCGAGCTTCTGGAGGGCAACATTTCCGGCCTCCGGGTAGGTGGCTACGGCAGTTTCCGTCTGCTGATGGGCTGGTTTGAAAACGAAGAACTGGGCACCTATCTGCGCTACACCTACTATAAGCCCGAAAGCTGCATCCTCCTGACCGCAAAGGGAAAACCTATCCTCCTCAGTGGCGAAACCGCCGCCGATACACAGGCGCTGTATGAACAGCTTCTGACAAAAATCCAATAATCATCCAACAGGGCGGAGGCATGACTCCGCCCTACATTGTTCCAAAAAAATCTTGACTGCGCCAAAAAGTTGGGATATAATAGCAGAAGCTATGTAAACTTTACTATCTGAGAAAGGATTTTTGAATATGGCTAAGGAATACAAAATTACAAGCCTGCGGCTTGCCGACCTGGAAAAGGAACTGAACTACCTGAAGACCACCCGTGAACGCGAGGTCGCTGCCATGATCGCAGAAGCCCGCTCCTACGGTGACTTGTCCGAAAACTCCGAATACGATGCCGCTAAAAACGAGCAGGCAAAGCTCTACGGCCGCATTGCTGAGATCGAGGACATCCTGTCCCACGCCGTCATCATTGAGGACGAGAACGAAGCCACCGGCCGCGTCGGCCTGGGCTGCACCATCGTCGTCAAGAACGAGGCAGGCGCTGAGTTCACCTACCGCATCACCGGCTCTCAGGAAGCCAACCCCATGGAGGGCAAGCTGTCCGACGACTCCCCCTTCGGCCGCGCCGTGGTGGGCAAGGCTGCCGGTGAGACCTTCACTGTCAACGCTCCCGCCGGTTCCTTTACCATGACCGTGGTCAGCGTTTCCCGGGAGGGCTAAGCTATGGCAAAGTTTGTACCCCAGCCGGAGCTGTCTCTGAACGATCAGATGCAGATCCGCCGCGAAAAGCTGGCAGCCCTGCAGGCCGAGGGCCGGGATCCTTTCCTGCAGACCAAGTTCGATTTCAATGCCGACTCCGCCGCCATCAAGGGCAATTACGAAGCCTTTGAAGGCAAAACCGTCAAGGTCGCCGGCCGTCTGATGAGCAAGCGCGGTCAGGGCAAGGTCATGTTCTGCGATCTGCAGGACGCCACTGGCCGTATCCAGCTGTTTGTCAAGATCGACGAAATGGGCGAAGAGGAATATGCCCGCTTTAAGAAGAATGACATTGGTGACATCATCGGTGCCGAAGGTGAGGTTTTCACCACCAAGGCTGGCGAGATCTCCGTCCGTACCAAGTCCATCATTCTGCTGTCCAAGTCTCTGCATCCCCTGCCCGACAAATTCCACGGTCTGACCGACACTGAGATCCGCTTCCGCAAGCGCTATCTGGATCTGATGGTCAACCCCGAAGTCAAGCGCAACTTCGTCATCCGCTCCCAGTTCATTAAGTTCATGCGTTCTTATCTGGATAACATGAACTATATTGAAGTGGAGACCCCCGTTCTGAACACCATTGCCGGCGGTGCCTCCGCCCGGCCCTTCATCACCCACCACAATACGTTGGACATCGATATGTACATGCGTATTGCCACCGAGCTGCCCCTGAAGCGGCTCATCATCGGCGGCATGGATCGTGTCTATGAGATCGGCCGCATCTTCCGTAACGAGGGCATGGATCCCAAGCACAACCCCGAGTTCACCTCCGTGGAGCTGTACCAGGCCTATGCTGACTTCCACGATATGATGGACATTGCCGAAGGCATCATTTCCGGCGCTGCTCAGGAAATTCTGGGTACCTACGAAGTGGAATGGATGGGCGAGAAGATCAACCTGACTCCCGGCTGGCGCCGTCTGACCATGGTGGACGCTGTCAAGGAGTATGTGGGCATCGACTTCGGCGCTGTCTCCGATGACGCTGAGGCTGTAGCTCTGGCTAACTCCGTAGGTGTGGAGCTGGCCGACGCTGCCGAAAAGACCTGGGGCAATGCCCTGTACGCTACCTTTGATCAGAAGGTGGAGGAGCATCTGATCCAGCCCACCTTTATCACCATGTATCCTGTGGAGGTCTCCCCTCTGACCAAGCGCTCCCCCGAAGATCCCCGGCTGACCGAGCGTTTTGAGCTGTTCATCTGCCACAGCGAGCTGGCCAACGCCTACTCCGAGCTGAACGATCCCATGGACCAGCGGGACCGCTTCATGAAGCAGGTAGAGCAGCGGGAGCGTGGCGACGACGAGACCGAAATGCTGGATGAGGATTTCCTGACCGCCATGGAATACGGCATGCCCCCCACGGGCGGCATGGGCATGGGCATCGACCGCTGCGTCATGCTGCTCACCGGCACCGACACCATCCGCGAGGTCATCCTGTTCCCCACAATGAAGCCCCAGGATTAAAAAGTTGTTGCAGCGCAATCACTTTTCAGCTTAACAAGGTCGTTTGACACCGAATTTACGACACTTTTACGACAAACCGAATTGAATTTGATATAGCAGAGCAAAAGCACCTTAGTCGTTTGACCGAGGTGCTTTGTTTTTATTCATGTCTTTTTTTGAGTGCTTCCGCCACAGTGCGGACAACCGCAATATCTTCATCAGATAATCCTGTAACATCAATTACATTGTCTTTCGATACATCCAAGAGATAATCGGTTGTAGTATGAAAGATTCTTGCAATTTTTACCAACACATCATAGGAAGGATATCTGTCACCTGATTCATAATAGGACACCACAGATTTAGCAACACCGATTCTGTCGGCCAATTGCTGTTGCGTTAACTTCTGACTTGTACGCAGTGTTTTCAGTTTTATGCCGAAGTTCACTTGTTTAGATCATCCTTTCCACTTTTTGTTATATTCTATCCAAGTGAAGTTGACTTTTGGATAGCAAAGAAATATAATTAAGTGGAATACTTAAAAGAAAGGTGACAAACATGAAAAAGTCAATCGTTGTAGCCTTAATCCTAGTGATATGCTTTACTTTTATTGCATGTTCTAAAGAAACAGCAAATCCTATTGCAGACGTTGAAAAGCTAATCACCAGCATCGGAGATATTACGCTAGAAAGTGAAGCCCAAATAGTCGCCGCAGAGAATGCTTATGCAGAGCTGACCGAAGAAGAGAAAACGCAAATCACAAATTATGCACAGTTGCAGAACGCAAGAAAGGCGTTTGACAAATTAGTTGAACTGCAGCCAGCACAAGAATTTGCTGCAAAACTGTTAACTGCTTGTGCGCCGGGTTTTAAAAAGCCCTTAGCACTAAAAGTCAATAATGCGTGGGTATGGCAAGACGATATACTTGGTCGGTACTACTATACGTTTTCTTTGGAAGTAACAAATGATTATGGAAATTCCTGGACAGCTTACTACGGAAACGATACATTAGGGTTTCGTGATTTTTCAGAGCAAGAAATATCATCCGCAGCATATCCTTTTACCGTAGGTATGGATATGTATTTTGTTGAGGGCGGTATAGAAGCTATGCAGAATGGTATAGAATTGGATGCAGAATACATACAAAACTATTTGCTGATGAACTATGGCAAGTGACCTGTTGGTATAATTCACAATCGGTATGGTTAAAAATATGTTTGAGGTGTGTAGAGGGGTACAATAGCCCCGTGTAGAAAAGTGAGTTTGCTTCAAAATATAAACCATCCCCCACCACCTAGGAGGATAAGAAATAGCACCGGGGTTTGATTGCCTCGGTGCTTTGTTTTACTGTTCCATATAACTTATTACTTGATCTACGGTATACCCCTGTTCCAGCAACTCAATGATTGTTTCGCCTGGGCTATTTCCATACTTTTGCCGAAAAGATTTGTGTTGTTGATAAAGTGCCGTGTAAACGTCAGGAGCTAAACCAGGTGCACCCATAGCAAAGAAACTATCAAGCAATTCCGCCACGGCCTGGGGAGGTTCGTACATTCGCATTTTCTTGGTTATAGTAACTCCAGTTGATGTTTTTATTTCGACTTTGTACCCAATTCTAGGGCTGTTCCGTGAAGTCTGCAGCATAAGGTATGCTCTGACATCTACGATTTGTTCCATGTTAATCCCTTCTTCAATTCCACAAATACTTTTCAACTCATACCATCTATCACACATTACTGCATCAATGGTCACATACATGTGGTCATTGATCTTTTTTACGGGGAATTGAATACAAAATGGATTTGAACTGATTGGTTCAAATTCGATATCCTTATAAATCATATTATGTTTTTCTCTCCCCTCATGCAGTCATTGCAACTGTTAATGCTGCCCGAATCTTTACAATACGTTTATGAATCGCTACACCTGACATACCAACAATAATACCAATTTCGCGTTCTGTCATTCCATCACGCTTGCATTCAATGATAAATCTATCCGTCTCGTCCATACAATTCAATACGGTTTGAAAGGCAGTCCTAATAATAACTGTTGTTTCTGTGTGACATTTTGTGTCAACAGATATCATTTCAGCGTAGTCATATTCCCTTCCGTTGCCGTCAATAATGGTATGTACCCTATTGCGCTCATGCTTGCTGTCTTGGCCGTTAATGCTACGAATAACATCCTTTGCACACCGGTAAATCAGCGAAACAAGCGTAATTTCTTGCTTTCCATCGTTGATACGCTTCCTATTGAGAATGTAGAGGTAATCAGGGTCAAGACGTTCAGACATCTTTAGCCATGTTTCATTTATCAAGCAATCTAAACCATGATAATTTATAAAGTAATCAGTGCTGTTACAAGCAAATTCTCTTCTCAATGCTTTATACACATTTGCTGTTATCATTCTTAATTGCTCGTCTTCACTCATTTTCTCCCACTGCTGAATAATATACATAATTGTTTGCTCCTTATTATTCATTCCTTCTTTATATTTGACAGTTGGGAGCAGACAAGCTATAATTGGTTTGTCCGCTCCCGTTCCGGTTGTGGTCAAGTCCTTTGCCTGTTGCTTTGGTCGGCTCTCAGGCAAGGGGCTTTTTTCATACACTGATGGTGAAACGTCTGCTGCTGATCTGCTTGGTGTAGGCTCTGTATACCTCCGGCATAACCTTCTTAAATGCAGTGCTGTCGAATCTCTGGCTGAGAACCGAAGTCCAACGAATAATGTACTGTCCAGCTTCCAGCTCTTCGGTGTTGCGGTTCAGCATTTCTTCTTTGATTTCATCTCGAAGGGCTTCGGCTTCTGCCTTAGCCTCATCAATTAGGGCTTCCAGCTCCTTCAGTGCTTCAATCTTAGAGGTGATTTCAATGGTAGACATAGTGTTTTCTCCTTTGAAAAAAGAATTTGTTCACCCATGTTGTAGTCATTGTTATGGGGGTGACTTACCGGGTGGCCTCTGTTGTCCCCTCTTCTCTATGGTTATATTATATCACTAAATATTAGTGATGTCTATTGACGTATTCACTAAATATTAGTGATGTTTTATGTGTGAATTTATCACTTGATTTTAGTGATGTTCCGTGATAAAATACGTATAGTGGAGAAGAGACCTTTGTATGGAAACTGCCGCTACTTGTTTAAGAGAAGGGAGAATGTAAATGCCGATACAGTACAAGATTGACGTGCTAGCTGCACTACGGGAAAAGGGTTATACACAAAACCGGATTAGAGAGGAAAAACTAATCGGGCAATCTTATTTAACACAAATCCGCCACGGGGAATTGGTGTCATGGAAAACCTTAGAAACCATTTGTAGACTGCTGGAATGTCAGCCTGGAGATCTTCTGGAGTTTGTGCCTGATAATTCTGAAAGTGCTGGCTAATTAGTGGCATATCAACTAAAGTTCGTATAATGCACAAATAACGAACACCAAAAGCGAGTATTTCCAGCATAAATTGAAATATGTCCTATTTTTACGAACTATATCGCCACAAAATACGAACTCTACAAATTTTTGATGATAGAAACGGGGGCGAAGAGATGAATAAGAAAACCGTAGCATTGACCACAGAGCAATACAGAGAAATCATCCAGACAATGAAAGAGGGCTTTTCTGGTTGCAGACCGAACGAGCGCATAGCGACCGCCTTAGTTCTGGAAGGAAATTTAGGAATCCGAATCAGCGATATAGTAAAGCTTCGCCCTTGTGATATTGTCAGAGACGGCGACAGATATCGCTTGGAGATTGTAGAACAGAAAACCGGTAAAGCACGAGAATTTACTGTACCGCTTGTTATTAAGCAGTATATAGAAAATTTCTGTCTGCGTAACGGTATCGGGCGATATGATTTGATTTTTCCGATTACAGAAAGAGCCGTACAAAAGCAGTTGAAAATTGTATGTGATTATCTGGGGTATGAGGGGATCAGCACACACAGTTTCCGAAAATGGTATGCAACAGAGATTTACCAGGCAAACGGCTATGATATTAATCTTGTGCAACGTCTTCTGCAGCATAGCAATGCAGCCATTACACAACGCTATATCGGTTTGCAGCCTCAGCGCATTGAGCAGGCAATTCAAAACCATGCACAACTGATCTAAAGAACAAAAACATGGAGGAAATTATTATGCAAGCAACAATTATCAAAACTAATTATGGTAGAGATATGTATATCTTTGAACGCAGTGATGGTGAATACGGTTATTTTGAATTATTACGTGGTCAGGATTTGGAAATTGATGATGTTTTAGAAGGTAATTTTACTAATTGTGGAAATGTCACTGTTAGAAATACCTGTACCAGTGAAACTATCGAAATCGCTATTGAGGATATTTGCTCATTTGATCTCGCATGCGAACGTGTGTTTATCTAATAATTCCATACATGCGAGTTTTGCAAATTCAATTTTACATCGGTAATAGTATATATTACAAATCCCGTTCGGACTATTTGCCCGGACGGGTTTTTTCGTACTCTTGTTTGCAACGACACTCTGGAGCCGCTAGAAGCCTTCAGAGCAAAAAAACTCATTGGATAGTATTTTCTATCGTTCAAAATTATCGAGGCATTGAGATTCAAAAATGCACTGTATTCTAGTAAATAGTTATTGAACAGTGTTCATAATATCCACAATAGATAAACTGAACTTATATAAAATGCACAAAATATTTATACAAAACCTCTTGACAAATCAGATTTCACCTTGTATGTTGATAATGCAGAGAGGCCAAACAGGCAAATAATCTGTGGTATCATATTTTGAAATTGAGTCATGCCCCGTTCCCTGTTTTGCTTGTGAGATTGGCAGATGAAATATAAGGGAACCGTCAGCAGATCGTTACCAACACCGGTGTTTTGTATCGGTGGGTGTCGGTCTGCTTTTTTGTTTTATGCGAGCTATTTACTGTTGCAGGAAAGGAGGATGAAAACATATGCTTACAGAGCAAGAAGAATTAGCCAATCGGACGAAGGTTTTTTTGGATAGTTGGGGGCTGAAAGCAAAATATGTAGCTGAGGTTTGCTCTATTCACGAAAAGACTTTTTCTAAGTTTGTTAATCATCGCATTGCATTATCAAGGCCTCAGATCATGCGATTGACGGGTTATATTTCTGAGTATGAAGAAAAAATGAAATCCATAGCACCAAAAATCATACCGTCAAATGGTAAAAGTTGATGCATTGCAGCTCAATTTTTGCGTAAAAAACATCACAGATTTTTGGGAGGTATAATAATAGCAATCACAGTTATTGATTCTATAATGGGCAGCGGAAAGACACAGGCTATGTACCAGGCGATTCGGAATCACCCAGAAAAGTCTTACATGATTGTTACTCCGTATCTAAAAACCATCCAGGATGCAAAGAATGCTGGACTAGACATACACGAACCTGAGCATAAAGGACAGACGAAGCTGGGGAGCCTTAAATATCTATTATCACATGGATATGACATCGGGTGTACACACAGTCTTTTTCTCGATGTTGACAATGATGTTTGGAATCTTATACGTGACGGAGGATATACCTTATTTATCGACGAAGCATTAGATGTTGTAAAACCTATCAATGATCTGATTGATGATGTGGGCTATCAGGTGAAAAAGGGAACTGCTAAATTTCTATTGAATGCAGGTATCATTAAAGTCGATGATTATTGTCGGGTGACATGGTGCGGAACCGGAGCGGATGAGGATTATGAGTATCGATACCTTGAGCCGCTAATTAAATCTGGCAATGTGTTGTGTGTAAATGGACAGCTTTTCCTATGGATGTTTCCGCCACAGATATTCAGTGCGTTTGAGGACGTATATATATTGTCATACTTGTTTGAGGGATCTGTGTTTGATGCATATTTGAAAATCCATGATCTGAAGTACGAATTAGGTGGGGTATGTGGGCAGTATGGAAGCAAAGAAGGATTTGTTTTTACTGGATTTAAAGATGATGCAGAGCAGCGGAAGAATCTGAAAAATATAATTCATATTTATGAAGGTACTGCAAACAGGATTGGAGAGAAACGGTGCAATCTATCATCAACTTGGTATGATAATGCAACCGCCACAGATATAAAGGCTGTACGAAATGGATTTAACACATTCCTTAAAAGAGTGAAACCGTCCGGCGATGCAAATGGTAAACGTGTTATGTGGACAGCCTATAAAAGAGAACGTGATATCCTTAGAATCAATGGTGCCGGTTACATTCGTAAATTATCAGCAGAAGAGCGTAAAGCTATGGATGCTGACCCTAATTATAAGGATCAAGAATTAAATAAGCTTCGGTGCTTTGTGTCATGTAATGCAAAAGCGACAAATGATTATGCGGATCGTCAGATATTGGCATACCTTATCAATCGATTTTATAATCCACTTATCAAAGGCATGTTCTGGGATAAGTACCGTATAAGGTTGAACGAAAATCGTTTTGCACTGTCTGAAATGATTCAGTGGATATGGCGAAGCAGCATCCGTAGACATGATTTGCCATATGAGCAACAAAGAATTGAACTGTATATACCATCCAGAAGGATGAGGACACTTATGGAAAAATGGCTTGATGGGCAGGCAATATGAATGAACCTCATTCAGACCGTCTCAGAAAATGCCGTTGCTTAACGGGGTGAAAAATCTCGTTCGTTAAAAGAATAAGGGCTACAAAAGTAGAATCATAGACTTGGTATGTATGGACTATTATATATCTCTTTTCGATAAGTAACCGTAATTTAACGGGGTTTATAAAGAAAAACTGCAATATTTGGTTGATTTATGGATTTACCGAAAAGTATACGATGCTCAACGGGCAATAGCATTTAACCGCTGGTTATATAGGAATTATAACTTTTCGGGGATGATAAAATTATGTAAACCTAGATAAGTATAGTTGAATTACCCTATTCATTGCTAAAAACCATAGGAGGAACATGGCAAAAGAAATACCAAAGAAATTATTAGACGCTCTTACAGATCAATCCATAAGTACGATTGAACGTATCAAACTTGCAGAAAAGGCCAGAAACGAACAGCAAATCAATTATAAAACCGCCTTAGAATTACTAAATGTGCCGAACGTAACATATTGCAGGCATTTACAAGTCATTCGTTCCGGTAACGAAGAAATCTATAACTTTGTATCTTCTGGAGCAATGAGTGTCACAGCGGCGGTTGCCTTACTGAAAATGCCCACATACCCATTTAAAGAACGGCTGGAGAGAATTGGGGCATCTATTATTCTGGACGCTGGTGCATATGTGATTTATGAATTTCAGCAGCAACGTTATTTAGGGGTTGCTTATAGCGCAAAGGGAGCTTATAAAGACGATCTCAAAAAGCAATTTGCAGAGCGACTATATCTTATTGATAACGAACCGTATGCAGTAGAAACTATCAAAAGCCTAATCAATGAGGGTTATTTGATTGGCAGGACATTACGAATAGTATCGCCTAACAGAAAACGAAAGGGTACATTGTGCCATCATCTCTATGCAGCATATTACGATTTGGATGTAAATGAAGTTTTGCCTAAGCCCGTCTCATTTAAGGTAAAAAGCGTAAATAATGCTGTTACAGATTTAAGAATCTCTAACCTGTCTGGCCCAAAGCCCTCTATCTCTGGACAAACAAAGATTTATAAGCGTGGCAAAGATATGGTCATTGTTCGGAAAGTTGATGGGCTTGTCACACACTTGGACTATTCACCGGATTTATACCGGGTTTTAACAAGCTATGGTTGCCTACATACAAAAACAGATGATGACCGACTGGCTCTGTACGTTGACAAAAATCATAGTGTCTACTTGTACCATCTGCGAATGATCGAACATCTGTATGGACTTCCCAGAGATACAAACGAGCTGATTGTCAATATTGAACGGCTCAGAGATGAGTATTTCAGCAAGGGGATGTGTATCGACCATCTGGATAACGATTGCTGTAACGATAGATTATCGAATCTAATGGTTATGACTATCTCAGAAAATAGTTCAAAAAACGGTATCATAAAAGCAATTCGTGACTTGGGCTATCCTTTCTTCTGCTGGGCAGAAAGATATGACGATACCGCAATAAAAATGCAGGCAGGGTATATTTCACAATTTAAGAAGCCTGTTTTTATGACAGAGGGCGTTTTCAGTGTGAAGGAATTTCTGCATGAATTACAGATATTTGCCGATCAGGCGAGAGAAAATGTGGCGGTATTTGATGCTTTTGAAAAATTAGACAAACAAAATCAGGAGGTAAAAATATGAAATACGGAATTGTATTCAATTCACTGGGGGAAGCAGCAGAAGAATTGAGAAATCAGTTTGCACAAGGAAAATATGATAAGCCTAGATTTTTTGCGGCGGCTGATTTGTTGTTTGGCAGTAAACTACTAGATGCGTGGGAAGACTGTGAGGATTACTTGGAGTGCATTAAAAAAGCATTGGAAAGCAATATGCAGATTTTTCAAAATGTGGACGTAGATGTATCTTGTTTTACAGAGAGAATCCTTTTGTTGGCGGCTGAGGGAGCTTTTGTTGATGAAACAGGGAGAAGTGTATTGACAGCAACACAGACTGAAGATGGGCAGTTAGATATGAATTATTCAGAAGATGACCTTGACACCATTTTACGTGTAATGCAAATTAGTCCCCTTGTTTTTCTGCGATACTTGGATTTGATGGAGAAGCTGCAAAAGCAGTTGAAGGACGATGCACTGAATACCAGACTTGAAGCAGCAGTCAATAGGGTTGGTGTTTCAAAATGGGTACTCTATCATTTCCTTACAACGATCATGGAACATGGCTATAAAAAGCTGGGTGATGTGAAAGAAAGTCTTTGCAGATTCTTTGAAAGATACGGCAATTTCATGGAGAATAAAGATACAGAGCAGATTGAAAATGCAGAAACTACATTAAATGCCTTGAACCTGAGCTTGAAGGATAAATATGGGAAAGTACGGGATTTAGGCAGTTTGCTGACTGAGCTTTCAAAGCAGTGGTACAGTTATGATAATTCTACAAAAGTAGCGATTGCAAAAGCAGTGGCAGGCACAAGACAGATTGAAGATTTTCTTATTTTCATGGAAAATCAGCACGAAGCAGATACACCGGCAGCGTAAGGAGATAAATATAGGTTGGACGAATTACAAATT
The DNA here is from genome assembly GCA_017939025.1 of Oscillospiraceae bacterium. The sequence continues at coordinate 51,116 of JAGBAI010000116.1, forward strand.
CTGATTCAAGCTGTAATTGACCAGGCAAAATCACTTCAGAACATTACAGCTACGCTAGAAAAAATGGGTGGTCAGGTAACGATTCCTGTAACCGCCGAGCTGGACGTTGCAAAGAGCCTTCAGAAGATAAAAAGTGATCTGCAATCTCTGGAAAAAGTTCATTTGGATTTGACTGCCAGACTGAACCGCACAGACACACGCAAGGCAATCAAACAGGATATCAAATCCATCAGTAATCAGACAATAAAACTGAAAGCGGAAATTGATAAATCAACACTCAAACAAAGTGTGAAGAACGCCGAGAAAAAATCGACTGTTATCGATATCGATACGAATGTTGATGGTGCGGATAAACTCGATGATGTGGCGGACGGCCTTGATGGTATCAACCGGAGATCTGCGGCAACTGTAGCAAGCATTACACTTTTGAACCAAGCTCTGATTGAAATGGAGCAGGCAGCGGTAAGAATGGTGCAGACATCAGCGGATCTGGACGAGAAATTAACAGATATCCGGATGGTTACAGGCGGCTCCTATGATGATGTCAGAAAACTTGCAGATGATTATAATGCTCTGGCTAAGGAAATCAAGGCCACTACTTCTCAGGTGCTTGAAGGTTCTACAGAATGGCTGAGACAGGGTATGTCACCGGAAGCAACTACGGCGCTGATTGAACAAAGTATGATTCTTTCAAAGGTCGGTGCTATGGATGCAGAATCCGCCACAAAGAATCTAACCTCTGCAATGAAGGGCTATGGCCTTGCGGTGGACGATGTTTCTGGGATAGTCGATAAGCTGACAGCAATTGATATGCAAGCAGCTGTGTCCGCTTCTGACCTTGCTGTGGCAATGTCCAGAACCGCCACCGGTGCAAATATTGCGGGTGTCAGCATGGATAGATTGCTTGGTTATCTGGCAACAGTGCAGGAAGTCACACAGAAATCCGCCGAAACAGTGGGCGAAAGCTTGAAAACCATGTTTGCACGTATGAATAACATTAAATTGGGCGTATTTGTGGATGAAAACGGCGAAGATTTGAACGATACCGAGAAAATCTTAAAAGAATTCGGTATTACCATGCGTGACACCAACAATGATTTTAGGGCATCTTCTGATATTTTGGACGATATCTATGCGAAATGGGATAGTTTCACCAGCATGGAAAAGTCAGCTATTGCAACTGCGGCGGCTGGTACACGGCAGAGAGAAAATTTCCTCGTTCTGATGGAAAACTATGGTAAGTCATTGGAATATGCTGAGGTTGCAGCCAATAGTGCCGGTACAGCAGTTCAGAAATTTGAAGCCTACCAGGAAAGTCTTGGCGCAAAAATCAATAATTTTGTGGCAACCTTTGAATCTCTCAGCTTAAATACATTTGATCCTCAAATTCTGGGCGCTTTGGTGGATGCAGGAGCCGCAATTCTGAGCTTTGTAGACAACACCAATCTACTGCAATCTGCTTTAATTGGACTTAGCACGGCGGGTGTGGTCAAAGGCTTTATGATGATTGCCAGCGGAGCTAAAAACGCATATGGCGATATCTTACGGTTGTCAACTGCATTTAGTACCTTAAACAGTACAACTGGCGCAAATGTGACTGCGGATCAGATGAAAACGCTCCTTACTGTTACCAATGGACTGAGCGAATCACAACTGCGTCTTGTTATCAGCAGTAAAACACTGACAAATGCACAAAGAATGGCGATCCTTACAGCAGGAGGATTGACAAAGGAAGAAGCCGCACAGACATTGGTGACGATGGGCTTGGCATCTGCGGAGGCTACTGCCACCACCGCAACATTCAGCCTTTCTGGAGCGATGGCAGTCCTTACAGCAGCTATAAAAGCAAATCCCATAGGATTCCTGGCAACTGCATTGACCATAGCCATTTCGCTGATCCATACAGTCACAGAAGCAATTGCAGATGCGAAAACGGCAGCGATTGACGAAGCCCATGCCCTTACAGAAGCATTTGAGGAAACAGCTTCCGAGCTGGAGGCAATGAACACCGAATATAAAACAATCGCTGCCCGTATATCCGAGTTGCAGGCATTGGAAGCGCCGACGCTTGCAGAGCAGCAGGAACTTTCCAAACTCCAAGCAGCAAATAATTTGTTAGAGGCTCAGATTAAGCTGAAAGAAAAGGTTTTGGAGCAGGAACGGCAAGCAGCCGCCACAGCCGCAAATAAGGCACTTACGAAAGATTCCCTATATCTTGATGGCGGTCAGATAATGACCGATTCCGGTGTGTTTGTGCCTACCTTTGGTTCACGTGACTTTATCGATAGTGTCCAGTCATCCAAAGAAGAACTGTTTATGATGCAAAAGCAATATGACAGTCTGATGGATGAAATCGATAAGATGGAAGCGCAGAATAATTTCAATGCTGACGATAGGGCATATAGGAACAAGGTTACGCAGGCTGAAAACCTAAAAGAGAGAATGGATGCTCTCAGTGCAGATGTTGCCGAAGATGAATTAACGTTACTTGGCCTATATACCTCTCTGTTGGACGGAAATGGTGAAGTATATAACGATTATATTGCAACCGCTGATAGAATTAAAAATATCATTGACGTAGAGGGTGCGACAAAAAAGCTTGACCAGGATGCTCAAACAATTGTTGATTCCTTCAAAAAGAATATCTCCAATTTGAATATCGGCAATGCGGAAAAGGTGAAAATTGCAAACTGGTTCGATAAACTGTCTGTAGAAGATCAGGAACTTGCCTATAAAATTTCCTGTGATTCTGACGGGGCAATCGATTCTGCTGAAGCATGGCAATCAGCCCTAAGTACAGCAAAAGAAGCTGCATCCAAAGAGCTTGGAGCAATTCAGCAACAGGTTAAGGATTCTTCTGACAAGTCCAAGAAATTGGTAGAAAACTTCTCTTCTGTGGTTGAAGTTTTGAATGCCCAAACTACCGGTAAGTCCCTATCCTTTGAGGAATATAATTCTGAAGCTTTAGCCGAATATACTGAGGCTCTGGAATATACCAATGGAACTTTACAGCTCAATTCCGAAATTGTTCAGCAGATTATTGAGCAAAAGGCAGAAGAGCAAATTTCCATAAATGATACCAACAAGGCTCTTGCACAATCCAAGTATTTGGAGAATGCACGAGAAATTCAAAAGCTGCGTGATGTGCTGAAAACAAACAGTGCATATCGTGAAGCAAACGAGCAGGCCATTAGGAGCGAGATTGATCGTCTGTTGGCTGAGAATGAAGCACTTGCTGCTTCCTGTACGCAGTTTGATCTTATGACTGCCTCTATCCGTGAGGCAACTAGCGCATATCAGCATTGGATAAATTCTCAAAATGCTGCTCAGAGTGGTGATATGTTTGATGGTGCTTTGAATGCCATGAATCATATCAATAATACACTTAATAACACCGAGTCTGAATTCTATGGTCGTATTGGTCGATCTGATTACAAGGCTGCGGTTGATTTTATTGTACCTGAGAATGTAGATCACGATGACGCAAATGCTGTTAACTCCTATATTAGTAGTATTAGCGATATGTTCTTATATGATAAGAGTGGGCAGCAGACTGGACTAAATATCGCCAATTTCTGTCAGAAAGCAGTTGATGCTGGTTTGATGGTTTTGAACGAAGCTGGTGATGCCTATGAAATTGCTGGTGGTAAAACCATGGAGGATTTCGCTAATGGTTTGAATTTGGCTATGCCTTTGGTTCAAGCAATGTTTGGTGAAATGCAGGAATTCGGTGCTGTTTTTGATTGGTCGGATGAGGCTGAAAAAACATACGGCGATCTTGCCGTAGCTGCAAATGAATCAGCGGAGGCTCTACGCGGAATTAAGGGCAATGAGAACCTTGAAATTCGAATGGACGTATCAGGTCTTGCTGCCGGTAACGCACAGATCGAGGCTTTGGATAAAACTATCGAAGAAATGAACGGTATTAAGGCCAAGGCTGGTGTTGATGCTAGTGAAGTAGAGCATGCAAATAATGTTATGAGATATTGTTTGGAACAAAAGCGTCTTTTAACACAGCCTGACGTAATGCACGTTGATGCTTCTGCTGTTGAAGGTGAACTTGGAAGTGCGATTGCTTTGTTACAAGAGTTCCAGGCTATATCAAGTCAAATTGAAATTGATGCGGCTATGGGCTTGGATACTTCTGCCGCACAGGGCGATCTTGCCGCAGTTACAACGCAGATTCAATCTATTCAGCCAGATATCAAGGCAAAGTTAAATATTGACACGACATCCATTGCTACAATTCAATCATCAGTTTCCAATCTGACTGCAAACATGATTGTTAAGGCTGGTGTTGATGCTAGTGCAGTTAATGGTTATGATCCTGCCGATAAAAACGCTACAGTAACCTATAACTTGAATAGCAGAGCGGTTGATAGATATAGCCCTGCAAACCATACTAGAACTGTAACTTACAGATTAAATTCTAGTGCAGTTGACAACTTCAATCCTAAAAATCTTACTCGTTATGTGTATTACTATGAGAAAAATATGGGTGGTGTTAACAGTGTTAATGGTACTGCTCATGCTGGTGGTACTGCAAGAGCAAGTGGTGATTGGGGTACGGCTCCTGGCGGACGAACTCTTGTCGGTGAGTTGGGTCGTGAAATTGTTGTAGATCCACATTCTGGTCGTTGGTATACAGTTGGCGACATGGGTGCTGAATTTGTTAACATTCCTCATGGTGCTATCGTATTTAACCATTTGCAGAGCGACGCACTTTTGAAGCACGGGTATGTAACTACTCGTGGTATGGCTCATGCATATGGCACTGCCAATGCTGGTGGCACTGCTGCTGTTACTGGATATATCCCTATCGGAGCTATTACAAGTAATAAGTATCACGGTACAACTGGTGGTTATGGTAGTGCCGGTAGTAGCGTTAGTGGTTCTACCATTAACAGTTCCGCAACAAGCAGCACTGCATCTTCCGAATTTGAGGAACAGTATAAGAAATATAATCACTTGCTCAATATGAACAAGATGAGCCTTGCTGACTATATTAAGTGGTTAGACGGTGCATATAAGAATGCATACAATAGAGGCCAGATTGAGCTTGATGATTACAGACAATACGCTGAGGAAGTATATGAAAAGCTGAAAGAACAGTTTATCGACTCCTTGGATGATGCAGAGCATCAGATTGAGTTGCTAAGCTTCCAAACTGGAAAAGAGCCTCAGATTATCAATTACTATAAGCAGATGATGCAGTCAATCAGTAATGAAATTGCTTCTGCAAAGGCTTCCGGTTTGACTGAAACGGATGATTATATTCAGGAGTTGCAGGCCAAGTATATTGCCTATTTTGAAGATATGGCGGATATGCAAGAGGCCGCTGAGGATGATGCTCACGATGCGATGGAAGATTTGATCGAGTATCGTATCGATATGCTAAAGCAGGATCTTGAGAATGAGAAGGATGCTCTTGATGAAAAAATTGACAGTCTAAAAGAGTTCTACAACAAGCAGAAAGAAATGTTGCAGGATGCTCGTGATGAAGAGCAATATATTGAAGATCAGGCAGAAAAACGTAAGGCTAAGGCTGAAATTGAGGCTGAGCTGGAGCGTCTAAAGTTAGACGATTCCGCTTGGGCGCAAAAACGTAGACTTGAATTGCAGGATGAACTGGCTGATGCAGAGAAAGATCTGACTGATTTTGAAAAAGACCATGCTTACGATGTGGCCTTGGATATGCTCGACAAGATGTATGAGCAGCAGGAACAGTCTATCCAGAGTCAGATTGAGGTGATTGAGGACAAGCTGAATGAC
>JAGBAI010000117.1 GCA_017939025.1 Oscillospiraceae bacterium
CTGTTATTGTCGCATCTTCGATGCGACGCGGACAGGCTAAAGCCTGTCCCTACAGGAGCACAGTCCTTCGTCGCCTGTGCCTTTGGCACAGGCCAAGACAGTCAGGAGGCTTTCCATGCCCATCAAGATCCCCAATGACCTGCCGGCCACGGCGGTGCTCCACAGTGAGAACATCTTTGTCATGAACGAGACCCGGGCGGTGGCCCAGGATATCCGCCCGCTGGAGATCCTGATCCTCAACCTCATGCCCACCAAGATCGCTACGGAGACCCAGTTCGCCCGGCTGCTGGGCAACACGCCTCTGCAGGTCCACCTGACCTTCCTGCACACCCGCTCCCATGTAGCGCGGCACGTGCCGGCGGAGCATCTGTTTGCCTTTTATAAAACCTTTGACGAGGTCTGCGATCAAAACTTCGACGGCCTCATCATCACCGGGGCCCCGGTGGAGCATCTGGACTTCGAGGCGGTGGAGTACTGGCAGGAGCTCTGCGCCATTATGGAGTGGAGCAAGACCCACGTCTGCAGCACCCTGCACATCTGCTGGGGCGCTCAGGCGGGGCTCTACTACCACTATGGCATCCAAAAGTACAAGCTGGACCGGAAGCTCTTCGGCGTCTTTCCCCACCGGGTGGAGTATAAAAACCCCATCCTCTTCCGGGGCTTTGACGATGTGTTCATGGTCCCCCACTCCCGCCATACCAGCATCCGCCGGGCGGATGTGGAGGCGGTGCCGGAGCTGAAGATCGCCGCCAGCTCGGAAAAGGCGGGCATCTATGCCATCTTCACCGCCGGAGGAAAACAGGTCTTCCTCACGGGCCATTCGGAGTACGACCCGGACACTCTGAAAAACGAGTACGAGCGGGACAAGGCCCTGGGCCTGCCCATTGCCGTGCCGGAGAACTATTTCCCCGATGACGACGACACCCAGCCCCCCCGGGTCACCTGGCGTGGCCACGCCCATCTGCTCTTCTCCAACTGGCTCAATTATTTCGTCTACCAGACTACGCCATATGACTTTATTAAATGACAAAAAGCGCCCGTAAGGGCGCTTTTTTTGGCCTGCGCCAACGGCGCAGGCGGTGAATGAGTAATGATGAATGATGAATGATTGATGTGTGCGCGTTGCGCACGGATTATAAATAGGTGCTGCGCACCTGTAGGGCGGGGTCATGACCCCGCCGGCGGGAATAATTACGTTTTCACATTGGTTCCGGCGAGTTCGTTTGTTTTTACTGTGCGGCGGGCTCATGATGTACAGAGAAGTAAGATAGGTAACAGATAGAGAAGAGACATAGGTAACAGTTTCTGTTAGAATTAGAGCATCAGACAAGCAAAGGATGTGTGTCAGATGCCTTGGGAGACAGATACTGTTATGAAACAAAGAGAACGATTTGTGGAGGCTGCGCGCAGGCACGAGAAGCCAATTTCTGCGTTATGCCAGGAATATGGGATCAGCCGCAAGACCGGCTACAAGTGGCTTAATCGTGCCAGTGAGGGACAACAGCTTTGTGACCAAAGCCGTTGTCCGCACCGTCAGCCTTCCAAAACAGCCCGGGACACAGAGCAATTGATTCTGGATGTCCGAGCCTCCAACCCAACCTGGGGTGGAAAGAAGATCAAGGCTGCTTTGGAAGCTGCCGGTTGTAATGGCATCCCCAGTGCCAAGACCTGCGGAAATATCCTCAAGCGGTATGGCTTCATCCAGCCGGAGGAGGCCCAAAAACACAAGGCATTTCAGCGCTTCCAGCGAGAGAAATGCAACGAGCTGTGGCAAATGGACTTCAAAGGTGACTTTCTTCTGGGCGATGGGAGCCGTTGTTTTCCTCTGGATATCCTGGATGACCATTCCCGCTTCTGTATTCAAATCACGCCAAAAAGTTCCGCTTCCGGTGTGAAAGAGAGCGTTATGCTGGCATTTCAGGAATATGGACTTCCAAATGCGATTCTTACGGATAACGGCGCGCAGTTTTCCGGCTTCCGTGGAGGCTACACCCAGTTTGAGCGATGGCTCATGGACCTGGACGTTTTACCTATTCACGGCAGGATCATGCACCCGCAGACACAGGGCAAGATCGAGCGGTTCCACCGCACCATGAAAGCCGAAGCGCTCAGGACTACTCCTGCCAATCTGGAACACGCCCGGCAGTTGCTGAATGATTGGCGATGGCGGTATAACGAGATCCGCCCCCACGAAGCTCTCGGTCAAAAGCCGCCCGCATCGGTCTACACTTCCAGTTCCCGTGAGTATAGGGAACCTCAGAATTTTGTGTACGATGAGGGCGCCAGGATGGTCAAGGTAAACAACTGGGGATACCTCCGCTTCGGCCCAATCCAGGTGTATCTGAGCGAAACAATGAAGGACACTTACCTTGAGATTCGACCTGGCGACGGAGATACTTTCCGGGTGATCTACCGCAACTACCAGATCGCTGTCGTGGACGCATTCACCCGAACCATCCTGAACCGACACATCCGGAAACTGTAACCCATGTCTCTTCCCTAAGTGTTACCCATGTTTCTCTTGACA
>JAGBAI010000118.1 GCA_017939025.1 Oscillospiraceae bacterium
GCTGGAGGATGAAGGCATGCACGTGTTTGAATGGTGGGGCGGCGAATACCGGCCCCTCAGCGAGTTGATTGCTGAGATGAAAGAAATCAAGGCAAAACAAAAGGATAGCAATTGAAAAAGCGCACCTGCGCACCGCATTCCAGCGGTGGCAGGTGCGTTTTTGGGTTTGTCTGATGAACGGGCGTTATTTGTGTCGCGGATATTCAGGCATCAAATCAATCAGTCTTGTTGTCCGTCCTTCTTTGTTCAATAGAATTTCAATGTTTTCCACATCTCCGCCCAAATGCATCATAAACTCTCTGCAAATGCCGCAAGATGGAATGATATTCCCATCTTTATATACCGAAACCACTTTTGTAATCTCGCTTTCGCCATAGGTAAGCATTGTTGATAAAGCGTTTCTTTCTGCGCACATCCCGATCGAACCGTCCGTATCAATGCAAATCCCCTTATAGATATTCCCTTTTTTCGTGAGTACGGCAGATGCCACGCTCCCTACCCACATTCTCCTGGAAACATCATGGGGATTCAAAACGCTCATGGCTTCGTCATATAGCATTTTCCATTCATCATTCACTGTTTTGTCCTCTTTCTTCAATTCTGGCATTCCAGCGGTGGTAGGTGCGCCTTGCTTTTTCACAGCAAGTCCGGATTGTTTCTCCTCCTGTGCCACTCATCCCAAAATAAACGCCAGTTCTCGCGCTCATAATCATTATGTAGAATTTTCGGAGAACATGCGCGGTAAAACGCTTCCACTTCATCTGCAAATTGGAATACTTCGTTTTTGTAAAGTTCCAATGGGATGCTGGTTCTGGTTCCGTCCTCCAGAATGATGATAACCGTCTCGCCCTCATGGAGCACAGTCCAGTCTACTCCTAGGTTGCAACCGATAATGATAATTGATTTTCCATCTTCGCTGGGAGACATCATATATCCACAGCAGGGCAGCATCTGGTTATCTTCGTTGTATATGTGGTCTTCCGTCAGGGTTTTCAGGAAATACAGCGCAGACGCGCTGACCGTAACTTCACCATCAAGCTCCACCATGCGCCCGCCGATGACCACCCACATGTTGCCATGAAGACACATATCCTTCGGATCGTCCTTCGTGCCGTTGATCCAGAACAGATCATCGATATGGATTTTGAATAAATACTCCATGGCGATTCACTACCGATTCATCAAATCATACATCATCACCGCAGCGGCAATGCCCGCATTCAGCGACTCCGAGCCGCCCCGCATGGGCAGCTTGTACCGGTGGGTACATGCCGCCTGCGCCTGCGGTGTCAGTCCCTGCCCCTCATTGCCGATGAGCACGCACACCTGCTCGGAAAACGCTTCCCGCTGGTAAAACGGTTCCCCATCCAGCGAAGCAGCGATGGTGGCATAGCCGCGCTGGTTCAGCACATCCACGGCCTCCACAGCACTGTCCACGAAGGACAGCGGAATCCGCAGTGCGCTGCCCATGGTGGCCCGGAGCGCCTTGGGCGCATAGGGATCAGCACAGCCGGGGGTCAGGATGCAACCAGCGAAACCGGCAGCGTCCAGCGTGCGCAGAATGGTGCCCACATTACCGGGATCCTGCACGTTTTCCAAAAGCATCAGGCGGCCCTGCTGCTCATCCAGCGGCACACTTTCCGGCAGCGCCACCACGGCGGCAATGCCTTGGGGGGTCTTCACCTGCGAAATGGCAGCCATCACATTCTGGGGAACGGTGTACACCTCTGCGGA